>NZ_JBBXMX010000017.1:0-110236 GCF_038442355.1 Methylobacterium guangdongense
CGGGGCAGATCCTGCTGGGGGATCGAGCCTACGACAGCGACGCGCTTCGCACCCGGATGGCGGAGCAGGGGGCGTGGGCGAACGTGAAGCCGATGCCCAACCGCAAGCAGGTACTGGCCTTCAGCCCATTCTTGTACAAGTACCGCAACCTGATTGAGCGCTTCTTCAGCAAGATCAAGCACTTCCGCGCCGTCGCCACCCGCTACGACAAGGATCCCGATAACTTCCTGGCCAGCGTTAAGCTCGCAGCCCTGCGTGTCTGGTTGCGAGCTTTATGAGTCCACGACCTAGGTCGATGTCACCGAGCTCGAGGTAGACCAACTCGGACAGGCGCGCGCAGGTGTAGTAGCCCAGGAGCGGCAGCCAGTAGACGGCTGCGAAGATCTGCTGCCCCCGTGCGACCCGCAGCATCTCCGCTTCCGAGGCCGTCGAGGTCCAGACGGAGTGCGCGAATAGAGCCTTCACCTCGTCGACCTCGAAGGCCGGTCGCTTCTCGCCGTCCCGCTCCGGGTCGATCAGGCGGAAGTCGCCCAGGAGCTCGACCTGCCCAATCGGACGCTGCTTGGCCCGGCAGTACTTCGCAATCGTCGAGAGCTGCGTGATATGTCGGTTCACGGTCGCCGGGCTGAGCCCGACTTTCTCTGCCTGTCCCGCGGCCCGCATCGTTCGGCCGCGCTCGGCAAGGTCCGCGATCGACAGTGCCGCATCACGTGAACTCTTGCCGTAGGACTTCGGCAGGTTCGAGAGGTTCTGGATATAGGCAGCGAGATGGGCATTCCGGATCTGCCGCAGGTCATCGGTGCCGGCGATGTCGCCCAGCATTACCGCGACCGCCCGATGCTGCCGTTGGGTCTTCTCGTCCCAGGTGGCGCCCTTGTGCGTGATGAGCTCTTCGACCATCTCGGTCAGCGAGTTCGTGACCGGACCAGAACCGGCTTCGCTGCCCTCATGCGCATCGTCGAGGCCTCGTTGGTCGAGGGCTGGAGCGCAATCGATGACGGTTGGACCGCGATCCGCTCCGTCAAGCTCCGCAGATCCAGACGATGGCCTTGACGCCTCTTCCGGCGCGGCGGCCTCCGTTTTTGGAGGGTACGACGCAGGAGCTGGCGCCGCAGGTGGATGGTTTCGGTCGGCTATGGGGCCTTGTTCGGGTGCCGGCTGGCCGACGGGCTCGGATTTGAGAGTGGCCGGATCTGTATAACTGGTTTCTGACAGCGGCGGTGTTGTGGAGACCTGGACCTCGAAGTCGCCCCACTCGAAGCTGTCAGCACCGTCGAAGTGGGATGTGGCCCAGCCCAGAGTGTCACGCGGCATCTCACCCCTGGCACGCATCGCCGAGAGGTTGGCCCAGGCCTCCCGTGGATCCGCACGCGCCTCGGCATAGGTTGAGGCGAACTCGCGTGAAACATGGCTGGAGAGCGCTGCGAGGCCACGGAGGCAGCGATTGAGGCCAGCCTCCGTCACAGGCTCGTTCATGCTGGTCAGCATCGTCTGTAGATAAGCGCGCGGTGGCGTGAGCCGACCGGTCTCGTCCGGGCGACCGAGATCGCGCAGGTAACCGTTCTCGATGCGCCGTCGGATGGCTCCACGCTCCGTCAGGCTAAAGCCTTCCCGCTTCAGGTGCGCATCGAGTTCACTGTCGTACCCTGCGTCGAAGCCTTCCTCCGCCGCCAGCGCCTGCAGGCGTCCGAAGATTCGATACTCCCGCTCCCGTTTTTCCATGAGCGAGGACCAGTCGCCGATGAGGGGGGCGCGCGGTGGATTGAGGTCGCGCTGCAAGCGCGCGATCCGCGCGCTTCGCTCCCGATCGACGAACGCGCGGAGGTGGTCGCGAATTTGAGACGCTGTTTGCATGGCGGGGTCATCCCGGACGCGGAGGCTTTCCGCGTTGAGCCCCCAGCCGAGTGTGCGCGGACTTGCTGGGTCGGAGGTGCCCAGGCTCAGAGCGACCGTGATGGACTTCCCCTTAACTGGAGCACCAGAGGGTCGCGTCCGCTCATCGCAACGGAATCGCCTTCGCCACCAGTATACCGCCCCGCGGCGGAACACGTTAGAACAAATCGTCAACGGCCTGCCCCTGTGGACAAGCGCGTGCAACAGCTCTGCGTACAATCGGCATGGCCGCCGAAGCAGCTGAAAGCCGAATGCAATCAGATCAATGACTTAGCGAAGGCTTGGCTGGGGCGCCAGGATTCGAACCTGGGAATGGCGGTACCAAAAACCGCTGCCTTACCACTTGGCGACGCCCCAAGGCAGGCGGTCGCTGTCTAGACGGCGCGGCCCCGCCTGGCAAGCGGCTCGCGGCGCGTCAGCGGCGTTCGGGAACGCCATCGATCCGGCGGGGCAGACCCAGCGGGTTCGCGGCCTGAAGTGCGGGGGGCAGCAGGGCGTCCGGGACGTCCTGATAGCTCACCGGGCGCAGGAACCGGTCGATCGCGAGGCTGCCCACCGAGGTCGTGCGCCCGTCCGAGGTCGCCGGATAGGGGCCGCCATGCACCATCGCGTGCGCGACCTCGACGCCCGTCCCGAACCCGTCCACCAGGATGCGGCCGACCCGCCGTTCGAGGAGCGGCAGCAGGCTATGCGCGTCGGCATGATCCGCCGGGGCGAGGTGGAGCGAGGCGGTGAGCTGGCCCTCCAGATGCGCCAGCACCGCGCGCATCGCCGCCAGATCCGGACACCGCACGACCAGCGCCGCAGCGCCGAACATCTCCTCCTGCAGGGTCGGGTCCGCCAGGAAGGCTGCGGCATCGGTGACGAACAGGGCGGCGCGCCCCTGCGTGGCCGTGCCCTCCGGGCCTTCCGCCAGCAGGGTGACGGCCTCGTGCCCCGCCACCCGTGCGACGCCGTTGCGGTAGGCCCGCTGGATGCCCGGGGTCAGCATGGTGGCGGCCGGGCTCGCCTTCAGGGCCGCGGCGGCGGCCTCCAGGAAGGCGTCGAGGCCGGGTCCGGGCTGGGCCAGGATCAGGCCGGGATTGGTGCAGAACTGGCCCGCGCCGAGCGTCAGCGAGGCCGCGAAGGCCTTGCCGATCGCCGCGCCGCGCTCCGCCAGGGCGCCGGGGAACAGCAGCACCGGATTGATGCTGCTCATCTCGGCATAGACGGGGATCGGGTGCGGGCGCCCGGCCGCGATCGCCATCAGGGCCGTGCCGCCCCGGCGCGAGCCGGTGAAGCCCACCGCGGCGATCCGGGGATCGGCCACCAGCGCCTGCCCGATCGACTGGCCGGCATCGAACAGCAGGGAGAAGACCCCCTCCGGCAGGCCGCTGGACGCCACCGCCTTCCGAACCGCGCGCCCGACCAGCTCCGAGGTGCCGGGATGGGCCGGATGCGCCTTGACGATCACCGGGCAGCCCGCCGCCAGCGCCGAGGCGGTGTCGCCGCCTGCCACCGAGAAGGCCAGTGGGAAGTTCGAGGCCCCGAATACCGCCACCGGCCCGACCGCGATGCGCCGCAGGCGCAGGTCCGGGCGCGGCAGGGGCTTGCGGTCCGGCAGAGCCGGATCGATTCGGGCCTCCACGGCGCTGCCCTCGCGCACCACGCCGGCGAACAGCCGGAGCTGCCCGGCGGTGCGGGCGCGCTCGCCCTCGATCCGCGGACGCGGCAGCCCGGTCTCCGCCATGCAGCGGGTGACGAGTTCGTCGCCGATCTCGAGGATGTTGGCCGCGATGGTCTCGAGGAACCCGGCCCGGGTCTCCGGATCGGTCTCGCGGTAGGCGTCGAAGGCCGCCTCCGCCAGGGCGCAGGCCCGGTCGAGGTCGGCGTGGCTGGCGCCGGGGTATTCGGGTTCCAGAGCCGCGCCGGTGGCCGCCTCCACGGCCCGGAACGAGGCCTCGGTGCCGCGCCGGGCCTCGGCGCCGATCAGGTTCTCGCCGCGCAGGGTCATCGCGTGGTCCATCGGCTGGTCCTCTTCGTCTCGCTGCGGGGCCGGCGGATCAGCGCCGCTGGGCCGTCAGGGCCTTCTCGCGGATCGCCGCCAGGGTCATGGTCGGGGTGAGCGCTTCCGCGTCGACGCGGCAGTGAATCAGCGCCGGCAGGTTTGAGCCGAGGCTGCGCTCGAAGGCGGGGGCGAAGTCCTCGGTGCGTTCGACGGTCTCGCCGTGGCCGCCGCAGGCCCGCGCAAGCGCCGCGAAATCGGGATTGCGCAAGTCGGTGGCCGAGACCCGGCCGGGATACTCGCGCTCCTGGTGCATGCGGATCGTGCCGTACATGCCGTTGTCGAGGACGACGACCACGATGGGCACGTCGTACTGCACCGCCGTGGCGAATTCCTGCACCGTCATCATCACGTCGCCGTCGCCCGCGAGCGCCACGACGATCCGGTCGGGGTGGCTGCGCTTGGCCATCACGGCGGCCGGCAGGCCGTAGCCCATGGAGCCCGAGGTCGGCGCGAGCTGCGTGCCGAAGGCGCGGAACCGGTAGTAGCGGTGGATCCAGGTGGCGAAGTTGCCGGCGCCGTTGCAGATCACCGCGTCCGGCGGCAGCCGCTCCCGCAGCCACGTGATCGCTTCGCCGTACTGGAACGCCCCCGGCTTCGGCTCCGGTGTCTCCGACCACGCGCGGTAGGCGGCGTGGGCCTCGGTGGCGCGGCCCGTCCCGGTCGGCTGGAAGTCCGGCAGGACCGCGCAGAACGCCGCCGGGCTCGCCTGGATCGCCAGGGCGGGCTGGTAGACCCGGCCGAGTTCCGCCGGGTCGGGGTGGACATGGACCAGCGGCAGGCCGGGATCCGGGATGCCGAGCAGGCCGTAGGATTGCGCCGGCATCTCGGACAGGCGCCCGCCCACCATGAGCAGCAGGTCCGAGTCCTTGATGCGAGCGAGGAGGGCCGGGTTCGGGCCGATCCCCAACTCGCCCGCGAAGTTCGGGTGGTCGGCGGGGAAGAGTTGCGCCCGGCGAAACGAGACCGCCACCGGCACGTCGTGGCGCGCTGCCCAGGCGGCGAAACCCGCGCAGGTCTCGGCGCTCCAGCGCGACCCGCCGAGCAGCGCCACCGGGCGCCGGGCCTCCGCCAGCATCGCCCGCAGGCGCTCCGCGTCGGCCTGGGACGGGGCGGGCTCGGCCGGGGCCACGCGGGCGGCGTCGCCGACCGCCGCGACGTCGTCGAGCATGTCCTCCGGCAGGGCGATCACCACCGGGCCCGGCCGGCCCTGCATGGCGACCCGGAAGGCCCGGGCGAGGATCTCCGGGATGCGGGCCGCGTCGTCGATCTCCACCGCCCACTTGGCGACGCCGCCGAACATCTGGCGGTAATCGATCTCCTGGAACGCCTCGCGGTCGCGCATGCCCCGGGCGATCTGCCCGACGAACAGGATCATCGGCGTCGAATCCTGCCGGGCGATGTGGACGCCCGCCGAGGCGTTGGTGGCGCCGGGGCCGCGGGTGACCATGCAGATGCCGGGGCGCCCGGTGAGCTTCCCCGCCGCCTCCGCCATGATGGCGGCGCCCCCCTCCTGGCGGCAGACCAGGACGTCGATGCCGCTGTCGCGCAGGGCGTCGAGCACCGCGAGGTAGCTCTCGCCCGGGACGCAGGTGACGCGCGCGACCCCCTGAGCGAGCAGCTGGTCGACGAGAATCCGCGCGCCGGTGCGTCGGGGCAATTCGCTCAAGCCGTCCTCCCTGGCGATCCCGCCGCACTCGAAGCGCGCGGCGCCCGATCGAGCCCTGTCACCGATGCGGTCTGCGATGCCGGCGGGACCCGAGCCGCGGGCCATGGGCCGCCGATCATCGCCAATCTGTCAGACGGGCGGACGGTGGTCGAGGGCCCCGCGCATCATCCGGGTTGCGTATGCACGCGATCGACACCGGCAGACGCCCCCAGCGGGCACGGACGCTCGGCCGCCGCGTAACGTCCCCGCGTTGCGTGGCCGCCGCCGCACCGCCATCGGATCCCGGTTGCCCCGAGACCCCGCCGCGGAGTTGACAGGACCCGGAACGGCGCCCAACCCGAACCTCAAGATAACAGTCGGCGCTCACGGCGAAGTCTCGGGACCGGACGGGAGCGACACGACCATCGGGGAGGATGAGCGGATGTCCGGGCTGTCGCAGGAGACGCGTGCCAAGCTGAAGACCGTCAGCACGGCGACCCTGATGACCGCGCTCTACAAGCGCGGCTTCCGCAACCAGATGATCCAGGGCGTCCTGCCCCTGAAGGCGGGCGGACCCACCATGGTCGGCGAGGCCTTCACGCTCCGCTACATGCCGGCCCGCGAGGACCTGAACCCGATCACCGTGTTCCGCGACCGGGCCCACCCGCAGCGCAAGGCCGTGGAGGAATGCCCGCCCGGCGCCGTGTTCGTGATCGACAGCCGCAAGGATGCCCGCGCGGCCTCCGCGGGCTCGATCCTGGCGACGCGGCTGATGGTGCGGGGCTGCGCCGGCCTCGTGACCGACGGCGGGTTCCGCGATGCCGACGAGATCGCCGCGCTCGCCATGCCGAGCTACCACGCGCGCCCCTCGGCGCCGACGAACCTCACCATCCATCAGGCGATCGACATCAACGTGCCGATCGGCTGCGGCGATGCCCCGGTCTTCCCCGGCGACGTGATCGTGGGCGACGGCGACGGGGTCGCGGTGATCCCGGCCCACCTCGCCGACGCGGTCGCCGACGAGGCGGTCGAGATGACCGCCTACGAGGATTTCGTCACCGAGGAGGTCCGCAAGGGCCGCTCGATCCTCGGCCTCTACCCGGCCACCGACGAGCAGAGCCTCGCCGATTTCGCCGCGTGGCGGCAGCGGACCGGCCGCTGAGCCGGATCCCGGCCGCGGGCGGCCAGGGCGTGCAGGTCCACGGCCCGTCCCGCCCATCCGAACGCGTGAGACCGGAGACACGACGATGACCGCGCACAAGAAGACCCTCGGCGAGCTGCGCAGCCAGCGCTGGTTCGGCGCCACCGACCTGCGCAGCTTCGGCCACCGCTCGCGCATGCTGCAGATGGGCTACGAGCGCGCCGATTTCAGCGACAAGCCCTTGGTCGGCATCATCAACACGTGGAGCGACATCAACCCCTGCCACCAGCACTTCAAGGCCCGGGTCGAGCACGTGAAGCGCGGCGTCTGGCAGGCGGGGGGCTTCCCGATCGAATTGCCGGCGCTGTCGCTGTCGGAAAACTTCGTGAAGCCGACCACGATGCTCTACCGCAACCTCCTCGCCATGGAGGTGGAGGAACTCCTGCGCCAGCACCCCGTGGACGGGGCCGTGCTGATGGGCGGCTGCGACAAGACCACCCCCGGCACCGTGATGGGCGGCATCTCGATGAACCTGCCGATGATCTTCCTGCCGGCCGGGCCGATGATGCGCGGGCATTTCGGCGGCACGATCCTCGGCTCGGGCTCCGATGTCTGGAAGTACTGGGCCGAGAAGGAGGCCGGCAACATCACCACGCAGGAATGGAACGACATGGAGGCGGGCATCGCCCGCTCGGCCGGCACCTGCATGACCATGGGCACGGCCTCGACCATGACGTCGATCGCGGAGGCGATGGGTCTCTGCCTGCCGGGCGCGGCCTCGATCCCGGCGGCGGATGCCGACCATCCCCGCATGGCCGGCGCCTGCGGCCGGCGGATCGTCGAGATGATCTGGGAGGATCTGAAGCCCTCCGACATCCTCGACCGGCGTTCCGTGGAGAATGCCCTGGTGGTCCACAACGCGCTCGCCGGCTCCACCAACGCGATGATCCACCTCGTCGCCATGGCGGGCCGGGCCGGCATCCCGGTCAAGCTCACCGAATTCGATGACTTCGCTCAGAAGGTACCGGTGATCGCGAACCTGCGGCCCTCCGGTCAGTGGCTGATGGAGGATTTCCACATCGCGGGCGGCATCCGGGCGCTGATGGCGCGGCTCACCCCCCTCCTCCACCTCGATGCCCGTGCGGTCAGCGGCGGCACGATCGGCGACGGGCTCGCCGGTATCCGGGTCTACAACGACGACGTGATCCGCCCCCTGGACCAGCCGATCGTCGCCATGGGCGGCACCGCGATCCTCTACGGCAACCTCGCCCCCGACGGCTGCGTGATCAAGCCGCCGGCCGCCGACCCGCGCCTCCTCCAGCACACCGGACCGGCTCTGGTCTTCGACGACTACGATTCCATGAGCGCGGCCGTGAACGACCTCGATCTCGCCGTGACGCCCGACCACGTGATGATCCTGCGCAATGCCGGTCCGATCGGCGGCCCCGGCATGCCGGAATGGGGCATGCTGCCGATCCCGAAGGTTCTACTCCGTCAGGGCGTGCGCGACATGGTCCGGATCTCGGACGCGCGGATGAGCGGCACGAGCTACGGCGCCTGCATCCTGCACGTGGCGCCGGAATCGGCGGCCGGCGGCCCGCTCGCCGCCGTGCGCAACGGCGATCTCGTCACGGTCGACGTGCCGGGGCGGCGGATCCACCTGCACCTCGACGATGCCGCGATCGCCGAGCGCGTGAAGGCCTTCCGCCCGCCGGACCGAGCCTATCCGCGGGGCTACAACCGCCTGTTCGCCCAGCACGTACGGCAGGCCCACGAGGGCTGCGATTTCGATTTCCTGGAGGGGGCTGGCGGCATTCCCGAACCCGAGATCCACTGACCCATCCTCGGGTCGCCCGGCTCCAGGATTCTCTTAATGCTGCCGGGCGAAGCGATTGGGAACGAAGCGCGGGTCCCCTCTCCCGTGCGGGAGAGGGACAGGGTGAGGGACGAGAACTTTCCGGATGAGGCGCACCGTGAACGCACGTCCACGGAGTGGTCCCTTCTGAAATGTCTCGCCCCTCACCCCAACCCTCTCCCGCACGGGAGAGGGGGCCAGCGCGTCTCTGGCCAACGGGTTCTTCGGTCCGAAACATGTGAGCAACATCAAATTTGAGCAGGGAGGCGACATGACGATCATCGCACGCAGGGGGCTGCTCGCCGGGGCGACCCTTGTCGGCGCCGCCCGGGCCGCCGGGGCCGGCTGGGAACCGTCGCAGCGGATTCCGGACCCCGCCGTCGAGATCCTCGATCCGGCCTTCGCCAAGTACCGCCTCGCCTCCGCGACGGTGGAGCGGGTCGCCACGGGCTTCCGCTGGGCCGAGGGACCGGTCTGGTTCGGCGACAGGGGAGCGCTGCTGTTCAGCGACGTGGTCAACGACCGGATCATGAGGTGGGAGGAGGCCACCGGCGCGCTCTCGGTGTTCCGCAAGCCGTCGAACTACGCCAACGGCAACACCCGCGACCGGCAGGGCCGGCTGATCACCTGCAAGCACAAGACCCGCAGCGTCACCCGCACCGAGCATGACGGCAGCCTCACCACGCTGATGGATCGGTTCGACGGCAAGCCGCTGAACTCGCCGAACGACGTGATCTGCCATTCCGACGGCGCGATCTGGTTCACCGATCCGGCCTTCGGGCCGAACCCGCACGAATCGATGGCCGCACCGGAGCTTCCAGGCAACATCTACCGGATCGATCCGAAGACGGGACAGGCCAGCGTCGCGGTCGAGGGCGTGGCGGGGCCGAACGGGCTCTGCTTCTCGCCGGACGAGTCCAAGCTCTACGTGATCGAGGCGCGGGCGAAGCCGAACCGCCTGATCCGCGTCTACGACGTGGTCGAGACCGGCACCAGGACCGCCAACGGCCGTGTCTTCTTTGACGCCGGCACCGGCACGCCGGACGGATTCCGGGTCGATGTCGACGGCAATCTCTGGTGCGGCTGGGGGATGAGCGAGGCCGAGGACGGGGTGCTGGTTCTCTCGCCGCAGGCCAAGCCGATCGGCCGGATCCGCCTGCCGGAGCGCTGCGCCAACCTGTGCTTCGGCGGCCTCAACCGCAACCTGCTGCTGATGACCGCGGTTCACTCGGTCTATGCGCTCTACGTGAACACGCGGGGCGCGGGGACCTGCTGAACGTGGTTTTGTGATGCAGACCGCGACGCGGTGACTCGTCTGCTGGATCCCGGGTCGTATTCCGCTGTCGCTGCATGCGCCCGGGAAAGGGACGAGCCTTATTTTGCACTGGCCCCTTTCCCGGACGGGTGGAGCGTCAGCGGAACCCAATCCGGGATCCAGCGCATTGATCTGCCGCGCAGGCGCGCCGGAGGAGCCATTCCCGCCCGCCGACGTCGCCTGACTTCATCGCGTGTTGGCTCCCTTGCCAACAGCTGGCTTTGCCGTCATCCTGCCTCACCATGAAGGCCGAGCTGCTGCTCAGGGAGAGGATCGCGATCATCCCTGAGCGGTCGTTTGCCGAACTCGTGGTCTGGAACGTGCCGACACCAGTCCGCCAAAGTGCCCACGGCTTCAAATACCGGCTCGCCCTCGTCGTCGATGGCGTGTGCGTGCTCCGCTACGACAACGAAGCCGGAAAGGGCGACCACAAGCATATCGGAGGATTGGAAATCCCCTATCGCTTCACTAGCCCCGAGACCCTGCTGGCCGATTTCTGGGCCGATGTCGAACCCTGGAGGCGGCCATGAGGACCGTCACGATCGGCGTCTCTTCGATCGAGGAAGCCAGCGCCCGCGCCCTGGCGGCGTTCCGGGGCGAGATGCAGGGCGCATTCATCTCCTTCCCCACCGTCGAGGGCTTGTGGACGGTGCTGACCCCCCGGCGCTGGGCACTGCTTCAGGCTCTTGCCGGCCAGGAACCCATGTCGCTGCGCGCCGTAGCGCGGTTGCTCGACCGGGACGTGAAGAACACGCATGCCGACGTGCACGCGCTCCTGAATGCCGGCATCCTCGATCGCACGGACGATGCGCGGATCGTCTTTCCCTACGATTCCGTGCATGTCGATTTCACGATCGGGAAGGCGGCCTGACGGCGCGCCCTCACCGCTCCGGCCTTCCGACGTCTTTGCGCGCGTGACGACGCGGCGCGGAGCAGGGGCGCGAGCCCCCGCCCCTACTCCGCCGCCTCCGCCAGATACCGCGTCGGATCGTAGTTCAGGATCGGCCCGAGCCAGCGCTCGACCTCGCGGACATCCATCCCCTTGCGGGCGGCGTAATCCTCGACCTGATCCCGCTCCACCTTGGCGACGCCGAAGTAGTGCGCCTCCGGGTGGGCGATGTAGATCCCCGACACGGACGAACCCGGCCACATGGCGTAGGACTCGGTGAGCTTCACGCCGATCCGGCTCTCGGCCTTCAGCAGGTCGAACAGGGTCGTCTTCTCGGTGTGGTCAGGCTGGGACGGGTAGCCCGGGGCCGGGCGGATGCCGTCGTACTTCTCCAGCACCAGCTCCTCGGGGGCGGAGACCTCATCGGCCGCGTAGCCCCAGAACTCCTTGCGCACCCGCTCGTGCATCCGCTCGGCGAAGGCCTCGGCGATGCGGTCGGCCAGCGCCTTCACGAGGATCGCCCGGTAATCGTCGTTCGCCCGCTCGAACCGCTCGGCGATCCGCACCTCCTCCAGGCCGGCCGTGACCACGAAGCCGCCGACATAGTCGGCAATGCCGGTCTCGGAAGGCGCCACGAAGTCCGACAGGCAGGTGTTCGACCGCCCGTCGCGCTTCGAGAGCTGCTGGCGCAGGCCGTGGAAGGTGGCGAGCCGCTCCGACCGGCTCTCGCCGGTGTAGAGCACGATGTCGTCGCCGACGCTGTTGGCCGGCCAGAAGCCGATCACCGCCTTCGGGTTGAACCAGCGCTCCTCCACGATCTGCTTCAGCATCTCCTGCGCGTCCTCGTAGAGGGCGCGGGCGGCCGGGCCCTGCTCGGGATCGTCCAGGATTGCCGGGAAGCGACCCTTGAACTCGTAGGTCTGCAGGAACGGCGTCCAGTCGATGTAGGGCACGAGGTCGGCGACCTCGTAGGAGCCGTAGACCCGTGTGCCGGTGAAGGTCGGCTTCGCCGGCTTGTAGCCCGACCAGTCGATCTTGAAGGCGTTGGTCCGTGCCTTGGCGAGCGGCAGCCGCTGCTTGTCGAGTTCCGAGCGCTTGTGGGCGTCGGCGACCTTGGCGTACTCGGCCCGGACCTTCTCGATCGTGGCGCCGCGGGTCTCCTTCGAGATCAGGCTCGACACCACGCCGACCGCGCGGCTCGCGTCGGTGACGTAGACCGCCTGACCCTTGGCGTAGGCCGGGTGGATCTTCACCGCCGTGTGCACCCGACTCGTGGTGGCGCCGCCGATCAGCAGCGGCACGTCGAACCCCTCGCGCTCCATCTCGCCCGCCACATGGACCATCTCGTCGAGCGACGGGGTGATCAGGCCGGACAGGCCGACGATGTCGACCTGCTCGCGCTTGGCGGTCTCCAGGATCTTGGCGGCCGGCACCATCACGCCGAGATCGATGATCTCGTAGTTGTTGCAGGCCAGCACGACGCCGACGATGTTCTTGCCGATATCGTGGACGTCGCCCTTCACGGTGGCCATCAGCACCTTGCCGGCGGCCTGGCGCTTGCCGTCGCCGCCGTTGGCGCGCTTCTCCTCCTCCATGAAGGGCTCGAGATAGGCGACCGCCTGCTTCATCACGCGGGCCGACTTCACCACCTGGGGCAGGAACATCTTGCCGGAGCCGAACAGGTCGCCGACCACGTTCATGCCGGCCATCAGCGGGCCCTCGATGACGTGGAGCGGACGCTCCACGCCCTGGCGGGCCTCCTCGGTGTCGGCCACGATGTACTCGGTGATGCCGTTGACCAGGGCGTGCTCGATGCGCTTCGCGACCGGGGCCTCGCGCCAGGTCAGGTCGGCGGTCTTGGCCTGGGCCGAGGCGCCGGTCTTGAAGCGCTCGGCCGCCTCCAGCAGGCGCTCCGTGGAATCGTCGCGCCGGTTGAGGACCACGTCCTCACAGAGCTCGCGCAGCTCCGCCGGGATCTCGTCGTAGACGGCGAGCTGGCCGGCATTGACGATGCCCATGTCCATGCCGGCCTTGATGCAGTGGAACAGGAACACCGCGTGCATCGCCTCGCGCACCGGCTCGTTGCCGCGGAACGCGAAGCTGAGGTTCGACACGCCGCCCGAGATATGGGCGTGCGGCAGGGTCTCGCGGATCGTCCGGGTCGCCTCGATGAAGGCCACGCCGTACGGGTTGTGCTCCTCGATGCCGGTGGCGACGGCGAAGATGTTCGGATCGAAGATGATGTCCTCGGGCGGGAAGCCGACCTGCTCGGTCAGGATCCGGTAGGCCTTGGTGCAGATCTCGACCTTGCGCTCGTAGGAATCCGCCTGCCCCTGCTCGTCGAAGGCCATCACCACCACGGCGGCGCCGTAGGAGCGGCAGACCTTGGCGGCCTCGATGAACTTCTCCTCGCCCTCTTTCATGGAGATCGAGTTCACGATCGGCTTGCCCTGGATGCACTTGAGGCCGGCCTCGATCACCTCGAACTTCGAGGAATCGACCATCACGGGCACCCGGGCGATGTCGGGCTCGGCGGCGACGAGGTTCAGGAACTCGACCATCGCCTTCTGCGAATCGAGCAGGCCCTCGTCCATGTTGACGTCGATCACCTGGGCGCCGGCCGCCACCTGATCGCGGGCGACGTCGAGCGCCGCCGCGTAGTCGCCGTTGGTGATGAGCTTGCGGAACTTGGCCGAGCCGGTGACGTTCGTGCGCTCGCCGACGTTCACGAAGGGGATCTCCTTCGTGAGGACGAAGGGCTCGAGGCCCGACAGCCGCATCAGGCGGGGGATCTCGGGGATCGGCCGCGGCGCCTTGCCGGCGACGGCCTCGCTGATCGCGCGGATGTGGTCCGGGGTGGTGCCGCAGCAGCCGCCGACCATGTTGACGAGGCCGGATTCGGCGAACTCGCCGACCAGCTTGCCCATCGCCTCCGGGCTCTCGTCGTAGAGGCCGAACTCGTTCGGCAGGCCGGCATTCGGGTAGGCGCAGACCAGCGTGTCGCAGATCCGCGACAGCTCGGCGATGTGGCCGCGCATCTCGCGGGCGCCGAGCGCGCAGTTGAGGCCGAAGGTCAGCGGTGCGGAATGGCGCAGGGAGTGCCAGAAGGCCGCCGGGGTCTGACCCGACAGGGTGCGGCCCGAGAGATCCGTGATCGTGCCAGAGATCTGGATCGGCAGCCGGATGCCGGTCTCGTCGAAGACCTGCCACGCCGCCGCCACCGCGGCCTTGGCGTTGAGCGTGTCGAAGATCGTCTCGATCAGGATCAGCTCGGCGCCGCCGTCGATCAGGCCGTGGATCTGCTCGACATAGGCCTGCTTGACCTGATCGAAGGTCACGGCCCGGAAGCCCGGGTTGTTCACATCCGGCGAGATCGACAGGGTGCGGTTCGTCGGCCCGATGGCGCCGGCCACGAAGCGGCGGCGGCCGTCCTTCTCCTCGGCGAGCTTGGCGGCCTCCCGGGCGAGCCTTGCGCCCTCGGCGTTCAGCTCGTGGATGATCGACTCCATGCCGTAATCGGCCTGGGCGATGGTGGTGCCCGAGAAGGTGTTGGTCTCGCAGACGTCGGCGCCGGCCAGGAAGTAGTCGAGGTGGATCTGCCGGATCGCGTCGGGCTGGGTCAGGATCAGGAGGTCGTTGTTGCCCTTCTGATCGTGGCCGTGATCCTTGAACCGGTCGCCGCGAAAATCCTCTTCCGAGAACTTCAGCCGCTGGATCACGGTGCCCATCGCCCCGTCGAGGACGAGGATCTTTTCGGCCGCCCGCTGGCGCAGGGCCTTGGCGATCTCGGTGCCGTCGACGGGGGCAAAAGCGGTCATTCGGGTGATCCCATCAGCCACCTCATCCTGAGGTGCCGGAGCGAAGCGGAGGCCTCGAAGGAGGCCCCCAGATGTCGTGTCGATCCCTGGAGCCCTCCTTCGAGGCCGCTCGCGCGGCACCTCAGGATGAGGTGGAGGGTGGGATGTTCGGGTGTATCGGGTCGGTCGCGGTCAGCCCGCCTTTTCCAGTGCTGTGAGCCGCTTCTCGATCGCGGTGAGGCGTTCTTCGACCCTCGCTGCGGCGTAGCGGCCAAGGACCGATTCGCCGTTCACCGCTTCTTGCAGATCGTCGAACCGACGCTCCAACCGATCGAAGCGCGCATCGACAGCTTCGAAACGCCGGCGGACATCAGCAAAGCTCGTCTGCATTTCGGTCCTCATCTCGCGAATGAGCGGAAGAACCTGATCCTGCGGCTCGGCCATCGCGAAAAACCCCTGCCGCGCCCGAACCGGGCGCAGCCTGAATTTAAGCCGCCGCCTTCGCGGCCGCCAGCTTCGGCGCCTGAGCGCGCAGGCCCAGCAGGTGGCAGATCGCGTAGACCAGATCCGAGCGGTTCATCGAGTAGAAGTGGAAGTCGTTCACCCCCTCGTCCACGAGGTCGAGCACCTGCTCGGCCGCCACCGCGGCGGCGACGAGGCGGCGGGTCTCCTTGTCGTCGTCGAGCCCCTCGAACCGGGCCGCCAGCCAGTAGGGCACCGAGGCGCCCGTCCGGCGGGCGAAGTTCGCTGCCTGCTTGAAGTTCTGCACCGGCAGGATGCCCGGGATGATCGGGATCGTGATCCCGGCCGCCCGGACCTTCTCCAGGTAGCGCAGGTAGATCTCGTTCTCGAAGAAGAACTGGGTGATCGCCTGATCGGCTCCGGCATCGACCTTGGCCTTCAGGGCGTCGATGTCGGCGTCGAGCGAGGAGGCCTCGGGGTGCTTCTCGGGATAGGCCGAGACCGAGACCTTGAAGTCGCCGATCCGCTTGATCCCCTCGACCAGCTCGGCGGTCGAGGCGTAGCCCTCCGGGTGCGGCCGGTAGGCGTGGCCGACGCCCTCGGCCGGGTCGCCGCGCAAAGCCACGATGTGGCGCACGCCCGCATCCCAGTAGGACTGGACCACGGCGTCGATCTCCTCGCGGGAGGCGTCCACGCAGGTGAGGTGCGCGGCGGGCTTCAGGCTGGTCTCGCGGACCATCCGGGCCACCGTGTTGTGGGTGCGCTCGCGGGTCGAGCCGCCGGCCCCGTAGGTCACCGAGACGAAGCTCGGCTGCAGGGGCGCGAGGCGCTCGATCGAGGCCCAGAGGATCTTCTCCATCTCGTCGGTCTTCGGCGGGAAGAACTCGATCGAGACGCGGATCGGGTGGTAGCCGTCGCGGCTGGCGCGGTGGGTGGAGCGGCGCATCGGGTCTCGTCCTCTATGTCGGTCGGTTCAGACGATGGGGTTTGTGCCTCAGGCGACGGCGCGCTGGGGCTGTTCGGTTGTGGCGTCGGCCAGCTCATCCTGAGCCAGCCAAAGGGTGACGGTGAGCTGGCCCGACTCGCGGGGTGCCAGATCGCGGGTGGCGATTGTCGCAAGCCCGGCTTCGGCGAGCCAGCCGGAGACCTGATCGGCCGAGAAGCCGAGCCGCCGGTGGGCTTGGGCGGTGCGCAGGAATTCCAGCTCGTGCGGGGCGAAATCCACCACCAGAAGGCGTCCGCCCGGCGCCACCAGCCGCGCGGCACCGCGCAGCGCCCGGGCCGGATCGTCGAGATAGTGCAGCACCTGATGGACCACCACGAGGTCGAAGCTCGCCCGGGCGAAGGGCGGCGCATGGATGTCGCCCTGCCGCAGATCGACCCGCGACAGGCCCTGCCGCTCGAGATTGGCCCGGGCGACCGACAGCATCGCGTGGCTTGAATCAAGGCCCGTGGCGCGTCCGGAGAGGGGCGCCAGAAGGCCCAGTATCCGGCCCGTACCCGTACCGAGATCGATCAGGCTGCCGATCGGGCGGTCGCCCAGCGCAGCGAGCACCGCCGCCTCGACGACCGTCTCGCAGATGTGCAGGGAGCGCAGCTCGTCCCACTTCGGCGCGAGCCGCGCGAAGAAGGTCTGGGCCGTCTCGGCCCGCTGCGCCCGTACGGCGTCGAGCCGGGCGCGATCCTCCGAGAGGGGCGGTGCCGTGCGATCCAAACCCGAGAGCAGCGGGTCGGCGAGGCCGGCGCGTGCCTCGGCCAGCCGGAAGAACGCCCAGGCGCCCTCGCGGTGGCGCTCGACCAGCCCGGCCTCCACCAGCAGCTTGAGATGGCGCGAGATCCGTGGCTGCGACTGGCCGAGGATGTCGGTGAGGTCGGAGACCGACAGCTCCCCTTCGACGAGCAACGCCAGGATGCGCAGGCGCGTCTCCTCGGCGGCCGCGCGCAGGACGCCGAGCGCCTCCGGAAAGGGAACCGATCCCGTCTCTCGCGTGGCTTCGATAGACATAAAGATATCTTTATGTGCGTTTCGAGCCGGGCGCAAGCGTGAAACGTCATGGTTTCAAAAGGCCTGGGCCTTTTGCGGGTCCCGGGCGGAGCCCGGGTGGGTTCGGGCAAAGCCCGATATCGGGGCCCTGCCCCGAAACCCCGCCAAAGGGCTCGCCCTTTGGGAACCCGGACTTGCCCTAGCGCAGCCAGTAGCCGTCCGGGCGCAGAGCCTCCGGCATCGGCTCGCCGAGCGCGTGGTGGACGATCCGGTCGACCGTGCGGACCATGGCGTCGAGGGGCAGGTCGTTCGGCTCGGTGCCGAAGGGTTCCTCCAGTTCGTCGCCGAGGGCGTCGAGGCCGAAGAACGTATAGCCCACGAGCGCCACCACGATCGGCGTGCCCCAGCCCAGGGAGCCGGCCAGCCCCACCGGCAGGAGCAGGCAGTAGAGCCACGCGGTCCGGTAGACGAGCAGCGTGTAGGCGAAGGGCAGCGGCGTGTTGGCGAGGCGCTCGCAGGCCGTATGAACCCCCGACAGGGCCTCGATCCGCGCCTCCAGCAGGCCGAACTGGATATCGGTAAGCCGTCCGGCCCGCATGAGCGCCGCCAGGTCGCGGGTCATGACGGCCAGGATCGCGTCGGTGGCGTTGGGGCCGGACAGGTCCGAGCCGGGGGCCCTCCCGTGCACGGCCGCGGCCTCGTCGAGGGCACGCAGGCGCGCCCGCAACCCGTGCGCGAAGGCCGACAGGCGCCGGAGCTGGGGTGCCGCGTCCGCGTCCGGCAGCAAGGCCGGCAGGGCGCGGGCGAGGTTGCGCACCTCGCCGATCAGGCTGCCCCAGTGCTTCCGGGCCTCCCACCAGCGCTCGTAGCAGGCGTTGTTGCGGAAGCTCAGGAAGATCGAGAGCGCGAGGCCCACCACCGTGAACGGCGTCACCCCCGCGCTGACGGGGAAGAAGGCCGGCCAGCGCGCCTCCGCCCACACCATGGCGCAGGACACCGCGACGATGCCGACAAGCTTCAGGGCCACCCGCGGCAGGATCGAGCCGCGCAGGGTGAACAGCAGGGTCAGCAGGTTGGGCCGGGTGCGGACGATCATGGGGGCATCGGGGCTGGGGCGCGGCCCTCCTGCCCCGCCCGACCCGCGCCCGCAAGGCCGCCGGCCCTACACGTCTGCGACAGCCGCAGACGTACGCGTCAGAAGCCCACCGCCGCACGCGGCTGGCAGGCCTCCGACAGCGGCGGCAGCGCGGCGCCCTCAGCCTCCGCCGTGCTGGCGAGCAGGCGGACGGAGGCCGGGGACCAGCAGGCGGGGCGCTTGAACACGAAGGCGTTGCGCGCCCGGTGGTAGGGGGAATCCGGCTGGAAGAAGTTCCGGTACATCTGGGTCAGCTCGGCGCGCCGGTACTGCGCCAGCGGGCGCTGCGCCTCGTCCGCGTCCCGCGCCGCCTGTTTGCGGGCGGTGATCGCGGCGTGATCCCGCGCCTGCGCGACGGCGCAGGCCTGCACGGCCAGATCGAACCCTTCGGCGGCGATCGCCCGATCGGCGAGGCCGATCTCCGCGGCCCGGCGGGCGCTGATCGGCAGGCAGCCTTCCGTCAGCGCGACGGCGCGCTCCCAGCCGACCCGGCGGGGCAGCAGGTAGGTCCAGTATTCCGAGCCGTAGAGCCAGCCCATGTTGCGGTAATGCGGGTTGAGCACCGTGCCCTCGCGGACCAGCACCAAATCCGCGGCCAGCGGCAGGATCGCCCCGCCGGCGCCGACATTGCGGCCGAGAGCCGCCACCACGACGGTGTCGGTCGCCAGGATGATCGCGCGGATCAGGTCGTCCATGGCCACGATGTTGGCCCAGGATTCCGCGGCGGCATCCGCGCTCGCCTCGATTGCGTTGAGGTGGATGCCGTTCGACCAGAGATCGTCACCGCCGGCCAGCACGATGACCTTGGGTGCACGGGCCCGCGCCTGCTCGAAGGCGGCCTGCAACTGGCGGCACTGGGCCGTGCTCATCGCGCCGTTGTGGAAGTCGAAGCGCAGGTAAATAATGTCGCCCTGGTGCTCGGTGCGCACCTCCTCCACTGGGTTCGGAAAGGCGAGGTCCTTCGCGGGGCCGATCACCGGCAGGTCTGCGGGGAGCGCGTCGCCGAGCACCTGTACGGCGTCGAGCTTGATGCCGCCCTCCTGCTTCGGCTTGAGGCGGCCGATCCAGACCGCGCCGTCCACCGTCGCCCGGCAGATCGCGCCGCTCTCGGATCGGGCGATGACCGCGCCCGGCTCGCCCCGCAGGCGCGGCTCGGCGCAGGCGGCGTGCAGGTAGACCGGCCGGCCGTAGAGCTCATCGAGGACGCCCGGCACCCCGTCGGCCGCGTGGATGCGGGCGAGGATGTCGGCGGTTTCGTGCCGGCTCCAGTCGATGCGGCGGTCCGCCTGCTTCATCGAGGGGCGCAGGCGCCCGAGGGCGGTCGGGGCCAGGTAGTCGAGCGGCCGGGGGCTGTAGCCGTGCCGTTCGAGATTGGCCAGCGCCTCCCACAGGCAGGACACCGCGCCGTCGATCACCTCGCGCCGGTAGATGCTGCTCTTGGGCGCCTGCCGCAACGGGAAGACCCGCGTCGCCCAGATCGGGCCGGCATCCATCTCGGCCTCGGCCTGCAGCAGGGTGACGCCCCAGACGTCCCACCGCTCCTGGATGGCCCAGTCGAGGGCCGAGGGGCCGCGGTCGCCCTCGATTCCGGGATGCACGATCAGCGTGAGGTAGGCGCGCCAGAGCTTTTCCGGGATCGCGCGGGTGAGGAACGGCGCGATCGTCAGGTCCGGCCGGAACGTCGCGAATGCGTCGGCGAGCCGATCCTCGTCGCCGCCGAAAATCTCGACCGCCACCTCGTGGCCGGCGTCGGAGAGCTCGACGAAGAACCTCTGCGTCATGCTGTTGAACGCCGAGGAGACTAGAAGCACACGCATCAGAATATCCGACCTGAATTTGGTTATGGCCAAACCCGTCTCGGACTTCTTCCCAGATATTTATTATGTTATTCGACAGGGAACGTAATTATACTCGCAACAACACGCAAAAGGCATGCCGAATCGATCAAAGGATAAGCGTTAATCTGACCTAAGCTAAGGATCGACTTCGATCAAGCGCTGTGACGGGGCGGATGTCCGACTGCCGGCCCCAACACCAAACTGCGGCCGCGCCGAGACGATCGGAGCACGGGGTTCCGCCGCCGAGGCGGCGTCAGACCGGCTCGGCTTCCCACAGCCACGCCGCCCCGCGCACGCCCGAGGCGTCGCCGTGCAGGCTCGCGTGCACGGGGGTGTCGAAGGCATCGGAGAAGACGTGGGGGGCGATGGCGGCGGGCAGGCCGGCGATCAGTTCCGGGATCCGCGACAGGCCGCCGCCGATCACGATCACGTCCGGATCGAGCAGATTGACCACCTGGGCGGCCGCGCGCCCGAGCCGGTCGAGATGGATGGCGAGCGTCGCCCGGGCCGCGGAGTCGCCGGCGCGGGCGGCGGCCACGATCGCCTCGGCGGACATATCTCCGTCCTGCCGCCGCGCGTGGTCGGCGGCGAGCCCGGGGCCGGACAGCCAGGTCTCGACGCAGCCGTGACGGCCGCAATAGCAGGGGGCGCCGGGCCGCTCGTCGTCCCGGGCTCCGGGAAGCGGGCCGTGGCCCCATTCGCCCGCGATGCCGTTGCGGCCCGTGAGCACCCGCCCGTCGATCGCGATGCCCGATCCGACGCCGGTGCCGAGGATCACCGCCCAGACGACCCGTGCGCCGGCGCCGGCACCGTCGATCGCCTCGGAGACGGCGAGGCAATTGGCGTCGTTCTCGATCCGCAGCGGGCGCTCGAGCCGCCGGGCGAGGTCCGCCCCGAACGGATGTCCGTTGAGCCAGTGGGAATTGGCGTTGCGCACGCGGCCGGTGGCCGGGGACAGGCTCCCCGGCATGCCGATGCCGACGGTGCAGGACGTGCCCGCGGCGGCTTCCAACTCCAGGGCGAGGCACGCCACAGCGTCGATCGTGGCCCGATAGTCGCCGCGCGGGGCCGCCATCCGGGCCTCGGCCAGCGTCGCCCCGGTCCGGTCGAGGACGATCCCGGCGATCTTGGTGCCGCCGAGATCGATGCCGAGGCGCGCCCCGGCCTTGGGGGCCGCCATCACTCGGCGGCGGCGACCTTGCCGTCCGTCCCCATCGGCTGGGGCGTCTCGTCGGTGATGTGGGTGCCGATCGAGACCGGATGGGCCATCACCTCGTTGAGCTTGGCCACATCGAGCTCGCCCTCCCAGCGGCTGACCACCACGCAGGCGACGCCGTTGCCCACGAGGTTGGTGAGCGCGCGGCACTCGGACATGAACTTGTCGATGCCGAGCACGAGGGTCATGGCGGCCACCGGCACCGGGCTGTTGGGGATCGCCGAGAGGGTCGCCGCCAGGGTGATGAAGCCCGCGCCGGTGACGCCCGAGGCGCCCTTCGAGGTCAGCATCGCCACCAGGATGATGGTCGCGTACTGGGTCACCGTCAGGTCCACGCCCACCGCCTGTGCCAGGAACAGCGTGGCCAGCGTCATGTAGATGTTGGTGCCGTCGAGGTTGAACGAGTAGCCCGTGGGCACCACGAGGCCGACCACCGAATCCGAGGCGCCGAGCCGGCGCATCTTGGTCATCAGCTGCGGCAGCACCGTCTCGGAGGAGGAGGTGCCGACCACGATCAGCAACTCGTCCTTGATGTAGGCGAGGAAGCGCAGGATCGAGAAGCCCGCCACCCGGGCGATCGCCCCGAGCACCACCACCACGAACAGGATGGCGGTGACGTAGAAGGTGCCGACCAGCCACGCGAGGTCGTAGACCTTCTGGATGCCGTACTCGCCGATCGTGAACGCCATGGCGCCGAAGGCGCCGATCGGGGCGAGCTTCACCACGATGCCGATGATCCGGAAGAAGATCTGCCCGGCGGTATCGATCGCGTGGTTCACGGACGCGGCCCGGTCGCCGAGCCCGGTCACCACCACGCCGGTGAGGATCGAGATCAGCAGCACCTGCAGCAGGTCGCCGGTGGCGAAGGGATCGAGGAAGCTCTTGGGGATGATCGCCAGGATGTGGGCGACCGTGGAATCGGCCGCCGCCTTGTTGGCGTAGCTCGCGACCTTGCTGGCGTCGAGCTTCGACGGGTCGGCGTTGAAGCCGGCGCCGGGCTTGATCACCTCGCCGACCAGGACGCCGATCAGCAGCGCCACGGTGGAGACGACCTCGAAGTAGACGAGCGCCTTGAGGCCGACCCGGCCGACCTTCTTCAGATCGCCGATCGACGCGATGCCGTGCACGATGGTGCAGAAGATGATCGGCGCGATCATCATCTTGATCAGGCCGATGAAGGCGTCGCCGAGCCACTTCATCGCCTTGCCGGTGGCCGGATCGTACCAGCCCAGCAGGACGCCGAGCGCGATGGCGATCAGCACCTGGATGTAGAGCACCTTGTACCAGGGCTCGCGCGGCGCGGCGGCCGGTCCTGTCGCGTGGATTGCCTGTGCCATGTCCTACCCGTGCGACTGCCGCGCACCCTCCCGATGTGCCGGCACGCTAGCGACTATCGACCGGCGCCTCAACGGCAGGTCGGTAATCTCCCGGGAACCAACCGTGACAAAAACCTGTCGATTCCCGCACCGAAGTACTTCTCGCGTCCGATAATCGCGCTCATCCCAAGAAGCGCGGCTATTTTGTGGCTGCCGCCGGATTTCGCCGTCCGCCTAACGGTTTTCAGAGGCATTCCGGATGTTTTGCGTGGCTGCACGTCATTGGGCTCTGACCGCGTTGCTCGGCGGTCTTCTGGGCTGCGGCCTGTCGGCCCCGGCCGCCGCCGGGGTCGTCGCGCAGATCGATCAGGGGCGCCAGCGGATGCGCGTCTTCGTCGACGGCTTTCCGGCCTATGACTGGCCCGTCTCCACCGCCCGGCGCGGCTACGTCACGCCGAACGGCCGGTTCCGGGTCGGGCTGATGGCGCCGATGTGGCGCTCGCACAAGTATCACGGCTCGCCGATGCCGCATGCGATGTTCTTCCGCGGCGGCTACGCGATCCACGGCACCTACGCCACGGGGTCCCTCGGGCGCCGGGCGAGCCACGGCTGCATCCGCCTGTCGCCGGGCCACGCCGCCGCCCTGTTCAGCCTCGCCCGCAGCCGCGGTGGCGCGGCGGTGGTGATCCGCAACTGACGACGCTCGGTGAGGAAGCCTGAACGAGACCTCCGTCCGCACGAAAAGGGCCGCGGTGCGCCATGCGCCGCGGCCCGTGACTCGCGCCGATGGGGTCGGCGCGACCCTCAGGTCTGCTGCTGGCTGCGGCGGGGGCGTACGGTCCAGCGCTCGAACATCGAGCCCGGATCCTCGCCCTTCCCGTCCTTGCCCTCGGCCCCGTGCTCCGGCTGCTGATGGATCGCCGCGCCGAGCGCCTGCGACAGGCTCTCGATCACGTCGTCGATGCGCGTGTCGCCGTGCAGGGAATCCGCGGCGGTAGCCTGCGGCGCCGGGGTTTCGTAATGGACGGGTTCCAGCGCGGGCGGCGGGGTCGAGGGGGCCTCCGGCTCGACATGAGGCTCCGGAGCCGGTTCGGGCGCCGGCTCGGGCGCCGCCGCCGCGACCGGCGCAGCTTCGACGGGCTCAGGCTCCGGCGCGGGCGGCGGAGCGGCGACGGGGGCGGCCGGGACGGGGGCCGCCTGCGGCGCCGGGGGCGGCGCCACGATGCGGCGCATCGCGCCGAGCGCGCCCTCGTCCGACTCGGAGGACCGGGGGCTGCTGCCGTAGCGACCGAAGCCGAACCGGGGTTCGATCAGGTCGAGCACGGCGTCGAGCGCCGCGTTGTTCAGGGGCACTTCCTCCTGGGCCGGGACGCCCTGGATCGCCAGGGATTGCCGCTCGAAGGCCGGCTCGGCACTGACCTCCCGCCCGAACCAGCTCGGCGCCTGGAAGCCCGTCGCCTCGCCGTCGTTGTCGAAGGCGACGCTGATCAGATCCAGGCTGCCGGGGGTGACGTAGCGGTCAATGGCGATCTCGCGCCCGCTGATCGTCATCGTGGTCCGGTCGTAGGCGGCCTTGCCGGGGCAGACGTCGAGCAGCGCGTCGCCATGGGCACGCGGCACATCGGTGCGCTCCTCGACCGGGACGCCGTCGGGACCCTTGTTGAGCAGCACCAGCTGGCACTGCTGCCCGTCGACCCGCACGAAGGAGGACCGGCCGCCCTGCGGCGCGAAGTGCCCCTCGGTGATGCGGGCGCCGCCGCGCTCCTTGCGGATCAGACGGACCAGGGATGGGGCGACAAGAAATCGGCGAACGGTGCTCATGAACTCAATACCCCTCCCGCTTGGTCGGCGGCACGCCGATCCGGCGGACACCCTTCGGGTCGCCGGCCCGGACACGCGGAGGCAAGTGGAACGGCGGCGTGCGGCGTATAAGCTACGCTGCACGCCGTATTGGCCCGTACCCGACCGCTTCCGTCGCCATACTCCGGGCGGCGACAACATGAGAGAATAAAGCGCTAAGCAAAAACGTGCCGAAATCAAGACCGAACCGGGGCTAGAACTCGGTCGCCGCCCGTCCTGTCCCCGCTATCCCGACTTTGCGCCCAGCTTTCGCAACCCAGGTTAAAGGAACCCCGTAACCTCAGTCCGCCGGCTCGAAATTCATCGCCGCGCCGTTCATGCAGTAGCGCAGGCCGGTTGGGGCGGGGCCGTCGTCGAAGACGTGGCCGAGATGGCCCTGGCAGCGGGCGCAATGCACCTCGGTGCGGACCATCCAGTGGCTGCGGTCCACGGTGGTCGCCACGGCGCCCTCGATCGGCTCGAAGAAGCTCGGCCAGCCGGTGCCGGACTCGAACTTGGTGCCCTGCTCGAACAGCGGCTGTCCGCAGCCCGCGCAGGTGAAGGTGCCGGGACGCTTCTCGGCGAGCAGGCAGCTCGTGCCGGCCCGCTCGGTGCCGTGCTCGCGCAGGACCCGGTACTGCTCCGGGGTGAGGGTCTCGCGCCACTCGGCGTCGCTGCGGGCGTCGGGGCTGGTGGTCGGCGTATCCGCCATAATGATCTCCCTTGTCGCAGCACCATATAGGCGCGCGCCGGGGTATTCGGCAGTGCTGCCCCTGACAGTCAGGCTGCCGCACCCACGGTGTCGGCCATCCGGGCTCGCCGATGCCCGATCGGCAGGGGTGCCCCCGTGGTGGTGTCGCGCCCGGTCTGATGCTCCAGCTCGGCGTTGATCTCGCCGCCGAGCAGCACGATCGTGGAGGAGATCCAGATCCAGGTCATGAAGCCGATGACGGCGCCGAGCGAGCCGTAGGTCTCGTTGTAGGTGCCGAAATTGGCGACGTACCAGGAGAACAGCAGCGAGGCGATGAGCCAGAGCAGGCCCGCCACGACGCTGCCGACCCCGACCCAGCGCCAGCGGGCATGCTCCCGGCTCGGGCCGAACCGGTAGAGCACCGAGAGGCCGCCGAGCAGCACGATCAGGATCGCCGGCCACCGCAGGGCCGCGAGCAGCCACGCGGTCGAGCCGAGGCCGAAGAAGTTCAGCATCACCGGCACCACCACGATCACGTTGAGCGCGATGATGATGAACAGGAGGGCCCCGATCGTGAAGGTGAGCGAGCGGAGGTTCAGCCAGAAGAAGTTGCGCTTCTCCTCCTCCTCGTAGACCACGTTCAGGGCGTCGAACATCGCCTTCATGGCGGCATTGGCGCTCCAGATCGACAGCAGAAGGCTGGAGAAGAACGTGATGCTGAGCGAGCCGCTGCCCTTGGCGGCGATGCGCTTGACCTGATCGCCGATCAGCTCGACCGCCCCCGAGGGCAGCATGGCGTGCAACTGCGCCAGATGCTCGTTGATGACGTTCACGTCCGCGAACAGGCCGTAGCAGGTCACCAGCGCGGCGATCGCCGGGAACAGCGACAGCAGGGTGTAGAAGGTCACGCCCGCGGCGACCGCCAGGACCCGATCCTTGTTGAATTCCAGGTAGACCCGGACCACGATGTCCTTCCAGCCGGCCCGCGTCATCTCGGCGGGCGTCTCGGCGGTACGGCCGCGCTCGGGCTGGGTCGCCACGGTGAGCTGCGCCGCGCGGCCGGTGATCGAGCGCGCGCCGGGCGATACGCCCTTTCGCGCCTTCTCGACGGCGCGTTCCGCGCCCGGGGACGCGGGTTCGTCCAGCGGCTCGGCAGCCGCCTGAGGTGCTGGCTCACCCCGCCGGGCCGCAGCCAGGGTGACCAGCGCCGACCCGAGCATCAGGATCCACAGGATCGAGCCTGTTTCAGACTGTCCGATCGAACGCGAGGGCGGCGGGGTCATGGGTCTAGACGGGCCGTGCGCGCGGAACTGCCGCGCTCACCGGGCCAAACGTCGGCGGGACGCTGCCGTTCCGCCAATCTTCGCCCTTCGGCCGGGACGCAAACGCTTTCCGCGCGTTGTGCGTCTTATGGTCGATCAGCCCCGCCTCGGTTTCTGTTGCAAGTTTATCCTGGACGAGCCCCCCGGCACGCATGCCACGCTGAAGGCGGAGCGGGAGGCGACGCTCCACATGAACCTGACCAGCGTGACGATGGCGTATCTCGCCAAGCTGGATCCTGAGGCCCGGCGGGCGAAGCTCTCCGGCCTCGTGGCGCACAATCTCGACGCGCTGGCCCGGCAGATCGCCTGGGTCGGCGCCCGCCCGCCCCTGGAGCGGCTGCTGCGCATGGCGAGCAACGTCCTGCCGGGCTACACCCACCCGATCGCGCAGCCGATCTACGCCGAGCCCGAGATAGCGGCCCTGGTCGAGCGCGGCCTCGCGGAGGCCGGCGCTTTGGCGCGTCGTCTCGGGGTTCGGCTGAGCTTCCACCCCGGCCCGTTCTGCCTGCTGGCGAGCCGGAACCCGGCGGCCATCGCCAACGGCTTGTCGGAACTCGACTATCACGCCGAAATCTTCGACCGCATGGGCTACGGCGGCGGCTGGCATCCGCACGGTGCCCACATCAACATCCATGTCGGCGCGGGCGATCCCGGCGTCGAGGGCTTCCGCGAGACCCTGCCCAAGGCGAGCCAAGTGGCGCGCGATCTCATCACGGTGGAGAACGACGAGAACGTCTTCGGCCTCGATGCCGTGCTGCAACTCGCCGACATCGTGCCGATCGTGCTCGATCTGCACCACCACTGGGTCCAGAGCGGCGGCGAATATCTCGAACCCGACGAGCCCCGCATCGCCCTGGTGAAGGATTCCTGGCGCGGGGTCCGGCCGATCGCCCATATCAGCGTGTCGCGGGAGGCCGTGATCCCGGATTCCGATCCGGAGGTCCTGCCCGACTTCCCGGCCCTGCGCGAGGCCGGCCACGCGGTCCGTGACCTCGCCGCCCATTCCGATCTGATGTGGAACCGGGCGGTGAACGACCTCGTGGCCCGCCACCTGGTCTGGGCGGATTTCGAGATCGAGGCCAAGGCGAAGAACCGCGCTTCGATGCAGATCGCCGCCCACATCACCGAGCTGGAACGGGCCGCCCCGATCGCCGCCGAATGAGGCCCGGTCTCGACGCCTCGTGCGGACCGCATTAGGCAATCCGGCATGAAGACCGCCGATTGCGACATCCTCATCGTCCCGGGCCTCGGGGGCTCGGAGGAGGACCATTGGCAGGCCCGCTGGGCGGGTCGGCTCGCCACGGCGCGCGTGGTCGCGCAGGACGATTGGCACGCGCCGACGCCCGAGGCGTGGTGCGGGCGGATCGCCGAGGCGGTGGCGGCCGCGACCCGGCCGGTGATCCTGATCGCCCACAGCCTCGGGGTGGTGGCGAGCGTCGAGGCGGTGCCGCTCTTCCCCGCGGGCGTGGTGCGCGGTGCGCTGCTGGTCTCCCTGCCCGACGTGGAGGAAAATTCCGACGTGCCCGCGGCGGCGCGCGCCTTCGCGCCGGTGCCGCGGGACCCCCTGCCCTTCCCGTCTCTGCTCGTCGCCAGCCGGACCGATCCTTATTGTGCCTACGACCGGGCCGACGACTTCGCCCATGCCTGGGGCTCGCTGACGGTGGATGCGGGCGAGTCGGGCCACATCAACGTGGCGAGCGGGCACGGGCCGTGGCCCGAGGGGCTGATGCGGCTCGCGGGGTTTTTGAAGGGCCTTTAGGCAGCCCGGGGGGAGGCGTCACGGGCCGCGTTAACGCGCCGTTTACCACCGCCCCGTTCAGTGGTGTCGCGGGCGGTCCTTTGGCCCGAGGCCGCCCCGGGAGAGAATCGTGACGCGCAAAGAGCTTCTGGAACGACTCGACGCGGTCCAGGCCGCCCTCGGGCCGCGTGCCCAGGCAAACTTCAACAGCTCGCTGTTCAACGACGTGGCGCTGCTCAAGCGCATCGAGGCGTTCGAGGCGAAGGTCGGCGAGGTTGAGAAGCCCAAGGTCGCCGACTATACCGGCAACATGTTCTCCCGCATCGCCAACCGCCGCGCCGCGGGCGCCAAGTAGCCTCTATTTCGATTCGGTCTCGGCCGCGCGCAGCAGCTCCCCGGCGACGTCGGCGAGCCGCGGCGGCGCTTCCCGCACGAAGGGGAGCGGCCGGCAGACGTTGAGGGCCGCGAGCCCGAACCGGGCGGTCATCAGCCCGTTGAGGACGCCCTCCCCCAGCTTGGCGGAGATCCGGGCCGCGATCCCGAGGCCCAGCACCTGCTGCATCACGCTCTCGCCGACCGCCATCCCACCGGTGACCGTGAGATGCGCGACCGCCGCCCGCGCCAGCCGCAGAAAGCCGAGGAAGCCGGGCCGCCCGCCATAGATCGCCGCGATCCGGCGGAGCAGCCGCACGGCGGCGAAGACCACGAAAGCCACGTCCACGATCGCCCGCGGGCTCAGGGCCGTCACCGCCGAGACCTGCTTGGCCGAGGCCGCGATGGCGTTGCGGGCCTGCCGGTCGAGGCCCGACAGCAATTCGTGCTCGGCGAGCCCGATCCGGTCGTCCACGTCGAGGATCGCGTCGGCGGCGGCATCGATCCGGGCGCGGCCCGCCGACAGGCTGTCGCGATCGGCGTAGAAGGCCGAGAGCGCCTGGACCACCGCCTGCGCTCCGGTGTGGTCGCGGGTGCTCAGGGCATCGACCGCGGATTGGCGCAGGCGCTCGATCTTGCGCTCGCGCCGTAGGCCGGCAAGCTCCCGCACGACGATCGCCAGCAGCGCCAGGGCGGCGAGGCCCAGCAGCGCGAGCGCCACCCAGCCGAGCCAGGGCGCGGCCTGGAACAGGTCGGTGATCATCCGCTCGACCGAGAGCCCGATCCCGAGCGAGACCAGGCCGCCCACCGCCGACAGGAACAGCGCCCCCCAGGGCGAGCGGCGCTTGGGCGCCACCGGCACGGCGACGCCGTCGGCCGCATCGACGATCTCGAAGGGTTCCTCGACGATCCGGGTCTGCGGCCCGGGGGAAAGCGGCGTGGTGGTCACGCGCGCGTCCGATGGCGGCTCCGGGGTGATCCGGAAGGCGCGGGGTTTCTGGCCCGAGGTCATGGGTGGGGGCTCCGCAGACTCACAGACATCGTCACGCCAGCTTGTCGCCGATCAGGAACTGCATCGCCCGGTCCAGCCGGATCTGCGGTAGGTGCCCGGGGCGGCCGAGGCCGTCGGAGCGGACCAGCGGCGGGCGGAAGCGCGGGAAGCGGAGCGAGCCCGGCGCCACCGCCCCCTCCAGCACCGCCTCGGCCCGGGCGGGCAATTCACCCGGGAAGACCGCGGCCTCGCTGTCGCCGTCGAACACCTCGTCGCCCACCACCTCGCCGGCCTCCGGCGTGCCGGCGACCGCCCGCAGGGTCTCCGAGCCGTCGTGGACGGTGGTCTCCCGGGTGGCCCGCACGGAGGCCAGCGCCACCGTGCCGACCCGGGCGCCCGCGGCCTCGGTCCGCCGCATGGCGCGCGACACGAGGAGCCGCAGCAGGGCGTCGAGCCGGTCGTGGCTCGTCTGGTGGAGGTGGTCGGCCTTGGTGGCGGCGAACAGCACCCGGTCGGCCCGGGGGGCGAACAGGCGCGACAGCACCGTGTTGCGGCCGATGTTGAGGCTCAGGAGCACCGCGTCCAGCGCCTCCTCCAGCTCGGCCAGCGCGGTCGGGCCGGCATCGACCGCCGAGAGCACGTCGACCAGCACGATCTGCCGGTCGACCCGCTGGAAATGGTCGCGGAAGAACGGCGTCACGACCTTGCTCTTGTAGGCCTCGAACCGCCGCTCCATCAGCCCGGCGAGGCTGTCGGAGGCGATGCTCTCGGGGAGCCGGTCGAGGGGCGCGAAGGTCAGGGCCGGCGAACCCGCGAGGTCGCCGGGCATCAGAAACCGCCCCGGCGGCGTGGTCGCCACCGATTCCGGCCCGGCCCGCAGGCCCGCGAGATAGGCCTTGAACGCGTTGCTCGCCCGCTCGGCCGCGATCTCGTCGAGGGGGCCGTTCGGGTCGAACCCCTTCAGCGCCTCGAGCCAGGGGGCCGCCACCGCGGCGCGGCCGGGCCGGCGGGTGCCGTTGATCGTGGCCCGCGACCACGCCGTGTAGCTCATCTCGATCAACGCGAGGTCGAGGAGCCATTCGCCGGGGTAATCGACCACGTCGAGCATCAGAGTCGCCGGGCCGGTGCGCCAGCCGGCGGCGCGCTCGTAGGCGATCTCCAGGCGGAACTGGCTGATCCGGTCCGTGGAGCGCGGCCAGCGCCTTGCCTCGGTCAGCGTCCCGAAATGCTCCTCGAAGGGGAAGCGCGGCACATCGTCGTCCGGCTGCGGCACCAGCTTGGCGCGGCGCAGGCGGCCCTCCTGCGCGGGCGCGAAGGCCGGCAGGGCGTGGGTCTCCACGAGGTGGTGGATCAGCGCCGTCGTGAACACGGTCTTGCCCGAGCGCGCGAGCCCGGTGACCCCGAGCCGGAGCGTCGGCTGGATCAGCAGGTCGTGCGAGGCTTCGGCGAAGGCTTTGACGGCCGAGCCGGCGCGTGCGGCAAGGTCGGTCAGGGGCACGGGCGGGCTCGTCGTGAGGGGGACAGGCGGGGTAGAGGTGGCGCGGCAGAGGTGGCGCGCCTTGGGTCGAACCGCAAGGCTTGCCGTTACGGCGGCGTGCCGCCGGCGGCCGGCGTGAGCGGGCGCAGACGGGCGATCGCCCCGGCGACGAGGTCGGGGCCGGCCCGCAGCGTGCCGAGTTCCACCGCCGACATCGCCAGCATCACCGGCGCGAGGTTGGCGCGCGGCGCGCCGTCCGGCCCGAACAGCTCGAGGTCGTCGCCGGGCTTCAGGCCGACGCTGCCGCTGATCCGGGCGGCATAGGCCTGGATCCGGGTCTCGTCGCCGGTGCAGAGCGGGGCCGGCAGGCGCAGGTCGAGGACCGGCAGGCCGGCCGCGATGGCGGGCAGGAGCGCGGATTCGGCGACCATCCGGTCGGCGCTCGGCACCCGGCCGGCCGTCGTCCGGTCGAGGAGCGCCGACGGATCGGCGAGGCTCCGGGCCGGGCGCGCCGCGGGGGTGATGTCGGATGCGATGTCGGGCACGGATCGAAGCGCTGCGACGTGCGGCACGGCCGGGCGCCGGGCGGGCCGGCCGGCCATCCGCGCGAGGGGTGACCAGGGCTGCACCCGCAGGGCGGACCGGCCCCGGGGGGCCCCGCCGGGGCGGTGCTTGGCGAGGAAGCGGGCGCGCAGCGTCCGGCCGAGACCCTTCGGCGCCAGCGCGGTCGAGACCGGGGGCGCCTTCACGCCCCGGCCCGTCGGCGCGGACACCACCCGGCACTCGGCCGGCGCCCAGCGGCGCACGATGGCGAGGGCCGTGTGCCGATTGTAATCGCGGTAGTAGCGCCGCAGCAGGCTCGCCGCGGCATCCGCCCCGTCATCCAGGGTGGCGAAGGCGGTGTGGCCCTCCGCATCGGCCCCGATCTCGCCGGGCCAGCGGGCCGACTTGATGCACCAGCCGTTGTTCAGCCGCACGCAGCGGGCGACGTAGGGCGGATCCTGCGCCAGCGAGGCCGTGAGGGCGAGGGCGCGGGGCGTGAGCTGCGCGCCGGTCTGGGCGTGCCAGTTGGAGACGGAGCGGGTTGCGGGGTCGAAGCGGGGGGGCGGGTCGGCGGGGGTGGTGGTTGCCGGTGCAGCCGGGGGCGCGCGCAGGAGGGCCTCCACGCGCTCTGTGGTGAGAGGCATCAGGCTGGTCAGCAGGACGAGCGTGTTCAACAGCACGCGGATCGGCCTCGAAGGTCGTCTGCGAGCGCGCCGCTCTCCCTCCCCCCTCTGCGGGGGAGGGTGGCCCGCGAAGCGGGTCGGGTCGGGACGAAGTCCCGCAAGGGGGGGGCGACGGCGCAGAATAATGCTCTGCCCTGTGTGAAGGCTGTGCCCGTTCCTGAACCCGGGCTCCCCTCTCCCGACCCCTGCTGACGCAGGGGCCACCCTCCCCCGCAGAGGGGGGAGGGAGAGCGCGTGGCATCTGCCTGCGCGTTCGATCCTTCCGCCGCCTTGCCGGCGCGCGAACGGATTTGCCGCCCCACCCTCACGGGTTCAACACCTTGAGCGCCGCCGCGTGCAGCCGCGGGTCGCCCGCCGCCACGACGCGCCCGCCGCCGGCCGCCGAGCCGCCGTCCCAGGCGGTGACCCGGCCCCCGGCGCCCTCGATGATCGGGATCAGCGCCACGATGTCGTAGGGCTTCAGACCCGCCTCCACCACAAGATCGATCTGCCCCGCCGCCAGCATGCAATAGGCGTAGCAATCGGCGCCATAGCGGGACATCCGCACCTGTCCCTCCAGGGTCCGGAAGCGCTCGGCCTCCTCCTCCGCCTTGAACAGGCGCGGGTCGGTGGTGGCCAGGATCGCCTGCCCGAGATCGGCGCACCGGCGGGTGAGCAGGGTGCGCTCGCCCGCGGGGCCGCGCAGGCGGGCGCTCTTCCCGTCGCCGGTGAAGCGCTCGCCGAGGTAGGGCTGGTGCATCATCCCGCGCACCGGCACGCCGTTGCGGGTCAGCCCGATCAGGGTCCCCCAGGTCGGCAGGCCCGCGATGAAGGACCGGGTGCCGTCGATCGGATCGAGCACCCAGACGCATTCGGCATCGGTGCGCTCCGAACCGAACTCCTCGCCCAGGATGCCGTGGCCCGGAAAGGTCTGGCCGATCATTTTGCGCAGCACCACCTCGGCGGCCCGGTCGGCCTCGGTGACGGGGTCGAACGGCGCACCGCCGCGGGCCTTGTCGTCGAGCCCGAACTGGGCGCGGAAGAACGGCAGGATCGCCTTGCCGGACGCGTCCGCCAGATCGTCCAGGAAACGCCCGAGTTCGACAACGCTCATCGGATCAATGCCCCGTCCCTCTGCGGCCGGCCCGTTCGTCCGGCCGGCGTAGGACGAAACCGGTGCGTGCCCCCGGCCGTCAAGTCCCCCGAGCCGCACGGGCGGGTTCATGCGCCGGCCGCTGCGGGCGCGCGCGTAGCGGCGTCATCGGCCTCCGGGGCGCTGACCGCGCCGGAGGCCCCGGTCGCCGGCGCCTGCGCGGCGGCCAGGACGGCCTCCACGACGGCCCGCAGCGACTTCGCCTGGGCGTCGGCACCGGCCGACCGCTCCGCGCCGGACGGGGCCCGGTCGTCCTCCTGGGCGAGCCAGAGGCCGAGCAGCACCGGCACGCCGGGCATCCGCGCCTTCAGGCGCCGAATCAGACGGCGCAGATGGGTCGGCTCGCCGTCGAGCGCCAGGGAGATGACGCAGGTCATTTGGGCCGGGCCGGGCTCGAACCGCCCGATCCGCGCCGCCGACGCCTCGGCGAAGGGCACCGTGCGGGCTCCGATCCCGCGCTTCTCGAGGATCTGGGCCAGGATGGCGGCGGCGGCCTCGTCGAGGAAGCCGCGGCCGGAGACGCAGAGCACCGCGCCCTGCCGGGTCCAGGCCGCCGCTAGGCCGTCGGGCGCCGGGCCCATCGGCAGCGGGCTGCAGGCGCCCTCACCGTCGTCCCCCTGCCCCGCCGCCACCGTGATGGTGTCGCTGCGGTCGGCGAGATCCGCGATCAGCTCGCCCAACGCGGTGCGCATCGCCGCCTTCTGCCGGGCGGTGAGCACGCCCCGCGCGGCGTCTTGGGCGGCGAGTTCGAGCGCCTTGAGCACCACCTCGTCGTAGTAGGACGAGAGCGCGCATTGCTGCAGGATCAGCTCGGCATGGCCCAGCACCTCCTCGGAATCGCCCGCGAGGATCCGCTGGTAGAAGTTCTGCACCGGCGTCAGCGCCGGGCGGTCTCCGAACAGCACGTCGAGGAATTCGAGGTGCTCCACGTAGCGGCCGAGCACGACGAGGCAGACGGTGAGCGGCGTCGAGAGCAGCAGGCCCACGGGGCCCCACAGCCAGGTCCAGAACAGGGCCGAGACCAGTACCGCGAAGGGCGAGAGCCCGGTGGACTGGCCGTAGAAGATCGGCTCGAACACCTGGCCGGTGAGGGGCTCCAGCACGACGAACAGGATCGCCACCGCGATCATCATGTTCCAGCCGGGATCGACCGCGGCGGCGAGCGCCATCGGCAGGATCGCCGACAGGACGGCGCCGAGATATGGCACGAAGCGCATCAGGGCCGAGAAAATCGCCCAGAGCACCGGGTTCGGCACGCCGATCACGTAGAGGCCGATGCCGACCACGACGCCGAAGGCGGCATTGAGCGCGAGCTGCACCACGAAGTAGCGACTGAGCCGGCGCGCCGCATCGTCCATCGCCACGGTGGTGCGGTGCAGGTCGCTCGATCCCGCGAGCCGGATCATGCGGTCGCGCAGATCCTCCCGCTGCATCAGCACGAACAGCAGCACCACGAACACGATGCCCACGGTGGCGAGCGGATGCATCACCGGCGCCAGCACGGTGGTGAGCATCTCCAGCGCACCAGGCGGCGTCGAGGCGACCTCGACCACGATGGGCTTCTGCGATGGCGCTGCCTGTTCCGGTGCCGGTTGCTGCGGGGCGGCCTGCCCCTCAGCGCCGGCCGCCTCCTTACCCGCCTCCTTACCCGCCTCCTTGCCCGCCTCCTTGCCACCGTTGTGGAGCGCCCGGCCGATATTGGCCACGTACGCGGTGACGTGCCCGGCGGGGGAGTCGCGCAGGCCCTCGATCTTGCGCTCGATCGTGGTCCGGTAGCGCGGGACGTCGCCCGCGAGGTCGGCCGCCTGGATGCCGATCAGGGTGGCCAGGGACGCCACGATGCCGAGCGTCAGCAGGACGCTCACGCCCACCGCCACAAGTCGTGGCAGCCGCAGCCGCCGCAGGCGGTTCACCAGCGGCGTCAGCACGAAGGACAGGAGCAGCGCGATCGCGATCGGAATGAAGATATCGCGCCCGAAATACAGCGCCGCGATGATGGTGGCGCCCACCACCACCGGCGAGGCCATGGCGGCCCGCGGCGTCTCGGCTGCGACGACGCGCGTCGGGCGCGGCGGGATCAGGGCCGCGCCCTGCCGCGCCGCCGGTTCACCCCCGACCGGGGTTCTCGTTGCCATGCCGCGATCCGCGCCCCGAACGCCACCTGCCGGCGCCCGCCGGGGTCGGACGAGGCGCCTGCACGGGGAACGGCATGGGAGGGGAAAACGATCCCGCGCGATGCGGCTTGGCTATGCCCCCTGCACGCCGGCCCGCATCACCTCGCCCGCATCCTTCAACTCCGGCAGCGACCAGCACAGCTGCATCACCCGCTTGGCCTGCGCGTCCGGCAGCACGCCCGCGGCGAGGTCGGCGAACTTCGCCTCCAACTGCTTGTCGGACATCGGCTTCTCGACGCTGCCGATGGCGTGCTCGATGTGGCGGTGGAAGGTCCGGCCGTCGTTCAGCGTCACGGTCATGTCGACCTGTGCGGGGTCGATGCCCGGGGTGACCACCGGCATCACCTTCTGGCGCAGCGCCACCACGCGCGGGTCGTTCACCGCCCGGTCGCTGAACTGCTTCTCGCCGCCCGCCCCTTCGACGAAGGCCACCGCGGCGGCGTGGTAGATGCTGAACTTGCCCTCCAGCCCGGTCTTGGGCGCGGTCTTGCCGGTCAGTTCCAGCACCAGCGGATGAACCTTGAGGTCGACGCGCTTGATGTCCTCCGGCTTGACGTGATCCTCGTCGCGGATCTGGATCGCGGCGTCGATCGTCGGATGCATGACGATCCCGCAGGCGAAGGGCTTGTAGGTGTTGAGCTGTGCCTCGTAGCGGGTGCCGAGGCCGTCGGTGATCTGCGACCAGTCCTGCTTGGTGGAGATCGTGTTGGCCCAGCCGCGCTTGGCCTCGATCATCCCGTCCGACGAGGTGAAGCCCTTGGCGGCCAGGATCGCGGCGAATAGGCCGTTGGCGGCGGCCCGGCCCGGGTTGAAACTCTTGTTCATCGAGCCGAACGATTCCCGCAGGCCCACCGGCTGGGAGGCCGCGAGGCCGAGCGCGTAGACCATCTGCTGCTCGGTGAGCCCCATCAGCTTGCCCGCTGCGGCGGCCGATCCGAACACGCCCGCGGTGCCGGTGATGTGCCAGCCGGCATCATAGTGGTTCGGATAGACCGCGTTGCCGATCCGGCATTCGGTCTCGATCCCCACCACCAGGGCGTCGAGGAAATCCTTGCCGGAGATCGGCTTCATCCCGGCATAGGCCAAGATCGCCGAGGCCACCGGGCCCGCCGGGTGGATGATCGTCTTCAGGTGGGTGTCGTCGAAATCGAAGATGTGGCTCGACACGCCGTTGATGAAGGCGGCGTTCATGATGTCGAACCGCTCGGTCCGGCCGAACAGCCCGGCCTGCGGCGGCCCCGAGAAGGGCTGCAGGGCCGAGACCGCCACGTCCACGGTCTCGTGATGCGAGCCGCCGATCGCCACGCCGACCCAGTTCAGGAAGCTGCGCACGCCCTCGCGGCGGACCGCCTCCGGCAGGGCGTCGTAGGAGGATCCCAGGATCCACTGCGCCAGGATCTTGGTGACCGGCGGCGGGGGCGCCTTGGCGGCGGGCTTGGCGGCTTCGGCGGCGTGTCCGGCCTGCAGGGCGGGCGTCGTCAAGGCGAGCCCAGCGGCCCCGATCAGCGAGCGGCGATTCATCGACATGGCGTTCTCCCGGACCGGGCCGCGCGTGGGCGGCTCCGATTGCCGAACATGATAATGTATTCAATCGGCAGCCGTCAGCCCGCGTGTTTCACCGCAGCGGGTCTGACACCGACCTTCACACCACCACGGGTAGCGCCTCCTGGTCGCCCACGGCGAACACCCGCCGATAACGGGCGACCTCCTCGGCCGGCCCCTGCGCCTTGGTGGGATTGTCGGAGAGCTTCACGGTCGGCCGCCCGTTCGCCTCCGTGACCTTGCAGACGATCGAGACCGGATCGAGCTTGCCGCCCGGCATGAGGCCGCGGAAGTCGTTGGTGAGCAGCGTGCCCCAGCCGTAGCCGATGCGCATCCGCCCGTGGAATCGGGCGTGGATGCGCTCGATCTCGTCGATATCGAGCCCGTCGGAGAAGATCGCGAGCTTGTCCCGCGGGTCGCGCCCGCGCTCCTGCCAGAACCGGATCGCCTCCTCGCCGCCCTCGATCGGGTCCTTCGAGTCGATGCGGATGCCGGTCCAGTCGCTGACCCAGGCTGGGGCCTTCGCCAGGAAGCCGGTGGTGCCATAGGTGTCGGGCAGGATCACCAGCAGGTTGCCGCCGTAATCCTCCTGCCAGTCGGACAGCACCGCATAGGGTGCCTCGGCCAGCGCGGCATCGTCCTCGGCGAGCGCCGCGTAGACCATCGGCAATTCGTGGGCGTTGGTGCCCACGGGCTCGACCTCCTGCCGGGCGGCGATCAGGCAGTTCGAGGTGCCGAGGAACGCCCCGTCCAGCCCCTCGGCCATCGCCTGCACGCACCAATCCTGCCAGAGGAAACCGTGGCGACGCCGGGTGCCGAAATCCGCCACCGACAGGTCGGGCAGCTTCTGCAGCCGCTGGATCTTCTCCCAGACCCGGGTCATGGCCCGGGCGTAGAGCACCTGGAGCTCGAGCTTGCCCATGCCGCGCAGCACGGCCCGCGCCCGCAGCTCGTTGAGGATGGCGAGCGCCGGTACCTCCCACATCGTGGTCTCGACCCAGGGGCCGTGGAAGGTCAGCTCGTACTGACCGTCATGGACGGCGAGCTCGTATTCGGGGAGCCGGAAGTTCTCGAACCAGCTCACGAATTCCGGCCCGAGGATCCGCCCCTGGCCGCGGAAGACGTTGCCGCGCAGCCACGTGACCTCGCCCTTGCTGAGGCGCAGCGTCCGGGCATGGTCGAGCTGCTCGCGCAGGAGTTCGGCATCGACCTCGTCGGCGATCCGGATCCGGTGCGTCCGGTTGGTGATGCCGAAGGTGGCGCGGATGTCCGGGTGCCGGCGCAAGATCGATTGCGCCATCAGGAGCTTGTAGAAATCCGTGTCGAGCAGCGACCGCACGACCGGATCGATGCGGAAGCTGTGATCGTAGACCCGCTTGGCCAGATCGAGCATGCTTGAGGGCCCCTGCCGCGCCTTGGTGACGCAGAGCGCATGCCGGGCCCGGCCCCGTCAAGGAGACGGGCGGCCCCCGATGGAGACCGCCCGCGGAAACGCCGGGACCTGAAACCGGAGGCTCAGCCCAGATCGACCTTCTTGGTCTCGGTCTTCGGGCTCTCGCCGGTGAGCGAGGCCTTCACGTAGCCGTAGAGGTGCAGCATCGTGCTGTTCGGGCTGTCCCAGTACTCGCCCTTTTCCGGATGGACGCGGATCAGCGCGACCTCGGGATCGTTCTTGCCGTTGGGGAACCAGGTCTTCAGGCTCTCATTCCACTTGGCGTCGATGATCGACTGGTCGCGGACGATCTCGGCCTTGCCGGCCACCGAAACGTAGGTCTGGCTCGACGGGTCGGAATAGGCGAGGTTGATCTGGTTGTCCTTGCTGATCTCGGCCGTCTTGGGCGAGTGCAGCTTGGTGAAGAACCACAGGTCGCCGTTCTCGTCGGCGTCGTTGTTCCACATCGGGCGGCTGTTGAGCGTCCCGTCGGAATCGACGGTGGTCATCATGGCGATCTTCACGTCCTTGATGAGCTCGAACAGCTTCTTCGCGCCCTCGTGGTCGCGGTGGTTGCCCTGATGCATGAATCTGGTCTCCTGATCGTCGGTCCCGGCGGTGAGTCCCGCGGGGCGCGGATGCGCCCCGGAGGGCTCCCCGCCGGAAGGGTGCCCCGACAACGGATCAATCCCCCGTTGGTTCAGCTTGCGCGTGCAGAGACGGAGGTTCGTGTGACGCAGTCGTGGGCGAGGCGCCGTGCAGGGATGCTGCTGGCCTTGGGTGCGCTCACCCTCTCGATCCTGTCGGCGAGAGCCGAGGTCCGGTTCGGCCCCGGCGTGCGCATCGGCGGCCACGACTTTTCCGATCGGCGCACCGGCAGCGTCCATATCGAGCGCGTCGAGCGGCTGCGCGGTCCCCTCGGCTGCCGGCACGTCCGCCACGGCATGTACCGGCGCGGCGACGGGACCGTCGTGCGCGGGCCGATGGAGGAATGCAATCTGATCGCGAAGCCGCCTGCGCAGTAGCAATCGGTCCGCTAAGAACCTGTCCGTGCGAACAGCGCCTCGATCTCAGCCATCGGCTTGAACAGCCGATTCGACAGATCGGGCAAGCGCATGAACTCGTGCCGCTCGTAGAACCGGACTGCGGCGGCGTCCTTCGCATCGACGATCACCGCCAGAGAGGCCGTCTCACTTCTGAGGCAACGCCGCAGCGCGTCGAGGAGGAGCAACGTACCGAAACCCTCACCGCGCCGCCCTTCATCGACCGCCAACCGACCGAGCAGCGTTGCGGGCAGCACGGGATAGCGCGGCAGCTTCTTGACGAGGGCTGCCGGCAGATCGGCCGCCTGGATTGCAGTGTTCGAGAGCGTGTAGAAGCCGATCACCGCAGGCGACGGTGGCTTTAACAAAACGTAAGGCGCCGCCACATGGCGGCGCGCGTCCTGTCCGGCCTGCACACGGAGGTAGCGGTCCAGCGCCTCGACGCCGCAGGAGAAGCAGGATCGCTCGTGCTGCGCCGGGTCGAGGACGGTGATGACCGGCTTCGCCGTGCCGCTCACGGCCCGCTGTCACCCATCCGCGTCTTGAAAGCGGCGACCCGCTCCCGCATTCGCCGGCTCGGTTCGCGGGGCTGGAGCAAGGCTTCTACGAAGGCACGAGAATCCCGCGCACTCAGCTCGATCATCGCGTGTTCGGCGATCGTGCGCTTGGCGGCATCCTGAACGCTGGTCAGGACAAAATCGGTAAGACTGCGCCCTTCGAGCGCGGCGGCGCGCGTGATCAGCGCCTTCTGTTCGGCCGTGATGCGAGTCTCAAGCCGTTCGCCGCGGCGTCTGGGCGTCCGCCCACCATCCGATCGTTCCGCGTTCGCCATTGGCGCTCCCATCGTGAAGCCGAATGTACGGCCATCGGCCGGCCATTTCCAGCGGCTGTCGCCTCGTTTGCCAACCGCCTCCGACGTGAGTTGCGGTTCGGGTCTGGTGTTCTGGGCAGGCTTGGTTACATGCACGGGTATACCTGCTTGCCCCGGTGGAGAACGATTTTGGCGATCACCCGCGACGATGTGCTGAAGGCGCTGGCCGACGTCACCGTCGATGCCGCCGGCACCACCCTGCCCGGCTCGGGGCGGCTCTCTCAGGTCGTCGTCGACCCGAACAACCGGGTGATGTTCTCGATCCTGGTCGATCCCAGCGAGGCCGAGCGGTTCGAGCCGGTGCGGCGCCAGGCCGAGGGCCGTGTCCTCCAGATGTCGGGCGTCTCGGGTGTGTTCGCGAGCCTCACCTCCGAGCGGAACCAGAGCCATCCAGCCCAGAGCAGCGCCGCCCCCCGGCCCGTGAGCCCGCCGCCGGTCGCCCCGCCCCGACCCGGCGCGCCGCCGAACCAGGGTCCGCAGATCGCCGGCGTGCGCCACATCGTGGCGGTCGCCTCCGGCAAGGGCGGCGTCGGCAAGTCGACCACCGCCTGCAACCTCGCGCTCGCCCTCCAGGCGCAGGGGCTGAAGGTCGGCCTCCTCGACGCCGACATCTACGGCCCGTCCGTACCGAAGCTGTTCGGCCTCTCGGGCAAGCCCAACGTCGTCGACAACAAGGCCATGGAGCCGATGGTCGGCTACGGTCTCAAGGTGATGTCGATCGGCTTCCTGATCGAGCCCGAGACGGCGATGATCTGGCGCGGCCCGATGGTGCAATCGGCCATCACCCAGATGCTGCGCGACGTGCTCTGGGGCGAACTCGACGTGCTGCTGGTCGACATGCCGCCCGGCACCGGCGACGCGCAGCTCACCATGGCGCAGGCGACGCCGCTCTCCGGCGCCGTGATCGTCTCGACCCCGCAGGACCTCGCGCTGATCGACGCGCGACGCGGCGTGACCATGTTCAAGAAGGTCGCGGTGCCGATCCTCGGCGTGATCGAGAACATGGCGACCTTCGTCTGCCCGAATTGCGGCCACGCCTCGCACATCTTCGGCCATGGCGGCGCGCGGAACGAGGCGCAGCGCCTCGGCGTGCCGTTCCTCGGCGAGGTGCCGCTGAACATGACGATCCGCGAGACCTCGGATTCCGGCCGGCCGGTGGTCGCGACCGATCCGGACGGGCCGCACGCCAAGGTCTACCGCGACATCGCCGCCCAGCTCTGGGCGAACCTGTCGGGCGCGCCGGCCGGGCGGACGGCGCCGAAGATCGTGTTCGAGTGAGCCTGCCGTCGCCCGTCCTCGGCCTGATCCTGGCCGGCGGGCAGGCGCGGCGGATGGGCGGGGGCGACAAGCCGCTGTTGAGGCTTGGCGGTCGGACCCTAATGGAGCGGGTGGTCGAACGGCTCGGGCCGCAATGCGGGGCGGGACTGGCGCTCAGCGCCAACGGCGACCCGGCGCGGTTCGCCGGATTTCCGGGGCCGATCCTGCCGGATCCGCTGCCGGGTCAGCCGGGACCGCTCGCCGGTATCCTGGCTGGGCTGGAGTATGCCGCGGCTCACGGCGTCGCGCGGGTCGTCAGCGTGTCGGGCGATGCCCCCTTCCTGCCTGCTGATCTGGTGGCGCGGCTCCTTGCTGTCGCGTCGGAGACCGGCATTGCCCTCGCGGCCTCGGGGGAGCGGCAGCACTTCACGATCGCGCTCTGGCCGACGGCCCTGCGCGATGCGCTTCGGGATCATCTCGAACGCGGCGAGCGGCGCGTCGGCGCCTTCATCGCCCGCCACGGGGCCGCGGTGGCGTCCTGGCCGGTGGAGCCGATGGATCCGTTCCTCAACATCAACACGCCGGAGGATCTGGCGGCGGCGAACGTGCTCGGGTCTCAGATCAGGATCTGAAGTCCGTGCTTCCGGACGATCGTCAGGAGCTTGAGCGCCATGCCGCTGGGCTACTTTGCGCCCGTCTCCCACTTCTCGATCGTGCTCTCGCTGGTGTTGAGGGACCGGGCGAAAACCGGCTGGCTGATATTGAGGCTTTCGCGAAGCTGCTTGATCTGGGCCGGCTCGATCGCGGGTGGCGCCTTGAGGCACGCGTCGTTGGACCAGCGCATCGTAGCTCGATCGGTGATTACGGCTTCGTGGAGGGCCGCAGCGGTCGCGTGAATCGACGCGAAGGCGTCACTCTTGAATGCCTGCTTCATCGCCATCGCAGATCTCTGGATAGCCGAAGACCCGCGCGCCTCGCGAGGCGCGCGGGCAAACGGACGATCAGGCCGCCGCGACGGTCGCCTTCACGATCTTGTCCGGGGAGCGTGGCGGCTCGCCCTTGTTGATCGTGTCGACGACATCCATGCCTTCCACGACCTTGCCCCACACCGTGTACTGCTTGTCGAGGAAGCGGGCGTCGTCGAAGCAGATGAAGAACTGCGAGTTCGCCGAGTGCGGGAAGTTGGTCCGCGCCATCGAGCAGGTGCCGCGCACGTGCGGCTCGGCGTTGAACTCGGCCTTCAGGTCCGGCAGGTCGGAGCCGCCCGAGCCGGTGCCGGTCGGGTCGCCGGTCTGGGCCATGAACCCGTCGATCACCCGGTGGAACGGCACGCCGTCGTAGAAGCCCTGCGCGGCCAGCGTCTTGATGCGCTCCACGTGGCCCGGGGCGAGGTCGGGGCGCAGCGCGATCACGACGCGGCCCTTGGTGGTCTCCAGCACGATGGTTTCGTTGTCGGCCATGTGTTTAGTCCTTCCAGTTGGGGGGAAAATAGGGGCGCGCGCCGGATCCGGCCAGCGCCCGAACGGGGTCGCCGGCGCTCAGGCCGGCGGGCGGTAGACGAAGCGCAGCGCCACCGGGCGGCCCGCGATCGCCCGGCCGAGGCCCGTCGTGATGTGGGCCGGGGTGCAGCGTGCCAGGGCATCGAGCGTGCCACGCACGAGGGTCCCGCGCCGGTCGCCCGCGACGCCCGCCGCGTAGGTGATGCGCGGCGGGCCGATCAGGCTGCCGTCGCGCCGGAGGGCGAAGCGCGTGGTGATCTCGATGGCGTCGGCCCCTGCGTTCGGGCGGCCGAGCCCCGCCGGCACCTGCCAGCAGGCGGCGAGCGCCGGGTAGAGCTCGGCCAGGGTGTCGGCCGGCCGCGTCGCCATGCGGGACACCGGCACCGCGATCGTGGCCCGCAGGGTCTGCGGCAGGCTCAGCGGGTAACCGCCGCCGGGCTCGAAGGCGTAGCCGTAGAAGGGGCTCCCCTCGTAGGGCGCGGCGGTGGCCGGGCCCATGACCACGAGAAGGATCGCGACGGCGCGCCAGCCCGGCATGCGGCCGCTACTTGGCCTTCTCGGCCAGCGTCATGCTGACGATCTTGTCCGGGTCCTGAACGCTGCCGCCCGGCGCGCCGGGGGCGGCCTTCTTGATCTTGTCCAGCACGTCGAGCCCGTCGGTGACGTTGCCCACGATCGTGTATTGGCCGTTCAGGTTCGGCGCATCGGCGAGGCAGATGAAGAACTGGGAGTTGGCCGAGTTCGGATCCTGCGAGCGGGCCATGCCGACCGTCCCGCGGCGAAACTGGGCCGACTGCGAGAACTCGGCCGGGATGTTCGGCAGGCTGGAACCGCCGGTGCCATTGCCCTTCGGGTCGCCGGTCTGCGCCATGAAGCCGTCGATGACCCGGTGGAATTTCAGCCCGTTGTAGAAGCCCTGGGAGACCAGCGTCCTGATCTGCTTGACGTGCTTGGGCGCCAGGTCCGGCCGCAGCTCGATGGTGATCCGGCCATCCTTGGTCTGGAGATAGACCGTGTTGGCGTCGGCGGCCTGGGCCGCATTGACGGTGCCGAGCGTGAGGGCGAGCGCGAGGAGGGCGTGGCGTCGGTTCATCGGAGTCCTTTCAGGTATCAGCTGTTGGCGGCGAAGCGCTGCCGGAGGCGCGCGGCGACGGCGGCCGGCACGAAGGGCGAGACATCCCCGCCCATGCCGGCGATCTGGCGCACCAGCGTCGCGGTGATCGGGCGCGCCTGGATCGAGGCGGGCAGGAACACGGTCTGCACCTCCGGCGCCATGGCGCCGTTCATGCCGGCGAGCTGCATCTCGTAGTCGAGATCGGTGCCGTCGCGCAGGCCGCGGATGAAGATCGCGGCGCCGCAGCGCCGGGCGGCCGAGACCGCGAGGTCGTCGAAGGTGACGATCTCCAGGGACGCCCCCTCCTCAGCCGCCACCGGCCCGCAGGTCTCGGTGAGGAGCGCCGCCCGCTCCTCGGCGGAGAACAGCGGCGCCTTGCCGGGATGGACGCCGATGGCGATCACGAGGCAGTCCACCAGCCGGCAGGCTTGGCGGACCACGTCGAGATGGCCGTTCGTGACCGGATCGAACGAGCCGGCGTAGAGGGCAGTGCGGGTCATCGCGACCCGACCTAGAGCATTTTCGCGCCGGACGGAACCTGGGACGGAAGCGGGGTCATGGTGAGCCGCTGGCGCGGCGGTCTGTGCGCTGGGTCCCGGATCAGGTTCCGCTGCCGCTCCACCTGTCCGGGAAAGGGAGCGGTTCAGAATGAAACGCGACCCTTTTCCCGGGCGCATGAAGCGAAAGCGGAATGCGACCCGGGACCCAGCGCAGGAGACGCCGCGCAGCGGCGCCGCCTTACGCCTCCTCGCCGCCCTCCGGGCCGCCTTCCACGCCACCCTCGGCGGCGGCCTCGTCCTCGCCCTCGATATGCTCCACCGAGACGACCTTCTCGTCCTTGGCGGTGTTGAACACCGTCACGCCCTGCGAGGCGCGGCCGACGATGCGGATGTCGTCCACCGGCACCCGGATCAGCTGGCCGCCGTCGGTGACCAGCATGATCTGGTCCGAGGCCTCGACCGGGAAGGAGGCCACGAGGCTGCCGTTGCGGGCGTTGACCCGCATCGCCGTGATGCCCTTTCCGCCGCGTCCCGAGGTCCGGTACTCGAAGGACGAGGAGCGCTTGCCGTAGCCCCGCTCCGACAGGGTCAGCACGTATTGCTCAGCCGCCCCCATCTCGTTGTAGCGGTCGAGCGAGATCGCCGCCGCCTCGGCGCCGTCCTCGGCCTCCACCTCGGCGCCCTCCTCGGCCTCGCCGGTCACGGCGCGGCGCATCTTCAGGTAGCCGGCGCGCTCCTCCGCGGTGGCGTCGAAGGCATTGAGGATGGTCATCGAGATGACCTTGTCGTCCTTGCCGAGCAGGATGCCGCGCACGCCGGTCGAGTCGCGGCCCTTGAAGACGCGCACGTCCTCGACGGGGAAGCGGATGCACTGGCCGAGTGCCGTGGTCAGCAGCACGTTCTGGTCCGGCCGGCAGATCTCGACATGGACGATGTGGTCGCCCGGATCGAGCTTCATGGCGATCTTGCCGTTGCGGTTCACCGTGGTGAAGTCCGACAGCTTGTTGCGCCGGACATTGCCGGAGGCGGTCGCGAACATCACGTCGAGCGTTTCCCAGGAGGCTTCGTCCTCCGGCAGCGGCATGATCGTGGTGATGCGCTCGGAGGTGTCCTGCAATTGCAGGATGTTGACCAGCGCCTTGCCGCGGGCGTTCGGGGCGGCCATCGGCAGGCGCCAGACCTTCTCCTTGTAGGCCTGGCCCTGGCTGGAGAAGAACAGCACCGGCGTGTGGGTGTTGGCCACGAACAGGCGGGTGACGAAATCCTCGTCGCGGGTCGCCATGCCGGAGCGGCCCTTGCCGCCGCGGCGCTGGGCCCGGTAGGTCGAGAGCGGCACGCGCTTCACGTAGCCGGCATGCGACACGGTCACCACCATGTCCTCGCGGGCGATCAGGTCCTCGTCCTCGACGCTGCCGTCGAAGTCGACGATCTCGGTCCGGCGCGGGGTGGCGAATTGCTCGCGGACCTCGATCAGCTCCTGCTTCACGATGGTCTGGATGCGCACCCGCGAGCGCAGGATGTCGAGATAGTCGGCGATCTCGTCGGCGAGCGTCTTCAACTCGTCGCCCACCTCGTCGCGGCCCAGAGCCGTGAGGCGCTGCAGGCGCAGGTCGAGGATGGCGCGGGCCTGGGTCTCGGACAGGCGGTAGGTGCCGTCCTCGGCGACCCGGTGGCGCGGGTCGTCCACCAGGGCGATCAGCGGCGCGATGTCGTGGGCCGGCCAGTCGCGGGCCATCAGGGCCTCGCGGGCCGTATTCGGATCCGGCGAGGTGCGGATCAGGCGGATCACCTCGTCGATGTTGGCGACCGCGATGGCGAGGCCGCACAAGACGTGCGCCCGCTCGCGGGCCTTGCCGAGGAGGAACTTGGTCCGGCGGGAGACGACCTCCTCGCGGAAATCGACGAAGGCCTCGAGCAGGTCCTTCAGGTTCATCAGCTCGGGGCGGCCGCCGTTCAGCGCCACCATGTTGCAGCCGAAGGAGCTCTGCAGCGGCGTGAACCGGTACAGCTGGTTCAGCACCACGTCGGCCATGGCGTCGCGCTTGATCTCGACGACGATGCGCATGCCCGTCCGGTCGGATTCGTCGCGCAGGTCCGAGATGCCCTCGACGCGCTTCTCCTTCACCAGCTCGGCGATCTTCTCGACCAGCGTCGCCTTGTTCACCTGATAGGGGATCTCGGTGAAGATCAGCGCCTCGCGCTCCTTGCGCAGCTCCTCGACATGCGACTTCGCGCGCATGATCACCGAGCCGCGCCCCGTCGCGTAGGCCTGCCGGGTGCCGGCCCGGCCGAGGATCATGCCGCCGGTCGGAAAATCCGGGCCGGGCACGATCTCGGTCAGCTGTTCGATGGTCAGCCCCGGCTCGTCGATCAGCGCCACGCAGGCGTCGATCAGCTCGCCGAGATTGTGCGGCGGGATATTCGTGGCCATGCCGACCGCGATGCCGCCGGCACCGTTGACCAGCAGGTTCGGGAAGCGGGCCGGCAGGACGGTCGGCTCCTCGCGCGATTCGTCGTAGTTCGGCTGGAAGTCGACGGTGTTCTTGTCGATGTCGGTGAGCAGCGCGGTCGCGGGCTTGGCGAGGCGCGATTCGGTGTACCGCATGGCGGCCGGCGGATCGCCATCCACCGAGCCGAAATTGCCCTGCCCGTCGATGAGCATCAGGCGCATGGAGAAGTCCTGCGCCATCCGCACGAGGGCGTCGTAGATCGATTGGTCGCCGTGCGGGTGGTAGAGACCGATCACGTCGCCGACGATGCGCGCCGACTTGACGTATTTCCGCTCGGGCAGATGCCCGGATTCGAAGGCGGAGTAGAGGATGCGCCGGTGCACCGGCTTGAGCCCGTCGCGCGCGTCGGGAAGCGCCCGGCTCACGATCACGCTCATCGCGTAATCGAGGTAGGAGCGGCGCATCTCGTCGGTGATGGAGACGGGGCGGATGTCGCTGGCGGGCGGGGCTGCGCCAGTCGGATCGTTCTCGGCCAAGTCGGTTTCCGTTCTGATGCCCGGAGAGGCGATGCTCTCGGCCGCTCCCGGGTGGCGCACGACGCGCCGGAACGGCCTCTCGGAAGAGCAGTGATATCAGACGGTTAAATAAGGTTTTCCGAGGCCGTTCGCAAGCGCGCCGGCAGGCCCGCGGCCCGGCCGGAAAAGGCCGGGCCGCGGGTCGCTCGGCTCAGTAGAACGTCAGGTGACGGTGGCCCAGCGCGCGGCCGCGGACAGCGTGGTGCCGGTAGCCGTGATGGCGGTATCCATAGTGGCGGCGGTGCCCGTAGTGCCGATGCCAATGGTGGCGCCGGTGCCAGTGGTGACGGCGGTGATGCCAGTGGCGCCGCCAGTGATGGTGCCGGTGCCAGTGGCGCCGGTAGTGCCAGCGCGCGAGCTGCACAACCGGGGCGGGCGCTGCGGCCTCGGCGGTCGCCGGGACCGGAAGGGGCGCCGCGCGGGCGGGCGCGCCCGCCAGACCGCCGATCAGCGCGGCCAGGAGGACCAGGATAGGCCAGGGTCGCATCGTCTCTCTCCCGTGTTGGTGCCCGGATGAGCCTGCGGATCCGGGTCGGCGCGACGCGCGCCACCGCGAAGAACGGCCAAGGTCGGCGAACGGTTCGATCCACGGGACTGCGCAGACGCACCACCCTTGCTTGGGGTTAAGGAACGCCCAGTTTCCGGTAGACCGATCCGGGCCGTTCCCGCCCCGATTCCCAGCCGAGCCGCGTAAGATCCCCATGGCGTTTGCGTTGTCCGAGTCCCTCCGCGCCCTCCTGCCGCGCCGCTTCCGGGACCGCCGTCCGCGGGTCGCCGTGGTCCGGCTCTCAGGGACCATCGGGGCGGTCTCGCCGCTCCGCCCAGGTCTCTCGATCGGCGGCGTGGCGGGCAGCCTGGAGCGGGCCTTCGGGATGCCGGGGGTCAAGGCGGTGGCCCTCGTGATCAACTCGCCGGGGGGCTCGCCCGCGCAGTCGCACCTGATCCACCGCCGGATCCGGGCGCTGGCCGAGGAGAAGGGTCTGCCGGTGATCGCCTTCGTGGAGGATGTCGCGGCCTCGGGCGGCTACATGATCGCCTGCGCGGCCGACGAGATCGTCGCCGATCCGACCTCGATCGTCGGCTCGATCGGCGTGGTCTCGGCGGGGTTCGGCTTCCACGGCCTCTTGGAGAAGCTCGGCGTCGAGCGGCGGGTGCACACCCAGGGCGAGGCGAAGTCGATGCTCGACCCGTTCCGCCCGGAGGACCCGGCCGACGTGGAGCGGCTCAAGCGCATCCAGGCCGACGTGCAGGACCTGTTCACAAGCTTGGTGACGGCGCGGCGCCCGACCCTGTCGCAGGGCGAGAACCTGTTCACCGGCGCGGTCTGGACCGGCCGGCAGGCGCTGCCGCTCGGCCTCGTCGATGCGCTGGGCGACGTCCGCACGGTGATGCGGGCCCGGTTCGGCGAGAAGGTCGATCTCCGGCTCGTCGCCGAGGCCCGGGGCGGGTTCCTGTCCCGCCTGCTGCGCCGGGGCGGCGCGCCGGGCGGGATCGGTGCTGGGGCCGACCTTGCCGAGGGCGCGATGGCGGCGTTCGCGGAGCGCGCGGCCTTCGCCCGGTTCGGGCTCTGAACCGCGGGCGGGGGCTTTTTCGAAGGGTGCGATGGACCGCTCTGCGTGTGCGCCCCCAACCCTTACGTCCGGTCGCCGCTATGGAATGGTCCAGCTCAGCGCGTCCCCCCTCTCCCGCAAAGGGGGGGGGAGATCCGCGAATTAGCTTGCGCCTGCCCTCAATCGACGTTGCGCCTCAGGCCGCGACCTGCGCCAGGAAGCGCTCGATCTCGCCCTCCAGCTCGGCCGCGACCGTATCCACGGTCTGAGCCGCCTCGGTGACGGTGGCGGCCATCCGGGCGGAGCGCCGGGCGGCACCCGCCACCGTGGAGAGGCCGCTGGCGATCGCCTCCGTGGCGCCGGCCGTCTCGGCGACGTTGCGGGAGATCTCGGCGGTGGCCGCGCTCTGGGCGCTCACCGAGGCCGCGATGCCGCCCGTGGTCATGCTGACCGCGCGCATCCGCTCGCCCATCCGGCCGATCGCCGCCACGGTGGCCGCGGTGGAATTCTGGACGCCGGCGATCTGGCCCGAGATCTCCTGGGTGGCCTTGGCGGTCTGCTCGGCGAGCGCCTTGACCTCGGACGCCACCACCGCGAAGCCCCGGCCGGCCGTTCCCGCGCGGGCCGCTTCGATCGTGGCGTTGAGCGCCAGCAGGTTGGTCTGCTCGGCGATCTGGCGGATCAGGCCGACCACGGCGCCGATCCGGCCGGTGGCCTCGGCGAGGCCGCCGATCTCGGCGTTCATCGCGTCCGAATCGGCGCTCGCGGTGGCCACCAGCGCCTCGGCCTGGTTCAACTGCCCGCCAATCTCGCTGATCGAGGCCGAGAGTTCCTCGGCCGCGCTCGCCACGGTCTGGACGCTGGCCGAGGTCTCGTGCGAGCCCCGCTCGGTCTCGGCCACCGCGCCCTCGGCCTCGGCGGAGCTGGCCGCCATCTCGCCGGCCCGGTCGCGCATCGAGCCGGTGCTGGCGGTGAGCGCTCCCTTCAGCACGACCACCTGACCGCGGAACGCCTCGATGGCGCGGTCCAGCGTGGCGCGCCGCCGCGCCTCGTCGGCGGCACCGGCGCTCTGCAGGCCTTCGAGTTCCCGCGTCCGCAGGCCGGTCCCGCGCAGCACCTCCACCGACCGAGCCACCGCGCCGATCTCGTCGCCGCGCCCGGCATGGGGGATCGGCGATTCCAGATCGCCGGCCGCCAACCCTTCGATCCGGGTCGCGATCGCCGCGAAGGGGCGGAACAGGCGGGCCGCCGCGAAGCCCACCAGGGCGCAGGCCAGCGCCGCGATGACCAGGGCCGCGATGCCGAGGCTCGTCATGGTCTGCGCGTGGGCGTCGAAATACATCTCGATCGGCAGGCCGACGAACAGGATGCCGTTCACCGTGCCGGCCGTGTCGAAGGTCGGCTGATAGACCGTGTAGTATCGGCGGCCGAACAGCATGGCCGGCCCCTCGTAGGTCTTGCCGGCGCGCACGGCGGCCTGGGCCGGGCTGTCGGGGGCGAGCGCGGTGCCGACCGCGCGGGCGCCGTCCTCCCGGCGCACCGTCGTCTGGCGGCGCACGAAGCTGTCGGTCGCGGGTTCGAAGCTGAAGACCGTCGCCGTGCCGCCGGTATACGCGACGGCTTTGTCCACCACGGTCGTATCCGCGAAGCCCGAGAGGCTCGGCGTGGCGACCTTGGTGACCCGGGTGTCGGCGAGTTCCGTGGTCGCGCCCGGCAGCCGCTCGGCCAGGACCAGGGCGAGCGTCCGCAGGTTGCGCTCGCCGTTGGCGCGCTGGCGATCTTCCATCTGCGACCACGTCTGCCGCGAGACGGTGATCGAGATGGCGCCCGCGGTGAGGGACACCGCGAGCATCGCCAAGAGGATTACCTTCGTGGACAGGGACATCGCGCGTAGCGAGACGAGTCGGCGAAGCATGTGCTGGTATCCGCGCTTAAAGACGCGCGGACACTGTAACGTTTAATTGAATGGAGTCTTAAATTTCGTATTCTGGGTGAAACATCGTTCCCCGGTTCAACCCTGCCCTGCACGGCGTGCGGAAACCCGGGCGAGTGCGGCGAGGTCCTTCTCGCCGTCTCCGTGGCTGATCGCCTCGATCAGGCCGTCGCGCAGGACGCTGGCGAAGGGCATCGGGACGCCTGCGCCCTCGGCGGCCTGGAGGGCGAGCCGCACATCCTTGGCGCCGAGCTTGAGGACGAAGCCCGGCGGCTCGTAGCGGTTCTGGGCGATCGAGGCGCCGTAGCCCTTGTAGACCGGCGAGGCGAACAGGGTGTTGGTCATCAGGTCGAGGAAATCGGCGCCCGGCACCCCGTGGCCCTCGGTCAGGCTGCAGGCCTCCGCCATGGCCTCGATGGCCGAGATCAGCATGAAGTTGCCGGCGAGCTTGACGGCGTTCGCCCGCACCGGGTCCTCGCCGAACCGCCAAGTCTTGGCGCCCATGGCGTCGAGCAGCGGGCCGGCGCGGTCGATCTGGTCGGCCGCGCCGGCCGCCACGATGTTGAGCTTGCCCGCCTCGGCCACGTCGGGCCGGCCGAAGACCGGCGCCGAAATGTAGGGGACACCAGCCCGGTCGTGCACCGCGGCGAGCTGCTTGGCGAGCGCCACCGAGATCGTGCTCATGCCGATATGCACGCCCGGGCGCTCCGGCCGGTCGAGCAGGCCGCCGGCCACGATCACGGCTTCGAGGGCCGCGTCGTCGGCCAGCATGGTGATGACGGCCTCGCCCGCAAACGCCTCCGCGGCGCTCCCCACGGGGGTCACGCCCGCGATGCCCTTCGCGGCCTCCAACGAGCGGTTCCAGGCGCGGACCGTGTGACCAGCCCGCGCGAGGCTGGCGGCCATGGCCCGGCCCATCCGCCCCATTCCGATGAATCCGACGTCCATGGCGTGCTCCTCGATCCGGTCTGCCGCCCGCCCGACCGGAGAACCCGGTCGGGCGGTGCGTGGCGCCTGTAGGGATTTGCGACGATCGCCCGGCGTGGCAAGCTCCGCCGATGCTGCGGAATTGCATCACGGATATTCCCGGGCTGCGGGTCGGCCACGCGCGCGACCTGCGGATCGCCAGCGGCGTCACCGCGATCCTGTTCGATGACCCTGCGGTCGCCTCCGTGGACGTGCGGGGCGGCGGGCCGGGGACCCGGGAGACCGACCTGCTCGATCCGGAACGCACCGTGGAGCGGATCGACGCCCTGGTGCTGTCAGGGGGCTCGGCCTTCGGGCTCGACGCGGCGGCCGGCGTGACGGCGTGGCTCGCCGAGGCCGGGCGCGGCTTCCCCGTCGGCGGGATGCGGGTGCCGATCGTGCCCGGGGCGATCCTGTTCGATCTGCTCAACGGCGGCGACAAGGATTGGGGCCGCTACCCGCCCTATCGCGAACTGGGTTTTGAGGCCGCAGCGGCGGCGGCCACGGATTTCGAGCTGGGTTCCGTGGGGGCCGGGACCGGCGCGCGCACCGGGCGCCTGAAGGGCGGGATCGGCTCGGCCTCCGCGCTGGTGGCGGGCGCGGGGTTCCGGGTCGGGGCGCTGGTGGCGGTGAACGCCTTCGGCAACGCGACGATCGGCGACGGGCCGCATTTCTGGGCCGCGCCCTTCGAGGAAGGGAACGAGTTCGGCGGCCTGGGCTCACCGGCCCGGATCCCGGCCGACGCCCTCGCCTTCCCGGCCCGGGCGCTACCGGGCGCCGCCACGACGCTCGCCGTGGTGGCGACCGATGCGGCGCTGACCAAGGCCCAGTGCCGCCGCCTCGCGGTGGCGGCCCAGGACGGCCTCGCCCGCGCCCTCGTGCCGGCCCATACGCCCCTCGACGGCGATCTGGTCTTCGCCGCGGCCACCGGCGCGGTGCCGCTGCCCGATCCGGTGGTGGCGATGGCGCGCCTGGGCGATGCCGCCGCGCGGGTGCTGGCGCGGGCCGTGGCGCGGGGGGTGTTCTCGGCCCGGAGCCTGCCGGGCCACGTCGCTGCGCCGCCCCTGGCCTGGACGGGCCTGCCGCCGGCCTGGATCGACCGGTTCGGCCCCTGATCGGCAGACGGGGCGGTCGCTTGCGGAACGATGTGGGGAGACGGGTGTTTCCGGCCGCGGCCGAAGGCCGTGGCGCGGCTTGGTCAGCGCCGGGTCGCGACCTGGTTCAAACCGGAGGAACCCTCATGAGACTCACCGGCCTGATCATCACGGCGTCGATCGCGCTGTTTGCCGGCGGAGCCCAGGCGATGCCCGTGACGCCGCTCTCCGGCGGAGAGGCCGCGGTCGTGCTCGTCCGCGGCGGTTGCGGCTTCGGGGCGCATCGCGGTCCGTATGGTGGCTGCCGCCTGAATCGCGGGCCGCGCGGTGCGATCCGCCGCGCGATGACCGGAGCGCCCCGTGGCTGCCCGCCCAGCCTCTATCGCGGCCCACGCGGCTTCTGCCATCGCTGAGTGACGATCCTGGCGCCGCCCACGGCGGCGTCAGGCCGCCAACGCGCGATCGCGCCGGCATCACCCTGTCGCTGCCCGCAGGCTCACGGCAAACGGATCGCCGCGCTCTGTCCGCGAAAGCGAAGGCTCACACCTCGCCGCGCGCATCCGCGATCAGCTGCGCCAGCCCGGCATCGACCTCCTCGGCCAGCATCGTCCGCTCCACGTCGGTGAGATCCTTGGCCCAGGCGCCGCTGCCGAACCCGTCCGTGCAGCGGGCCCGCTCGGAGGCGATGTAGGCCTCGGTCTCTTCAGGGCGCGTCTTCATGGCGTGGACCATGCCGAACCACGCCGCGCGCTCGACGACCGCCAGACGCGCCCGCAGGCGGATCGCCACCGCCTTGTCGGGATCGATCGTATCGTCGCTCATGGCCTGTCCCCCGTCTCTTGCTCGGCGAGCCGCGCGATCAGGCCCTGGAGTTGTCCCGGCACCGGCTCGCTCGCCGAACGCGCGTAGAGCACCCGCAGTTGCCGGCCGATCTCCGCGAGGCTCATCGAGCCCTTGGCGATCACCCGGTCGGCCTGACGGGTCAGGCTCTCCTTCTCGGCGTGGGTGATCTCCTTGGCGGTGAGCACCACCACCGGCACGTCGCCGTCGGGCCGCGCACGCAGGGCCCGCAGGAAGCCAAACCCGTCCATCTCGGGCATCATCAGATCGAGGAGGATCAGGCTCGGCCGCGCTTCGTTCACCCGCTCCAGGGCGATCCGGCCGTTCTCGGCCTCGTCGACGATCCAGCCCTCGCGGCCGAGCGAGCGGCGCAGGCGCTCGCGGGCATCCGCGTCGTCATCCACCACGAGGATACGGGCCTCGTTCGGCGCCGCAGGCCGGTAGCGCTCCATCATGCCCTTGAGCCGGTCCCAGTCGATCGGCTTCACGAAATAGTCGGTGGCGCCGAGCGCCTGGCCGAGGCCCTGCTCGGCCACCACCGAGGTCATGATCACCGGCGTCCCGGCGAGGTCGGGGTCGTTGCGCACCGCGTGCAGCACCGCCCAACCGTCCATGCGCGGCATCTCGACGTCGAGCAGGATCGCCCGGGGCTTGAGCGCCCGGGCGAGCGTCAGCCCGGCGCGGCCGTCGTTGGCGCTGCGGACGTGGAACCCCTCGCGCTCCAAAAAGCGCTGGAGCAATTCCCGGGCGGCCGGATCGTCATCGACCAGCAGCACCGTCTCGTGCTCCTCGTGCGGCTCCACGGCGTGGGCCTCGGCCTCGGCGGGGGGCGTGTCCTCGGGGACGAGCGTCGCCGGCAGGCGGATCGTGAAGGTCGAGCCCGTCCCCGGCGTGCTGGTGACGCCGATATCGCCGCCCATCGTCCGGCAGAAGGCGCGGGTGATGGCGAGCCCCAGGCCCGTGCCGCCGAACTGGCGGGTGGTCGAGTCGTCCGCCTGCACGAAGCGCTCGAACAGCCGCCCGATCTGCTCCGCGCTCATGCCGATGCCGGTGTCGGCGATGGCGAAGGACAGCCAGTCGGCCCCCTCCTCCCGGTGGCGGCGCGCCGTGAGGGTGATGGTGCCCTGTTCGGTGAACTTGGCGGCGTTGCCGATCAGGTTCAGCAGGCACTGGCGGATCTTGGTCTGGTCCTGATGCATCGACCCGAGATCCGCCCCGTCCGCGTCGAGGACGAAGCGGTTGCCCTTCTTCTCCACCAGGGAGCCGGTGGCGTCGGACACGTCCTGCAGCAGGTCGGGGACGGCAAAGGTCTCCGCCGAGGCGGTCATGCGGCCGGCCTCGATCTTCGAGATGTCGAGCACGTCGTTGATCAGGGACAGGAGGTGGCGGGCCGCCGCCTCGATCTTGCGCAGGTCCGGCAGGAGGGCGGCCTGGCCGATATCCTCCAGCTCCTCGCCGAGCATCTCGGAATAGCCGATCACCGCCGAGAGAGGCGTGCGCAGCTCGTGGCTCATGTTGGCGATGAACTGGCTCTTGGCGCGGTTGGCCGCCTCGGCGGCCTGGCGCGCCCGGTCCACCGCCTCCTCGGCCTCCTTGCGCTCGGTGACGTCGACGCAGGTGCCGACCCATTCCCGCAGGGAGCCGTCCTCGGCCAGCACCGGCACGCCGCGCACCTCCATGGCGCGCCAGGCGCCGTCGCGGCGGCGCAGGCGATACTCGATCTCGTAGGTCTTGCGCGCCTCCACGCAGGCCGCCCAGGCATCGGCGGCCTGCGCCCGATCGTCGGGATGGACCGCGTCGAGCCAACCCCAGCCCTGGTAGGCCTCCTCGGTCTGGCCCGTGTAGATGCTCCAGCGGACCTGCGGCGGGGTCAGCTCGCCCGCCGCGTTGGTGTTCCAGATCACGGCCGCGGAGGCGTCGACCAGCGCGCGGAAGCGCTGCTCGGAATGGCGCAGGCGCTCCTCGATGGCGCGGCGGCCTGAGATGTCGGTGTTGGTCCCGTACCAGCGCAGGACCCGCCCGGATTCGTCGCAATGGGGGCGGGCCTTCGACAGGAACCAGCGGTAGACCCCGTCCCGGCCCCGCAGCGGGAACGTGTCCTCCCAGGAGGTCCCGAGGGCGATGGCGGCCTGATAGCGCCCGGTCACCGCAGCGACATGGTCGGGATGGTGGACGGTGCGCCAGCCCCAGCCGCGCATCTCCTCCAGGGTCGTGCCGGTATAGTCGTACCAGCGCTGGTTGTACCAGATGATGGTGCCGTCGGCCTCGGCGATCCAGGCGAGCTGCGGCAGCGTCTCGGCGAGGATCCGGTAGTCCGCGTCCGTGACGCGCGGTGCGCCGCCCTCACTCTCGCTCATCGGCTGCGCATCATCCTTCATCCGGCCCCCGTGGCCCCGTACCGGTATGCCTTATACACGCATTGCGTCCGGATCCGACGGCACCGGCGCGGTCGCGAGGGTGCGCCGGCCGCGGAGCGCATCGACCGTATAGAGGGCGAGCGCCACCCAGATCAGGGCGAGCATCAGGGCCCGGTGCGGCTCCACGCGCTCGCCATAGGCCAGCACGCTGAGGCCGAGCAGGCAGGTCGGGGCGACGTATTGCAGCAGGCCCAGCGTGGTCAGGCGCAGCCGCACCGCCGCGGCGGCGAACCAGATCAGCGGCAGGGCGGTGGTCAGCCCGGTGAGCATCAGGAGCGCGCGGCCCGTGGGCTCGGCGGGCAGGAACGGCTCGGGCGTGAGAACGAGCCACACGAGCGCCGGCGGCAGCAGCAGCAGCGTCTCGGACAGGAAGCCCACCAGCGCGTCGACTCCGACGATCTTCCGGATGAGCCCGTAGAGCGCGAAGCTCACGGCCAGCGACAGGGACATCAGCGGCAGCTCGCCGGCCCAGATCACCGCGATCCCGACGCCCGCGACCGCGATGGCGACGGCCGCGCCCTGCATCGGCCGCAGGCGCTCGCCGAGCACCACCCGCCCGAGCGCCACGCTGACCAGCGGGTTGATGTAGTAGCCGAGGCTCGCGTCGAGCAGATGCCCGCTGCTGACCGCGTAGAGATAGAGCAGCCAGTTCACGCCGATCATCGCGGCCGAGAGCAGAAGCAGGGCGTGCCGGCGGCGCAGGGGCAGCGGCAGGACGAGGCGGTGGCGCGCCGCCAGGATCAGTGCCAGCGTGCCGGCGAACAGGCTCGACCAGACGATACGCTCGGCCAGGATGTGGTTCGGGCTGTAGGCTCCGAGCAGCCGGAAGTGGACCGGGACCAGGAGGCCCCAGCTCAGATAGGCGGCGAGCGCGTAGACGAGGCCCACGTCGGTCTCCGGGGCGATCCGGTCGGGCGGCCGGGTGCCGGGGTTTAGCCTGGGCGGGGCGACGGCGTCAGGGGGACGGATGCAGGGCTGCCATCAGGCGGGCGGGGCTGTCACGCCGCGCGGATCGTGGCGAGGAAGCGCCGGACCTCGCCGCCGAGATCCTCCGACTGACGCGCCAGCGCGGCGGTGGCGGCCAGGACCTGGCCGGCCGCCGCACCGGTCGCCTCCGAGGCCTCGGCCACGCCCACCATGTTGCTGGTGACCTCGCTGGTGCCGGTGGCGGCCTGGGCGACGTTGCGCACGATCTCCTGTGTCGCCGCCCCCTGCTGCTCCACCGCGGCCGCGATCGTGGTCGCAACCGCGTCGATCTCGCGGATCCGCGCCGTGATCGTGGCGATCTGCGAGACGGCCTGCCCGGTCGCCCCCTGGATGCGGCCGATCTGCGCCGTGATCTCCTCCGTCGCCCGGGCCGCCTGGGCGGCGAGGCCCTTGACCTCCCCGGCCACGACCGCGAAGCCGCGGCCTGCCTCGCCGGCGCGCGCGGCTTCGATGGTGGCGTTCAGCGCCAGCAGGTTGGTCTGGCCGGCGATAGCCGCGATCAGCTCGACGACGGTGCCGACCTTGCCGGCTGCGGCGCTGAGGTCCTGTACCAGGGCGGCGGTCCGGTCGGCCTCCGAGACGGCGTTCTGCGCGAGCGTGGCGGAGCCGCTGACCTGCCGGCTGATCTCGAGCACCGAGGAGCCCAGCTCCTCGGCGGCGCTCGCCACCGTGTTGACGTTGGTGGCGGCCTCCTCGGCGGCGGCCGCCACGGTGGTAGACCGGTCGGCGGTCCGCGCGGCGGTGTCGGTCATGGTCCGGGCGGTCGCCTGCAGGGTGGCGATCGACGCGGAGACGAGGCCGATGATCCGGCCGACCGTGCCCTCGAAGCCGTCGGCGAAGGCCATCAAGGTCCGGCTGCGATCGGCGGCGGCGGCTTCGTCGATCAGACGCTTGGCGTCCGCCTGCTCGGCCGCGTTGCGGGAGACCAGGGCCTTGATGCCCTCCACGGCCTTGCCGATGGCGCCGATCTCGTCCGTGCGCCGCGCCTCCAATATTTCGGTCTCCAGCTTCCCGGCCGCCATGCCCTCCAGGGCGACCGTCAAGCGGCCGAGGGGGCGCGTGACGCCGAGATTGACAAGCAGCAGGCCGACCAGGATGCTGACTGCGATGCCGGCCGCCGAGGAGCCGATCACCCAGACCAGCATCGTCCGGGTGTCCGCGTCGAGCGTCCCGGCGCCGTTCTGGATCGCCGCGGCCAGATCCTCCGCGAAGGCGTCGATCTCGGTGAACAGCGTCTTCTGGACAGGATCCACCTTCTTGTGCGCCAGGGTCAGGGCCTGGGCGCTCATGCCCTTCTTGACCATGGCGCACATCTCGCCGGTGAGCTTGGCGTAGGTGTCGAGCAGCGCCGCGATCCGCTCGGTCCGGTCGTGGAACGCCGCCGGGGCGTTCCGGCGTACGCCGTCGATCAGCTTGCCGGCCTCGGCCGGGAGCGGCTCGAAGGCGGCGCCGATCCGGTCCGACTCATCCGGATCGGCCTCGCCGAGGGCTCGGAAGGCCACGTAGCTCATCTGATAGACGGTGCGTCCAAGGCGTGCCGCCATTGTAGCGGCCGTGGCATCGTTCTCGAGATAAGCGCTGTAAGTTGTGTCCATCGCTATCATGCGCTTGGAGATATAGTACAGATAACCGACCGAATTCGCGGCGATGAAGGCGAAGGCGAATGCAATTTTCAGCGATAGGGAATTTCTGACAAAACGATTCACGGTCAAGTCTCCAAGACCGGGGCTGCTTACATCTACGAGCTTTACGGAGTCGATAAGAATTTTGCATGCAGATGCTTATTTGGAGCGCGATGGGACAGGATCGAACCGTTTCCCATCGCAGGTCGTCTATCTGCTGATGTATGTATCTTCTGGTCGGTCGTGTTTCCCTGGGCCGTAAGATCTCAGGAGAAGTCCATGAGGCCGCGGTACACGAATCGGATCTGTTGAAAACGCGTTCGACCGACCGAGCCCTGGCCTTGCCGTGGCGCGGCACCCGTGCCGCCAACGGGGCCACCCGCAGGCAAAGCGATCAGGGCGCGAGCCAGTCCCCATGCCAATCGGCCTCGCGCCGGTGCCACGCCGCCCGGCGATGGCCGCGGCGGTCGAGATAGAGGAACTCCAGCCGCTCGGCCCGGACCAGAACGGCGGCGAAATGCGGCCGGCCCGTTATCGCGGCGGCGGCCTCGTCCGGCAGGGTGTAGGCATCCCCCGCCGGGAGCGTGGTGCCGGGGGCGGGCTCCGATCCGTAGCAGACCCGGCTCATCGCCCGGGACCCGGCCCAGGCGGCCTCCGCCACGGCATCGTCGGTGTGGAGGGCGGCGCGGCCCTCGACGCGGATCTGGACCTTCGCGGCCGCATCGTACGCCATGAGCGCGCAGGCCGGGTTTGCGGCGATCTCGGCCGCCTTGTCGGAGCGGCGGTCGCAGTGGAACCGGAGGGTGCCGGCCGCGGGATCGGCTTCGCGGAGCACGACGGTGCGCAGCCGCGGTGTACCGTCCGCCCCGAGGGTCGCCAGGGCCGGCAGGTGGAATCCGCTGCGCCCCAGGGCGGCGCCCTCCGCCAGGAGCCGCCAGAGTTCGGCGAAGCTGGCGTCGCGGTCGCCGTAGAAGGCCGGCAGCGGCGCGCGGGTCATGCCCCGCTCCGCCTGCGGCGGCGTTCGCGGAAGATCAGCGCGAGGTTGCGCAGGTAGATGCCGGTGGACAGGCCCTGGCCGATGATGATCACCGGCTCGCGCCGGACGAAGCCGTAGACCAGGGTCATCAGCCCGCCGAGGATCGACAGGAACCAGAAGGACAGCGGCATCACGCTGCGCCCGGCCCGCTCGCTGGCGATCCATTGCAGGATGAAGCGTGAGCCGAACACCACCTGGGCGACGATGCCGAACACCAGCCAGAAATCCATCCGGGTGACGAACACGTCGTAGAAGTAGTCGGGCAGATCGTGGGCGAGCTGGATCAGCATCCGACGTCCTGGTCTGCCGGTGGGCCGGCCGGCGGGGCGATCTCGTCCGGGCGCGGATCGGAGCGCTTGCGCCGGATCAGCCACCAGACGCCCGCGAGGTCGAGGAGCCCGACCCACAGGCGGTCGAACAGCCCGTAGTTCGATACGCCGGTCAGGCGCGGCCGGTCGACCACGTCGCGGTGGACCACGGCAAACCCCTCCCGCGCCACGAGCGCCGGCATGAACCGGTGCAGGGCGTCGAAATAGGGCAGCCGCAGGTAGACGGCGCGGCGGAAGACCTTGAGGCCGCAGCCGGTGTCGCGGGTGGAATCCTTCAGGATGCGCCCGCGCACGCCGTTGGCGATCCGCGACTGGAGCATCTTGAACGGCCCGTCCTTGCGTCCGCGCCGCTGGCCCTGGGCGAGCCCGGCCCGGGGGCCGGCCTCGTCGAGGGCGGCGAGCAGGACCGGGATGAAGGCCGGATCGTTCTGGCCGTCGCCGTCGAGGGTCGCCACGGTCTCGCCCCGGGCCGCCAGGACGCCGCTGCGCACGGCGGCGGACTGGCCGCCGCCGGTCGTATGGCGCAGAACCCGGAGCCAGGGCCGCCCCAGCCGCGCCGCCGCCAGTGCCGCCGGGGTGCCGTCGGTGGAGGCGTCATCGACGCAGATCAACTCGAAGGCGAGGCCCGCGCAGGCAGCCTCGATCTCGGCGACGAGCGGCGCGACGTTGCCGGCTTCGTTGCGCATCGGCACGACGATGCTGAGACGGAGGGCCTCGCTCACCGGGCCACCCCGTAGGCTGTCACGAAGATCCGCCGGCCGGTGTTGAGGTTGAAGCCCTCGACCTCGGCCATCGGCGCGGGCGCCCCGCGGCCGACCGGCCAGGCGGCGTTGAAGTCGTCGCGGTCCCGGGCCTCGACGAACAGCAGCCGACAGCCGCCCCCCTCCAGAAACTGCCGTGCCGCCGGCCCGTCCGGTGGTAGGGCGAGGCCGGTGCCGATCAGGAAGACGAGGCTCGGCTCGCGATAGCCGAGGCTCGCCACCGCGGGGTTCGCGCAGGGCATCCGGTCGCGCAGGGCGGCGAGGCGCGGCGAGACCTTGAGGGCCGGCAGCGAACGCTGCGCCACGCCCAGCACAGCCGGCCCGAGGAGGCAGGAGGCCAGCACGCCGAGCACCAGAGCGCGCTCGGCCGATCCCTCCACAGGCCCTCGGGCGAAGGCCAGCCACGCGAGGCCCGCCACCGCGCAGGCGGCGGCGAGCAGCGGCAGGGCCGGCCAGGGGAGCGTGTGGCTGTCGAGGCGCCAGCCGACGACGCACAGGCCGATGCTCAGGGCCACGGGGATCGCCGGCACCAGCAAAACAGTCAGGCGCGCGCCCCGCAGCCGGGGATCGAGCGCCCCCCGCGACAGGGCCAGCACGGTGAGGATTGCGAGCCACGGCATCAGCGGCAGGACGTAGTGGGGCAGCTTGGTGGGCACCGCCTCGAAGATCAGCCAGGCCGGCAGGACCGTGGCGATCAGGAACGCGAGGGCGGGCTCGCGCCGGGCCCGCCACGCGAAGGGCAGGCTCATCGCCGCGAAGGCGGCGCCGGGCCAGAAGGTGGCGAAGAACGCGAGCGTGTAGGCCCCCGGCGGTCCCCAGTGCCGCTCGGCCGCGCCGCCGACCTTGCCGAGCATGTCGTGCCCGATCGCCTCGGCGTAGAAGGCGCCGCCGCTCTTCCACGCGATGGCGGCGAACCAGGGCGCGACCAGCGCGCAGGTCAAGGCGAGGCCCGGAAGCGGTCGCAGGGGCAGCAGCCAGCGCCCGGAGCGGGCGACGATCGACAAGGCGACAGCCGGCAGGCCGACGAACAGCGGGACCATCGGCCCCTTCACGAGGATGCCCAGCGCCATCCCGAGCCAGAAGGCCGCGAAGACCGGACCCGAAGGGGTTCGGCCCGCGCGCGCGGCCAGCCACGTCCGGGCGAGCGCCCCGAGGCTCGCCGTGGCGCAGGCCGCGAGCAGCGCGTCGGTCTTGGCGAGGTGCGCCTCGGCATTGAGCATCAGGCAGGCGCCGTAGAGGGCGGCGGCGAGAAGCGCGCCACGGCGGGGCAGGAAGGCGAGCGCCGCCCAATAGGCGAGCAGCACCGAGGCCGTGGCGCCGATCAACGAGGGGATCCGGTACAGGGCGATCTGCGTGCGGGCGTCCGGCACGCCGAGCGCCTCGCCGGCCGCTACCGCGGCGGCCTGGGCCCAGTAGATCCCCACCGGCTTCTTGTTCCGCGCCTCGCCCTGGAAGCGGATGTTCACGAGGTCGCCGGTCTCCAGCATCTGCTTGGAGGCCTGGGCGAAGCGCGGCTCGTCGCGGTCCATCGGCTGCAGCGAGATCTGGCCGGGCAGGAATACGGTCAGGCAGAGCGCCAGCAGGGCCGCGACGGCCCGGGCATGGGTCAGGCTCAGCGCGTCGAGCCCGCGGCCGATCCGGTCGGCGGGGGCGAGGCGCGCGGTGCCGCCGGCGGATAGGCTCGTGGTCATGGCCCAGCCGGTCAATCAGGATCGCGCGGGAAGGTCAAATGCACCCGGTCTCTTGGGGGGCGGTGAGCCGTATTGGGAGCGGCACCCTGCGTCTTCCATCCTCAAGCGACCAGCAGCGGCCGCAGCTCCCGCATGTCGGCCACCGCCTCCAGGGCGTTGATCCGGGCGATCAGCCGATCCGTCTTGTCCGGCCCGAGCACCGGCGCCATCAGGTCCCGCGCCTTGGCGTTCACCGCCTCGGTGCTCAGCGGATTCTCCTTCGTCCCGGGCGGATGCCGTGTGTGATGCTCGACGATGCGGCCATCCGCCAGCGTGATCGTCACGATCGCGCCGCGCGGGGCGGCCGGGTCCATCAGGGCGGGATCGCCCGCGAGCTCGACCTTGGCGCGTTCCGCCGCGATCGCGGGATCGTGCATCAGGCCGGCATCGTGGCTGTCCGCGAAGGAGACCGCGCCCTTCACCAGCGCCAGCGCCACGAGGTGCTGGCAGCTGACATCCGGCATGGCGCTCGCGCCGACGATGCCGACCGCGTCGGTCGGCACCTTCACCAGGATGTGGCGCACGTTCTCCGGCGTCAGGCCGTATTGGCGGCGCAAGGTCAGCGTCGCGTCGAGCGGCGACTGGATCGGGTAGCCCACCGAGTAGGTCTTGATCGCTGTCTCGGTGACGAAGAAGCGGCTACCCAGCCCGTCCAGCATCGCCTCGGGCTTCGGCGCGGTCGAGAGGGCGTTCAGCAGGTTGTGGCGGCCATCGAGCACGTCGGCGACGCCGGTCAGCCCCGCCTCGACCATGCCGACCGCCGTGACGCCGTTGCGCGCGCCCATCCCGGCGAAGTCGAAGGCCTTCTCGACATGGTCGTGATCGCGCACCCAGCTCCACAGGCCGGAGACCTGCTGGGCCGCATAAGACAGCGCGAAGCGCATACCGCGCTCGTCGAGGCGGGCCAGGGACGCGGCCGCCCCGAGCGCCCCGAAGGTCGAGCTGGTGCCCTCCGCGCTCCGATGGGTGCCGCGCACATGGTCGGGCCCGAGCGCCAGCAGCAGCCGGCAGCAGAGATCGTAGCCGAGCGCCACGGCCCGGACGAACTCCGCGCCTGAATTGCCGTGCAGCTCGGCGAGCGCCAGGGCGGCCGGCACGGTGGCGCAGCCGGGATGGGCCTTGGTGACCGGCTCGAAATCGTCGGTCTCGTCGGCATGGGCGCACATGGCGTTGGCGAGTGCGGCGTTGACCGTCGTGGTCCGGACATCCGAGGCGACGACCCCCGCCTGCTCGGTGCCGCCGAGACCCTTCACGTAGGTGAGCGCCATCACGCCCGGCCGCATCCGCGCGCCCGACACCATGGCGGCGAGGCTGTCGAGGATGCGGTGCTTGCAGGCGATCAGCACCTCCGGCGGCAGGGCCTGCTCCCGGGCCGCCGCCATGTAGCGGGCGAGCCGCCCGGTCACGTCGGTTTCCCCGGCCAGGACCGGAAGCGTCTGTGCGACCGCGAGGGCGCCGGCGCCCTGGATCAGGCGGCGCCGGGTCGGCACGCTCACGAAGCGGCCCGCAGGCGCGCGAAGCCGGCATCGAGATCGGTCTTGAGGTCTTCGACGGCCTCCAGCCCGATGTGGAAGCGCAGGGCCGGGCCGCCGGGCGCCCACTGGGTCGCGGTCCGGTAGCCGGCGCAGTCGAACGGGATCACGAGGCTCTCGAAGCCGCCCCAGGAGAAGCCCATGCCGAACAGCTCCAGCCCGTCCAGCATGGCGGCCACCGCCGCCTCGGGCACGGGCTTCAGGATCACCCCGAACAGCCCGGAGGCCCCGGAGAAGTCGCGCTTCCAGATTGCGTGGCCCGGATCCTCCGGCAGGCCGGGATGGAGCACACGCAGCACCTCGGGCCGGGCCTGGAACCAGCGGGCCATCTCCAGCCCGGCACGGCCGTGCTCGCGCAGCCGCAGGTTCATGGTGCGTAGGCCCCGAAGGGCCAGGAAGATGTCCTCCGCGCCCGCGCACATGGCGAAATGGTCGAAGGTCCGCCGCACCGCCGGATAATATTTCGCGTTGGCCGAGGTCAGGCCGATCAGCAGGTCCGAGCCGCCGCTGAGGTACTTGGTCCCGGCCTCGACCGCGATGTCGACGCCGCGCTCGTGCGGCGGAAACAGGAGCGGCGTCGCCCAGGTGTTGTCCATGATCACGCAGGCCTCCTGGGCATGCGCGACCGCGGCGATGGCCGGGATGTCCTGCATCTCGAAGCTCTGGGAGCCGGGGGCCTCGACCAGAACGGCCTTCGTGTTCGGCCGCATCAGTTCCGCAATGCCGGCGCCGATTGTGGGATCGTAGTAGGTGACCTCGACGCCGTAGCGCGCCAGCACGCCGTCACAGAAATTGCGGGTCGGCCGGTAGGCGGAATCGGTGACGAGGAGGTGGTCGCCCGCCGAGACCGCGGCCATCAGCGCGACGGTCAGCGCCGCCAGCCCCGAGGGCGTCACCACCGCGCCGGCAGCGCCCGCGAGTTCCGTCCAGGCGCTCGTCAACGCGTCCATGGTGGGCGTGGCCGAGGTGCCGTAATTGTAGCGCCCGCGCCGGTGCTTGATGGCGTCGTAGGTCGGATAGAGGACCGTGGAGCCGCGATAGATCGGCGTGTTGACGAAGCCGTGCTGCTCACCCGGATCCCGTCCCGCATGGACGAGGCGCGTCGCGGGCGCGAAGGTCTTTTCGGATTCGGGCGAGGGCTTCAGGGACATCGGAACTCGTGGACCGGGCTGCGCTGCACCGCACGAAGCGCCGCCCGCCCGGCGAGGTCAAGCGGAGCCGGTCATCCCGGGGACTCAGATGCGTCCGTTCCCCTGAATCAGGGGGTCTCGGGCGGATCGGTGACGGCGGCTTCGTCGTAGGCCTCCATCCAGGCGGTCCGGTCCTCGGACCCTTCCGGATAGGGGCACTCGCTCTTGGGCTTGCCGTAGAGCCGGGCATTGCGCCCCTGAATGAACGGGCTGTCGCTCGCGGTGGCCTGGGCGTTCGTCAATATCGCCTCCCGAAAATTGGGCGGAAGCCTTGGAGTGGGGCTTCGTTAACGGCCGCGGCGCTATTCTGTTGCCGTCTCAAGTCGCGTGTCGGGTCGTCGCTTGCGTATCCTGCGTTCCCTCATCGGCGGCGTCCTCGTCCTCGCTTCCACGGCGACGGTGGTGTTCGTCAGCGCCGACCGGCTCGCGCATCTGGCGCCGGCGCCGGTGGTCCGCGCCGCCCAGGCCGAGCCCTCCGCCACCGGATCCCTGCCGGCGCCCGTCAAGGCCGCGCCGGCGCCCAAGCCGGCCGCGCCGGCGATCCCGAACGGGTTCGATACCGAGCGGTTGCACGCGCTGATGCGCGGCGACCCGATCCTGCCGGGGCGGTGAGCGCCGGTTCGGACACGCGCCCTTTTCCCGGGCCGGTGAAGCGTCAGCGGAACCTGATCCGGGACTCAGCGCGGGAAATGCCGCGCCAGCGGCACCGGTAAATTTGACCGGACGCTACGCGACGTCGTGTGCTGGCTCCCGGGTCGCATTCCGCTGTCGCTGCATGCGCCCGGGAAGGGGCCGTCGCGCGCATCTCGGAACGAGGGCGCGCGTTGGAAACGCCCTACCGCGCCGTCCGGAACACCTGCAGGTCGAGATCCCGCACCTTCTTGCGCAGGGTGTTGCGGTTGACCCCGAGCAGTTCCGCCGCGCGGATCTGGTTGCCGCGGGTGGCGGCGAGCGCCGCGCCGATCAGTGGCCCTTCGATCTCCCGCAGGATCCGGTGATAGAGGCCGGGCGGCGGCAGCGTGTCGCGATACCCGGAGAAATAATCCGAGAGGTGCCGCTCCACCGCGCTCGACAGGCTCTCGGATTCCCCGCCGGCCTTGCGGGCGGCGCCGTTGGCGGCGGGCGCCGACGGGGTCGCCAGCGGCAGGGTGTCGAGCTCGGCCTCGATCACCGGGCCGGTGATCGTGTCCTGCGGGTAGAGGGCGGCGAGCCGCCGGACGAGGTTTTCCAGCTCGCGGACGTTGCCCGGCCAGCGGTAGCGCTTCAGCCGCTCCATGGCGTCGCCATCGAGGGACTTCCGCGTCAGGCCCTCGCGCTCGACCAGCACGAAGAAGTGGCGGACGAGGTCCGGCACATCCTCCGAGCGCTCGCGCAGGGCCGGCAGCCGCAGCGGCACGACGTTGAGCCGGAAGAACAGGTCCTCGCGAAAAATACCCTGCTGGATCGAGATCCGCAGATCCTTGTTGGTCGCCGCGATGATCCGGACGTTGGTCTTGATCGGCACCCGGCCACCGACCGTGGTGTATTCGCCCTGCTGGAGCACGCGCAGCAGACGGGTCTGCGCCTCCATGGGCATGTCGCCGATCTCGTCGAGGAACAGGGTGCCGCCCTCGGCCTGCTCGAACCGTCCGGCCGAGCGCTGGAGCGCGCCCGTGAAGGCGCCCTTCTCGTGGCCGAACAGCTCGGACTCGATCAGGTCGCGCGGGATCGCCGCCATGTTGACCGGCACGAACGGGCCGGTGCGGCGGCGGCCGTAATCGTGCAGCGCCCGGGCGACCAGCTCCTTGCCGGTGCCGGACTCGCCGGTGATCATCACGGTGAGGTCGGTGGGCATCAGCCGGGCGAGCGCCCGGTAGATCTCCTGCATGGCGGGCGAGCGGCCGACCAGCGGGATGTCCTCGTTCTCGGGCGGCGCGCCGGCCGGCGCCGCGCCGCGGGGCCGCGAGAGCGCCCGGCCGACGATGGCGATCAGCTCCTTCAGGTCGAAGGGTTTGGGCAGGTACTCGTAGGCGCCCCGCTCCGAGGCGCGGATCGCCGTCATGAAGGTGTTCTGCGCGCTCATCACGATGATCGGCAGCTCCGGCCGCACCCGCTTGATGCGGGGCAGCAGGTCGAACACGTTCTCGTCGGGCATCACCACGTCGGTGATGACGAGGTCCCCCTCCCCCTGCGCGACCCAGCGCCAGAGGGTGGCGCAGTTGCCCGTGGAGCGGACTTCGTAGCCCGCCCGGGACAGCGCCTGGTTGAGCACGGTGCGGATCGCGGCGTCGTCGTCGGCGACGATGATGTGGCCGTTGGGCATGACTCTCTACTCAGACCTCCGACGGGGGCCGGACGGGGGAAACCACATTACGGATCGACCGCCGATTCGCGCCCGTCCCGGGCACTCGACATCGGCAGGAGGATGCGGAACGTCGTGCGGCGGGGGGCGGGATCGCACTCGACGATCCCTCCGTGATCGCCGACGATCTTGGCCACCAATGCAAGACCGAGGCCGGACCCCTGCGCCTTGGTGGTCACGAACGGATCGAACAGGTCCTGCAGCAGCTCGGCCGAGATGCCGGGGCCGTTGTCGCGCACCGCCACCTCGATCGGCAGGCTGACCCGCTCGCGCGAGCCCGGCACCTGCAGGCGCAGGCCGGTGCGGAAGGCGGTCGACAGGGTGATCTCGCCCTCGACCGCGTCGGGGCCGATCGCCTCGGCGGCGTTCTTCACGAGGTTCAGGATCACCTGGATCAGCTGGTCGCGGCTGCCGAGCACCGGCGGCAGGGACGGATCGTAGGTCTCGACGAAGCGGATGTGGCGCGCGAAGCCCGATTGGGCCGAGCGCTTCACCTGATCGAGCACCCCGTGGACATTGACGGCCCCGCGTTCGGCCGGACGCTCGTCGCCGAACAGCTCCATGCGCTCGACGATCCGGACGATCCGGTCGGATTCGTCGCAGATCAGGCGGGTGAGCAGCCGGTCCTCCTCGGCGCCGGTGCTCTCGAGGAGCTGCGCCGCGCCGCGGATGCCGGCGAGCGGGTTCTTGATCTCATGGGCCAGCATGGCGCCGAGCGCGACCATCGAGCGTGCGGCGCCGCGATGGGTGAGCTGGCGGTTCATCTTGTCGGCGATGGTACGTTCCTGGAGCATCATCACGACGGCGTCGCCGTCGTCACCGAGCGGGGTGGCGAACACGTCGACGCTGCGCTCCAGCCCCAGGCGCGGCTGGGTCAGCTCCACCCGGTACTCGCTGACGCTGGCTTGGCGCCGTCGCACCTCGGCCACCAGGGCGATGATCGGCGAGGCGAACGGGATGATGTCGCGCAGGCGGCGGCGCTGCATCAGCCGGGCTGAATAATCGAAGAACGCCTCCGCGGCGTGGTTGCAGTGGAGGATGCGCTCGTCGCCGCCGATGGTCAGCACCGGCAGCGGCAGGGCGTTCAGCACGGCTTCGGCCGCGGTATCGCGCCGTGTGCCGGGCTCCTGCTGGGGGAGTTCGTCGCTCATGCGGCCTCCCGCACGGTATCGGCCGGTCCCGCGAAGGCCCGGGCCAGGAGGGTCAGGGCGACGTCCGGATCGGTGGTGGTCAGGAGTGCCGACCGCTCGGCCGGCTCCAGCGCCCCGCCGGTCCCGGCATAGGCGGCGAGGTGCTTTCGCGCGTGGCGCACGCCCATCTGGCGACCGTAGAGCGCCAGGAGGCCGGCATAGTGCTCCGCGGCGAGCGCCGCCTGCTCGGCCCGCGACGGCTCCGGAACCGGCTGGCCAGCGAGCGCCGCCGCAACCTGCCCCACCAGCCAGGGCCGGCCGGTCGCTGCCCGGCCGATCATCACCCCTGCAGCGCCGGAGGCCGCGAGGCAGGCCCGGGCGGTGGCGAGGTCGCCGACGTCACCGTTGGCGATCACCGGGATCGACACCGCTTCGACCACCGCGCGGATCGCCATCCAATCGGCCGTGCCGGTGTAGAATTGCTGCCGGGTCCGGCCGTGGACCGTGACGGCGTTCAGCCCCAGCTTCTCGGCGCGCGCCGCGAGGTCGGCGGCGTTGCGGGTCGCGTCGTCCCAGCCGAGGCGCATCTTCACGGTGACCGGAACCGAGACGGCATTCCGGACCGCCGCCAGGAGCCGCTCGGCATGGTCGAGGTCGCGCATCAGGGCCGAGCCCGACGCGATGCCGGTCACGATCTTGGCCGGGCAGCCCATATTCACGTCGATCACGTGGGCGCCGTTGTCTTCGGCGAGGCGCGCGGCCTCCGCCATCGGCCCCGCCTCGCAGCCCGCGAGCTGCACCACGTGGAGATCGACGCCCGAACCGTCGGCGCGTAGCGTGGCCTCACCGGATCCGCGGGTGAATTCCCGCGCCGCCACCATCTCGGAGATCACCGCGTCGGCGCCGCAGCGGCGGGCGATCCGGCGCATGTGCAGGTCGGTAACGCCCGAGAGCGGGGCGAGCAGGCAGAGCGGTGCGGGCTTAGCCCCACCCTCGATCGGCCGTCCCCCGCGCAGTGCGCTCAAATAATGATCAGTCGCCATTCTGCACAACAATGAGGCAAGCCCGGTCCGCTGGCAAGCGGGGCCGCGCGTTGATTTCGCGTCCACCCCCGCTTAAACGACGGGCCTGCTCACCGGCAGGGCAGTGGCGGCACGGCTGGCCCGCGCCCGGCCGCGATCCCGCCCTCAGATTCTACGAGTTCACCGCCCATGTCCGCCACCGGCACGCCTGCCACCGGACCCGCCGCTGCGGGAACCGGCGTCGCCGCGGTGGTGGTGGCGGCCGGCCGGGGCATCCGCATCGGTGGCGGCACGCCCAAGCAATATCGCCGCGTCGGCGGACAGGCGGTCCTCACGCGTACCCTCGCGGCGCTCGCCGCCCAGGAGGCCATCGACCGGATCCAGCCGGTGATCGCCGCCGACGCGGCTGATTTCTTTCGGGCTTGCCTGGAGGAGCTCAACGTCGGGCTGCGCGAAAAGATCGCCGAGCCGGTCGCGGGGGGCGCCACGCGCCAGCTCTCCGTCCGGGCCGGGCTCGAGGCCCTGGCCGGCGCGGCGCCCGAGATCGTGCTGGTGCACGACGCCGCCCGCCCCTACGTCGATGCCCCGCTCATCGCCCGGGCGATCGCGGCCGGGCGCGATCACGGGGCGGCCGTCCCGGGCGTGCCGGTCACCGACACGGTCAAGCGCGTGGTCGACATTGCGCCGGGTATCGGCCGGGTGCACGAGACCCCGCCGCGCGAGCATCTGCGCGCCGTCCAGACGCCCCAGGCCTTCGCGTTCGGCCCGCTGCTCGGCGCCCATCGCGACGCCGCCACCCAGGGCCTCGACGGCTTCACCGATGACGGGGCGCTCGCCGAATGGGCGGGCCTGCCCGTGGTGGTGTTCGCGGGCGATATCGCCAACCGCAAGATCACCCAGCCCGCCGACCTGATCGAGGCCGACCGCGCCTTTGCGGCCGGCACCGCCGAAACCCCTGCGCCGGGAGCCCGCGCCATGACCAGCTACGTGACCCGCCTCGGCACCGGCTTCGACGTCCATGCCTTCACCACCGGCGACCATGTCTGGCTCGGCGGCGTGAAGATCCCGGCCGATCGGGGCGTGCTCGCCCATTCCGACGGCGACGTGGCGCTCCACGCGCTGACCGATGCGTTGCTCGGCGCCATCGCGGATGGCGATATCGGCACCCACTTCCCGCCCTCCGAGGAGCGCTGGCGCGGGGCGTCCTCGGACCAGTTCCTGGCCCATGCCTGCGAGCTGGTCCGCGCCCGGGGCGGCCGGATCGACCATCTCGACATCACGGTGCTGGCGGAGGCGCCGCGCATCGGCAAGCACCGGGAGGAGATCCGGGCGCGCATCGCCGCCATCGCCGGCGTGCCGCTCTCGGCGGTCTCCATCAAGGCGACCACCACGGAAAAGCTCGGCTTCGTCGGCCGCGCCGAGGGGCTCGCCGCCCAGGCCGCCGCGACCGTGCGGCTGCCCGAGACGGATGAGCCCGTCTGACGGGAGCGCGCGAAGTCCTGGTTTCGAAAGGGCGAGCCCTTTCGCGGGTCCAGGGCAGAGCCCTGGTGCCGGACGTTATCCGGTGTCGGGCTGCGCCCGAGACCGTCAGGGCCTTGCCCTGACAACCCACCAAAGGGCTCGCCCTTTGGGAACCCGGGATCAGCCCGCGCGCAGCAGCAGCGCGATCGCGGCGACGCCGAGCACCGCCAGCGTCAGCAGGATGCCGCCGCCCCGGCAGGCGAACTGGCGCGGCGAGTTCGGCGGGGCGAACATCCCGATCGGGTGCAGGATCCGGGCGACCAGCAGGGCCACCAGCAGCCCCTGCACCAGCCCGTGGCTGCCGCCGCCGGCCTCCAGCAGGCCGATCAGGATCAGCGCCAGCGGCACGTATTCGATGAAATTCGCGTGCGAGCGGATGCGCTTGAGCACCGTGGTGTCACCGCCGTCGCCGATGAGCACGTTCTCGGAGACCCGCGCCCCGATCACCCACCCCGACAGGCCCAGATAGACGAGGGCGAGCAGCCCGGCGAAGAAGGCCGTGGTGGCGGGGAAGATCATGGATGCGGTGTCTCCTGTCGGCGGCCGTTCGTCCTTGAGTGGAGCCCGGCTCTGGTTCACACCACGAGATAGGGCGCCCTCGCCCGATGGGAGCCTGTTCGCGATGATCGACGACACGGAGCTTCTGGCCCGCGCCGAGGCGCTGGTGGCGGCCTACACGAAGGCCGGACGCAGGATCGCCACCGCGGAATCCTGCACGGGCGGCCTCGTGGCCGGCCTGCTCACCGCGGTGCCGGGCTCTTCGGCTGTGGTCGAGCGCGGGTTCGTCACCTATTCGAACGAGGCCAAGGCCGAGGCGATCGGCGTGCCCATGGACCTGATCCAGAAGCACGGTGCGGTCAGCGAGCCGGTGGCGCGGGCGATGGCCGCCGGCGCGCTCGCCGCCTCGCGGGCCGATATGGCGGTGGCGATCACCGGCATCGCCGGCCCCGGCGGCGGCAGCGCCGGGAAGCCGGTCGGCCTCGTGCATTTCGGCCTCGCCGTGCGGGACGGCGCGGTGCGCCACTTGGAACGGCGCTATGGCGATCTCGGCCGCGCGGGCATCCGCTGCGCCGCCGTCGCCGACGCGATCGGCCTTCTGGAGGAAGCCCTCGGCCCCTGACGACGGGAGGGACGGCCATGGACAGGGTGACCACACGCCTCTGCATCGTCGGCGGCGGCCCCGCCGGGATGATGGCCGGCCTGCTCTTCGCCCGCGCCGGGATCGACACGATCGTACTGGAGAAGCACGCGGATTTCCTGCGCGACTTCCGCGGCGACACGATCCATCCCTCCACCCTCGACCTGATGGACGAACTCGGCTTCACCGAGCGCTTCCGCGCCCTGCCCCAGCGGCGCGTCGAGCATTTTTCCGGGGTCGTCGCCGGGCGCAGCTACCGGGTCGCGGATTTCAGCCGGCTGCCGACCCGCAACCGCTTCCTGTCCTTCATGCCGCAATGGGATTTCTTGGACTTCTTGGCCGGCGAGGCCGGGCGCTATCCGGCCTTCCGCCTGATCCGCCGCAGTGAGGCCCGGGATCTGATCGAGGTCGACGGCCAAGTCGTCGGCGTCCGCGCCGAGGGGCCGGACGGACCCACCGAGATCCGGTCCGACCTCGTGCTATGCGCCGATGGCCGCCATTCCCGGATGCGCGACTGCGCGGGCTTCACGCCCCGGGCCTTCGGCGCGCCGATCGACGTGCTGTGGTTCCGCCTGCCCCGCCGGGATGGCGACCCCGAGGCGGCGGCCGGCCGCTTCAGGCCGGGCCGCATCCTCATCACCCTCGACCGGGGCGATGCGTGGCAATGCGCCTATGTGGTGCCGAAGGGCGGCGACGCGGCGCTGCGGGCGAAGGGGCTTCCGGCCTTCCGAGACGCGGTGGCGCAGATCGCGCCGTTCCTGGCCGACCGCACTTCGGAGATCACCGGTTGGGACGACGTCAAGCTCCTGACCGTCACGGTCGACCGACTGGCGCGCTGGCACCGCCCGGGACTGCTCTGCATCGGTGACGCAGCCCATGCCATGTCGCCGGTGGGCGGCGTCGGCATCAACCTCGCGATCCAGGACGCGGTGGCGGCGGCCAATCTCCTGGCCGCGCCGCTGCGGGCAGGCCCCGTCGCCGAGGCCGACCTCGCCAGGGTCCAGGCCCGCCGGATGTTTCCGGTGCGGGCCACGCAGGCGCTGCAGCGGGTAATCCAGTCCCGGGTGATCGCCGCCTCGCTCAAGGCGGACGCGCCGTTCCGCGCGCCGCTCGCACTGAGGATATTGAATGCCGTGCCGCCGCTTCAGGTTCTGCCGGCCCGGATGATCGGGATGGGGGTTCGGCCGGAGCATGTGCGCGTGCCGGCGCGGGTCTGACACCATCTTCGCGCGCAGCCGGCACGCCGGTAATCCCACATTCCCTCTTCATCCTGAGGTGCTGCGCAGCAGCCTCGAAGGAGAACGCCAGGAATCACAGCGCTATCTGGAGGGCTCCTTCGAGGCCTCCGCTGCGCTCCGGCACCTCAGGATGAGGCCGGTGGATGGGACCGCCGTCTGAGCCTGAGCGGAACGGTCCATCTTCGCACAGCCGCTATGCCCGCGCCCCGTACATCCGGTCCGCCCGCCCCTCGAAGGCGTCGGTGAACTTGCGGAACGCCCGGTCGAACATCGTGCCCATCAGGAGCCCGAGGGTGCGGCTCTTGAACTCGTAGGTGATGAAGAAGTCGACGTTGCAGCCGCCGTTCGGGCCGTCCTTGAACAGCCAGCGGTTCTCCAGATGCCGGAACGGGCCGTCGATATACTCGGCCACGATCTTGAGGTGCGCCGGATCGAGGCTGACCCGCGTGGTGAAGCGCTCGCGGATCGCCTTGTAGCCCACGCCCATCTCGGCAATCAGCACTTGGCCGCCCTCCGCCATGTCCTGCCGACGGATCACCCGCAGGGATTCGCAGAGCGGCAGGAACTCGGGGTAGCGCTCCACGTCGGCGACGAGGTCGTACATCTGCTGCGGCGAATGCTTCACCGTGCGGGTGACCCGGAAGGACGGCATGGGGTTCGGTTTTCCTCAGGCGGACAGCGCGGGCGATAGTTTCGCCAGACGCGCAGCCTGCAAACGCGCGAAATCCTCACCCGCATGGTGCGACGAACGCGTCAGGGGCGTGGCCGAGACCAGCAGGAAGCCCTTGGCGTAGGCGGTGGTCTCGTAGGCCTTGAACTCGTCGGGGGGCACGAAACGCACGACCTCGTGGTGCTTCTTCGACGGCTGCAGGTACTGGCCGATGGTGAGGAAATCGACGTCGGCCGAGCGCAGGTCGTCCATGAGCTGGAGCACTTCGTTCCGCTCCTCGCCGAGCCCGACCATGATGCCGGACTTGGTGAAGATCGTCGGATCGAGCTCTTTCACCCGCTGAAGCAGGCGCACGGAGTGGAAGTAGCGGGCGCCGGGCCGCACCGTGAGGTACTTGGCCGGCACGGTCTCCAGGTTGTGGTTGAAGACGTCGGGCTTGGCTTCGACCACGGTTTCAAGCGCCCCGTCCTTGCGCAGGAAGTCGGGGGTCAGGATCTCGACCGTTGTGCCGGGGCTCGCCCGTCGGATCGCCGCGATGGTCCGGGAGAAATGCGCGGCGCCGCCGTCCTTCAGGTCGTCACGGTCGACCGAGGTGATCACCACGTGGTGCAGGCCGAGCTTGGCGACCGAATCGCCGATCTTCTCGGGCTCAGCCCTATCGAGGGCGTCGGGCAGGCCGGTGCGCACGTTGCAGAAGGCGCAGGCCCGCGTGCAGGTGTCGCCCATGATCATGAAGGTGGCGTGCCGCTTCTCCCAGCACTCGCCGATATTCGGGCAGCCGGCCTCCTCGCAGACCGTGACGAGGCCGTGCTCGCGGACGATCTTCTGCGTCTCGGTCCAGGCCTTGGAGCCCGGCGCCTTCACGCGGATCCAGTCCGGCTTCTTGGCCTGGACGGGCTGATCGGGCCGGTGCGCCTTCTCGGGGTGGCGGACCGGTCGCGGATCGTTCTTCAGGATGTCGAGGACGACGGCCATGGGTCGGGGGCTGCCACACAGCGTGGAGGCGCCCGGAGGCGCGGTCGGGGATGGCCCTGACTTAAGGCCCCAAGCCCCGCGCCGCAAACCGCCGCGACGCAGGGACGCCCCGCGACGGTTGAGGGTGTGGGCGTTCCGTCAGATCCCCAGCGCCCGCACGAACAGCCCGGCCAAAGCCGCGCCGACCACCGGGGCGGCCACCGGGATCAGCGCGTAGCCCCAGTCCGAAGAGCCCTTGCCGGCGATCGGCAGCACCGCGTGGGCGATGCGCGGGCCGAGATCGCGGGCGGGGTTGATGGCGTAGCCGGTGGTTCCGCCGAGCGAGAGGCCGATGCCCCAGACCAGCATGCCGACCATGTAGGGCGCCACGCCCCGCGGGATCGCCCCGGAGGAGCCCAGCGTGTTGGTCACGAGGGCGGAGATGGTCAGGATCAGGAAGAAGGTCGCGATGATCTCGGAGATCCAGTTGGACTTCGCATCGCGGATCGCCGGGCCGGTGCAGAAGCAGGCGAGTTTGAGATCCTGCTCCGGGGTCGCCGCCCAGTGCGGCAGGTAGTGGATCCAGACGATGACCGCGCCCGCAAAGGCGCCGAGCATCTGGGCCGGGATGTAGACCGCGAGCTTGCTGAAATCCCCGGTGCTGACCGCACCCGCCACCGTCACGGCGGGGTTGAGATGCGCGTCGGGGCTGCCTGTGGCGTTCGCCACGAAGATGCCGGCGAGCACCGCGAAGGCCCAGCCGGCCGTGATGGCGATCCAGCCCGCGCCCTCGCCCTTGGATTTCTTGAGCAGGGCGCCGGCAACGATGCCGTCGCCCAGCACGATCAGCGTCATCGTGCCGAGGAACTCGCCCAGGAATGGTGATGCCATGGTGTAGTCTCCCCCGTTTGTTGTTGGTTTTGATAGGTCTGACGTCGCGCAGGACGTGGCGTCCACGAGGCACGCTCCGGCAATCGGTCGCGCGCCCTCCCTCCCCCCTCTGCGGGGGAGGGTGGCCCCTGCGTCAGCAGGGGTCGGGACGAAGTCCCGCGAGGGGGGAACCCGGGTCCAGGATAGGGTGGAGCAGGTTTGAAGGCCGGCGCTTCCTTCTGCACCGTCGCTCCCCCCTTGCGGGACTTCGTCCCGACCCGATCCGCTTCGCGGTTCTCCCTCCCCCGCAGAGGGGGGAGGGAGAACCGCGGCGCCTGCCCTACCCTCACGCCTCGTCGGTCTTCCAGTCGAACGACCGCTGCACCGCCCGCCCCCAGGCGGCGGCGATCTTCTGGCGCTGGCTGGCATCCATCTTCGGCGTCCAGCGCTTGTCGACGCCCCAGTTGCGCTTGAGGTCGTCGAGCCCCTTCCAGTAGCCGACCGCCAGACCCGCCGCGTAGGCGGCGCCGAGCGCCGTGGTCTCGGCCACCTTCGGGCGGACCACCGGCACATCGAGCATGTCGGCCTGGAACTGCATCAGCGTGGTGTTGGCGACCATGCCGCCATCGGCCCGCAACTCCTTGACCGGGATGCCGGAATCCTTGGCCATCGCGTCCAGCACCTCGTGGGTCTGAAAGGCGGTCGCCTCCAGCACCGAGCGGGCGATATGGCCGCGGTTGACGTAGCGGGTCAGGCCGATGATCAGGCCGCGGGCGCCCTCGTTCCAGTGCGGCGCGTAGAGCCCCGAGAAGGCCGGCACGAAGTAGACCCCGCCATTGTCCTCGACCGTGGTAGCGAGCGTCTCGACCTCGGCCGAATCCTTGATCATGTGCAGGTTGTCGCGCAGCCACTGTACCAGGGCGCCTGTGATGGCGATCGAACCTTCGAGCGCGTAGGCGGGCTTCTGCCCGTCGAGGCGATAGGCCAGCGTGGTGACGAGGCCGGCCTTCGAGGGGACGGGCTCCTCGCCGGTGTTCATCAGCGCGAAGCAGCCGGTGCCGTAGGTGTTCTTGGCCTCGCCCGGGGTGAAGCAGGTCTGGCCGAACAGGGCCGCCTGCTGGTCGCCCAGGATGCCGGCGATCGGCACGCCCGCGAACGGCGCTTTGGTCTCCCCGTAGACCTCGCTCGACGAGACGATCTTCGGCAGCATCGCCTTCGGAATGCCGAAGGTCGACAGCATGCCGTCGTCCCATTCGAGGGTCTTGAGCGACATCAGCTGCGTGCGGCTGGCATTGGTCACGTCGGTGACGTGGAGGCCGCCCTCCGTGCCGCCGGTGAGGTTCCAGACCAGCCACGTGTCGATGTTGCCGAACAGCACGTCGCCGGCTTCGGCCTTCTCGCGGGCACCCTCGACGTGGTCGAGGAGCCAGCGCAGCTTGAGGCCTGAAAAGTAGCTCGCCAGCGGCAGGCCGGTAAGATCACGGAATCGGTCGCGGCCGCCCTCGCGGGCGAATTCCGCCACCAGCCGGTCGTTGCGGGTATCCTGCCAGACCAGGGCGTTGTGGAGCGGCTTGCCGGTGGTCCGGTCCCAGATGACCGTGGTCTCGCGCTGGTTGGTGATGCCCACCGCCGCGAGGTCGGAGGGCTGGAGCCCGCCCTTCTCCAGCGCCTCGCGCATCACGGCTTGCGTCTTCGACCAGATCTCGGTGGCGTCGTGCTCGACATGGCCCGGGGCCGGATAGATCTGCGCGTGCTCGGCTTGGGCCAGCGCGATGACGCTGCCCTCCCGGTCGAACACGATGAAGCGGCTGCTGGTGGTGCCCTGGTCGATGGCCCCGACATAACGGCTCATCGTTCCCTCCCCTGTGATGCCCGACCGGTCTGCGCCGGATCGGGGTCGAAACAATCAGGCCGCCTCGGCCCTGCGATCGAGATAGGCGGCAAGGCGCGCTGCGCTCTCGGCGCTCGTGCGTAGGCCGAGCTTCGAGCGCCGCCACAGGATATCCTCGGCCGTGACCGCCCATTCCTCGGTGCGCAGGTAATCGACCTCCGCCGCCGTGAGGCCGCCGTCGAACGCCTCGCCGAGATCCGCCATGGAACGGGCGGTCCCGACGATGTCGCGGGCCCGGGTGCCGTAGGCGCGGGCGAGGCGGCGGGCCGTCTCCTCCGGCAGGAACGGCTTTTCGGCCCGGAGCTTCGCCAGGAACTGGTCGAAATCGGCATCCGTCATGGCGCCGCCCGGCAGCACCGCGTCCCCGGTCCAGGTCTTCTTCAGGTGCGGGAAGTACGGCTTCAGCTTCTCCAGCGCGTGCTCGGCGAGGCGCCGGTAGGTCGTGATCTTGCCGCCGAACACCGACAGCACGGCGGCCTTGCCGCCCTGGTCCTCGACGTCGAGGACGTAGTCGCGGGTCACCGCGGAGGCGTTCTCGGCCGCGTCGTCGTAGAGCGGGCGCACGCCCGAATAGCTCCAGACAACATCGGTCGGGGTGATCTGGGTGTCGAACGAGCGGTTGACGCAGCCGCAGAGGTAGTCAGTCTCTTCTGGGGAGATCGAGACCGGGCCGGGCTCGCCGTCATAGGGCACGTCGGTGGTGCCGATCAGCGTGAAGTCGCGCTCGTAGGGGATCGCGAAGATGATGCGCTTGTCGGGCTGCTGCAGGATGTAGGCCTGATCGCCCTCGAACAGGCGCTTCACCACGATGTGGCTGCCCTTGATCAACCGTACCGCCGCGCGGCTGTTGATGCCGAGGGTGCCGCCGAGCGTCGCGCTGACCCAGGGGCCGGCGGCGTTGACGACGGCCTTCGCGCGGATCGTCCGCTCGGCCCCGCCGCGCTCGTCGCGCAGCGTCGCGACCCAACCCTCACCCTCGCGCCGTGCCGAGACCACGCCGGTGCGGGTCAGCACCGTGGCGCCGCGCTCGCGGGCGTCCATGGCGTTGAGCACCACGAGGCGGCTGTCCTCCACCCAGCAGTCGGAATAGACGAAGCCGCGCTTCAGGCGCTGCTGCAGCGGCGCGCCATAGGCCGAATTGCGCAGGTCGACGCCGTGCGAGCCCGGCAGCGTGCGCAGCCGCGCGAGATGATCGTACAGGAACAGGCCGAGGCGCAGCATCCAAGCCGGGCGCAGGCCCTCGTCGTGGGGCAGGACGAAGCGCAGGGGCCAGATCACGTGCGGGGCGAGCCGCAGCAGCCGCTCGCGCTCGGCCAACGCCTCCCGGACGAGGCGGAACTCGTAATATTCGAGGTAGCGCAGGCCGCCGTGGATCAGCTTCGTCGACGAGGACGACGTGAAGCCCGCGAGATCCCCGCGTTCGGCCAGCAGGACCGACAGGCCGCGGCCGGCCGCATCCCGGGCGATGCCGGTGCCGTTGATGCCGCCGCCGACGACCAGAAGATCGTAAGCGTCGGACGGCTCGCGCTGGCGCGTTGCTGCCGCCATGGGTCCTCCTACCCCGCCCTGATGGCAGGTTGGCACTATATTGACCCGGCTTCGAATTTTCGCAAGCGAAAATTTTTTGTTCGTTAGGGTTCGCTGCCCTCATCGGCGACGGCCAGGGTGACGCCCATCCGGTCGAGCAGCAGGGCGATTTCCGGGGGCGGTGGCCGGTCGGTGAAAAACGTATCGATCTGGTCGAGCCGCCCGACCTGCACCATCGGGCGCCGGGTGAACTTGCTGTGGTCCGCCACGAGGAAAGTTTTCCGGGCATGGGCCAGGATGGTCTGCGTCGCCCGCACCTCCTCGTAATCGTAATCGAGCAGCGCCCCGTCGGCGTCGATGCCGCTGATGCCGATCACCGCCACGTCGACCCGGAACTGGCTGAGCGTGTCGCAGGTGAGCTGGCCCAGCACCGCCCCGTCGCGGTTGCGCACGGTGCCGCCCGCCACGACGATGTGGAACTCCGTCGCCTCCGCGAGCGAGAGCGCGACGTTCAGGTTGTTGGTGATGATGCTGAGATCGTCGTGCCGGGTCAGCTCCCGGGCGACCGCCTCGGGCGTCGTGCCGATGTTGACGAAGACCGAGCAATGCGACGGGATCCGGCTCGCCGCGAGACGCCCGATCCGGGTCTTTTCCGGCAGCAGCGTCACCCGGCGATCGGCGTAGTCGATGTTCTCGACGCTGGAGGGCAGGCCGCCGCCGCCGCGGTAGCGCTCCAGCCGGCCCTCGGCGCTCAGCTCGTTCAGATCGCGGCGGATCGTCTGGACGGTGACGCCGAACTGCGCGGCGAGCGCCTCGATGGTGACGAAGCCCCGCTGGCGCACCGAAGCCACGATGGCGCTGCGCCGCCCCTCGACGCCGGTCGCCTCGATCCTGTCCTCGGACCTCCGGTCGAGCGGTCGCGACATCGATCCTCCCTAGTCTTCTAACGTCGTGGTCCGTTCGCCTTGCGGGCGAGGATGTTCGTTTTCGAACATCTTGGGGTCGGACCGCCGCGGATACGAGCCTGGACTGTACGGACGCGTCCGGCAAGGCGTCGCGAGCAGGGTGGCGAAATCCGCCTGTGGAATTATGATGCTGGGAGCGGCCCCGTCCGATCGCGAAGGTTCGGGTACGAAAAAGGGGCCCGCCGCGGTTGCGGCAGGCCCCTGATTCGGGTTCGGCCGCCCGAGAGCGGCGGAACCGCGATCGATCACATGTGGTGACGCATCCGGCGGTGATGCCGCATCCGCTTGTGCTTCATCATGCGCTTGCGCATCATCGGCCGCTCGGCCATCGGTGCGGCGCCCCGCTCCATCGCCGCGGCTTCGCCGGCCCGCTCCATGCCGCCGCGCGGCCCGCCGGCCTGCGCGCCAGAGTTGTTGTAGGGCGCGTTGCCCTGGGCATAGGCGGAGCCCGCGAGGAGCGTCAGCGACGCGGCGGCCAACAGAAGTTTCCTCATCGTCAATCCCTGGCGTAGTTCGTCGCAGGCGAGGCGCCGACCATCATAGATGCGGCACTGCTGCGTCGGAAAATAAGCGGCTGAGCGAAGACTTGGTTCCGTGAACCGGCCCGGTACGGTTAAGGTCTTCCACGACGCCTTGAGAAAAGAGACGGCCGTTTTCGCGCCTCCCGGTCCCCCGCGCAGAAGAAGGATAGGCGGGGTGGCGGTTCCCCCGATCCGCGGAGCCGCATCCGCGGCGCAGACGCAGCGATTGCCCGGCTTTTGCCGATCGCGCTAACCTGCCCTATCTCGCGAACCGTCCCGGTCGGGCGGTGACGCAAAACCTCGGGGGAGCGGGCGGCCTTGGCCAGCAGCGGGACGGCCTATCTCCTCCTCGACGTGGCCGGAACGCCCTGTGCCCTGCCGCGGGCCGCGGTGGCCGAGGTGCTGCCGTTGCCGGACCTCCACGCGCCGCCCGCCATCGGCGGCTGGCTGACCGGCTTTCTCAACCTCGGCGGCACGCCGGTGCCCGTCATCGACCTCGCGGCCCTGCTCGGTCTCCGGGCGGCCCCATCCCCGGCCGACCTCTACGCGCATCTCGTCCTCGTCCGGGGCGAGGCGGTCGCGTATCGCGTGGACCGGGCTGCCGATCTCGTGACGGTGCCGGAGGCCGCGATCCGGCCGGCCGGCGAGGCCGGGACGCTCAACGGCTGCGTGGCGGCCGAACTCGTCCTCGGCGAGCGCCTCGTCCATGCACTCGCGCCCGACCGGCTGCTCACCGCCCAGGAGCGCGCCCGGGTCGCGGCCCACGCCCGGGCCGCCGCCGAACGCCTCGCCGCCCTGCCCGACCCCGCCTGATCCGCGATGACGCGTCCGGGTTCTTCCCATCCCGATCCGGGTGCCGATCCCGCCTACGCGGCGCTGAAGGCGCGCATCATCGCGCGCACCGGCCACCATTACTATATCGACAAGGACGATCTCCTGATCGAGCGGCTGCGCCGACGATTCCGCGACGCCGCGGCGGCCGATTGTGCGGCTTACGCCGCCCTCCTGTCGGACGGGGCTCTGGGCGAGGCCGAATGGGCGCGGCTGGAGGCCGAGATCACCGTCGGCGAGACGTTCTTCTTCCGCTACGCCGAGCAGTTCCAGGCGTTGCGCGAGCGGATCCTGCCGGCGCTGATCGCGGCCCGGGCCAGCGAACGCGCGCTGCGGATCTGGAGCGCCGGCTGCTCGACCGGGGCGGAGCCCTACTCCCTGGCGATCCTGGTGCGCGAACTCCTGGGCGAGGCCTTGCCCGACTGGCGGATCTCGATCCTCGGCACCGACATCAGCACGGACGCCCTCGCCACCGCACGCGCCGCCGAGTACGGCCGCTGGGCCCTGCGCACGATGCCGCTGGAGGAGCGGCTGCGCTACTTCACCCGCCTGCCCCCCGCCCCCGGCATCCGGCGGGAGGGCGGCTACGCCCTGCGTCCGGAATTCCGCGCCCTGGTGCGGTTCGAACGCGGCAACCTGCTCACCCTCACGGAGCCCGCCGCGGCCGCGGGCGAGGCGTTCGACCTGATCCTGTGCCGCAACGTCCTGATCTATTTCGAGGCCCGCACGGTCGCCGCGGTGGTGCGCGGCCTCGGCCGCCGGCTACGGCCGGACGGCTGGCTGCTCCTCGGCCACGCCGAGCCGAACCCGGTCTTTTCGGGATTTCTCGATGCGGTCAGCCTGCCCGGGACCGTGGTCTATCGTCCGCTCCCGGAGCCGCCCGCCCTGGTGATGGCGTCCGGACTGGTTCCGCCGTCGCTGGGCGTCGGCGGCGGAGACGGCGCGGAGGTCCTGGTCCCGGATGGCCCGGAATCCGACACGGTCGCGCCCGCCGCAGCGCCGGTCGGCATGCCTGCGGCCGATACCGCGGGGGGCGCCCTGGCCGACCTGCTGCCGGCCCGCCTGCCGCTTCCCTTGCCGCTTCCCTTGCCGCTTTCCTTGCCGCTCCCCCTGCCGGGCGAGGCCGAGGACGGCCCGGAGATCGGGGCGTCCGACCGCGACCGCATCCGGGCCCTCGCGGATGCCGGGGATACCGGAGCGGCCTGGCGGGCGCTGCGCGTCGCCCTCGAAGCCGCCCCCACCGACCCGGCCCTGCGCTTCTACGAGGGTCTGCTCGCCCGGGCGCTCGGCCGCGACGTGGAGGCCGAGCGGGCATTGCGGGCGGCCCTGTATCTCGACCGGGGCTTCGTGATGGCCCACTACCATCTCGGCCTGCTGCTGATCGCCCGCGATCGCCCGTATGAGGCGGCCCGCGCCCTCGACAACGCCGTCGCGCTGAGCCAAGCGGTGAGCGAAGCCCTGGGGCCGGATACGGCACTGCCCGAGGGTGACGGCGCGTCCGCCGCCGAGATCGCCGCGGGCGCGTCCGTGGCCCGCGCGGCGCTCGAGCGCAGGAGTTCCTGATGGGGGCAGGCCCGGGCGTGCAGGAGAACCGCGCTCCGCCGCGGCCACGGACGGCGCACGACCTACGGGCCGAGCGGACCGCGGCCCTGGCCCGGCGTGGCGTCATCACGTCGAACCGCGAGACCGGGCTCGATCATCTCGTCTGCGCCTGCGGCAGCGAGCGCTACGGCCTGCCGCTGACGGCCGTCGCGCAGGTCCTACCGATGCGTCCCCTCACCCCCATGCCGGGCGCGGTGCCGGCGTTCCTGGGCCTCATCGCCCTCTCGGGCCGGATCGTGGGCGTTCTCGGCCTCGCCCGGGCGCTCGGCCGGCCGCAGCCTGAGAGCGAGGCGGGGCATCTCGTGGTCCTGCGCGGATCGGCGTCCCCGCACGCCCTCGCCCTGGTGGTCGACCGGGTGCTGGGGATCGCCCCGGCGGCGGCGGCGGGGTCCGTGGATCCCGAGGGCTTGGGCAACGCGGCCGCTTCGGGCTATGCCCCCGGGGCGGATACCGACCGACCGGACTTCGTGATCGTCGATCTTCCCCGCCTCCTGCGCCGCGCCCTGCCCTAACCGGAGCCAGCCCCGACCGTGACCTTCTCGATCGGCAGACGCATCCTCCTCGGCTTCTTCGCCATCACGGTGGTGATCGTGGCGCTCGGGCTCTACGCGCTGGAGCAGATCGGCGCGGTGCGCGACACGACCGACGCGATCGTGCGGCGCGACATGATCGTGCTGCGCCAGATCGACGACCTCGGCAACGAGGCCCGCGACCTCGGCCTCCTGCGCCGCACCGCCGTGATCGCGATGCTGACGCAGGCCCAGGGGCGGCCGGCGCGCCTCGACGACACCGTGGCGGCGTGGCGGCAGACCGCCACCCAGATCGAGAACCGGCTCGCCACCACGATCCAGCTCGCCACCGAGTACCGCGCCTACTCGGCCTCCACCGAGCGCGTGGCCGCCTGGGACCGGATCGCCGCCGCCGCCGCCGACGTGCAGCGCGGCTTCCGCGAGGTCCGCAGCCTCGGCGAGGCGCAGTTCGCCGCCATCGCCAAGCAGGATGTCGCGGGGGTCGAGGCCCGCAACGACGAGATCGCCCGCCTCCAGGCGCCGTTTCTGGAGGGAATCAAGAATCTCCGGACCCTCCTCGACGGCGGGATGGCGCTAGGCCAGCGCGCCGCCCAGGAGGTCTACGATCGCTCCCGCCTCTCGATCTACCTGACGCTTGCCGCCGCGATCGTGCTGGCGATCCTGATCACGTGGCTGATCAGTCGTGCGGTGGTACGCCCGTTGGAGACCGTCATGGCCTTCGTCGAGCGGGTCGGCGGCGGTGACCTGTCGGGTCACCTCCCGATGACCGGCCGTGACGAGATCGGCCGGCTCGCCAGCACCCTCAACGCCATGGTGGCGGGCCTCTCGGACCTCGCCAAGACCAACCGCGCCGCCACCACCGACCTGAACGCCGCCGCGGCCGAGATCCGGGCCTCCGCACAGGAGCAGGCGGCCTCGGTCGAGCAGCAATTCGCCGCCGTGCAGGAGACCGCCGCCACGGTGGACGAGATCACCCATTCGGGCGCGCAGATCAGCAAGCGCGCCACCGAGGTGATCGCCACCGCACAGGCCACCGCCCAGACCTCCCGCCAGGGCCTGCGCGCGGTCTCCGACACCGCCAAGGCCATGGACGCGATCCGCGAGCAGGCCGAGGCGGTGGCCGGCAACATCGTCAGCCTGTCGGAGAAGACGCAGACGATCGGCGACATCATCGAGACGGTCAACGACATCTCGGAGCGCACGCACCTCCTGGCGCTGAACGCCGCCATCGAGGCGGCGGCGGCCGGCGAGAGCGGGCGCAGCTTCTCCGTGGTGGCCTCGGAGATGAAGCTGCTGGCCGATCAGGCCAAGGCCGCCACCGGGCAGGTGCGCGGGATCCTGGGCGAGATCCAGCGGGGCATCAACACCTCGGTGATGCTCACCGAGGAGGCGGTGAAGCGCGCCGCCGCCGGCAAGACCCGCTCCGACACGACGCAGCGGACCATCGAGGAGATCACCGCCCGGGTGGAGGAGAACGTCCAGACCTTCCAGCAGATCGTCGCCTCGACGAACCAGCAGCAGCTCGGCATCGAGCAGGTGATGGGCGCCCTCCAGAACATCCGGCAGGCGAGCCAGCAGACGGCGGCCGGCACCCGGCAGGTCGAATCCGCCTCGGCCAACCTGACGGAGCTGGCCCAGGCGCTGATGGCGCTCGCCGAACGCTACCGGCACTGAGGCCGGCGGCGTCTTGGCCCAGGACATCCGCCAGCTCCTGCTCGCCGCCTTCGATGTCGAGCACCGGGAGCACGTCGCGGCGATCCGCGGGGCGCTCGGCAGCGCGACGCCGGACTGGAACGACGTGTTCCGCCGCGCCCACAGCCTCAAGGGGGCCTCCCGCGCCGTCGATCTGCCAGCCGTCGAGGCCGTAGCGCACCGCCTGGAAACGCTGTTCGAGAAGGTCCGGACCGACGCCACCGCCCTCGACCGGGAGGCGGCCAATGCGGTTCACCTCGCCCTCGACCGGATCGAGTCCTACGTCGCCGGCCTGAAGGACGGGGCCGGGCCGGAGATGCCGCCGGATGCCCTGACGGCCCTCGGGCAGGTTCTCGCGCTGCCGGGCGAGACGGCGGCTGCCAAGCCGGCCACCAAGTCGGCGGCCAAGCCGGCGGCCGAGCCCGTCGCCGAGCCTGCCGTCGCGCTCGTCCCGCCGCCCGCCCCGCCGCCTGCCCCGTCCGCTGCCCCGCCCGCCGGGCCGGCTCCCGAGCCCCTTCACAAACCCGCCGAGCCGGTCGATCCCGGCGCCGCCCTGCTGCGGGTCCCCGCGGAGGCCGTGGAGGCGATGGCGCGGGCGAGCCACGACCTCACCAGCACCCTGGCCGGCCGCACCTCGGCGGCCGAGAGCCTTGCCCGGCTGGCCGGCCTCGCCCGGACCCTGCGGTCCGGCGCGGAGGCGCTGGCTGGCGGGGCCGACACCGACAGGACCGCGTGGCGCGCCTTCGCGACCGAAATCGGCGCCTTCGCCCGGGAGGCGTCGGACCTGTCCCGGCGCCATGCGGTGTCCAGCAGCACGATCGACGGGGCGGCGGCCCGCGTCCGCGCCGCCGCCGAACGCCTCGCCCTGGTATCGGCCGAGACCGTCCTGGCTCCCCTGGCTCGCTCCCTGCGCGAGACCGCCCGGGAGCAGGGTCGGGAGGTCGATCTCGATCTGCGCGGCCTCGATCTGCCGGTGGAGCGCGGCACGCTCCAGGCCCTCAAGGACCCGTTGCTCCATGCGCTCCGCAACGCCTTGAGCCACGGCTGGCAGAGCCCGGAGCGGCGTCGCGCCGCCGGCAAGCCCGAGGCCCTGGGGCTCGGGCTGGAGGTGGCGGTGCGCGGCGCCCGGCTTCAGGTCACGGTGTTCGACGACGGGCCGGGTCCGGATCTCGCCCGGATCGAGGCCGTCGCCCGGGAGCGCGGCCTCCTCGCCCCGGAGGCCAGCCCCGATCCCGAGGCCCTTCTGCGCCTCGTCTTCGAGCCGGGCTTCTCCACCGCGGAGGCGATCGACACCCTGTCGGGGCGCGGCTACGGCCTCTCGGTGGCGGCGGATGCGGCCCGCCAGCTCCTGGGTAGCGTGCGGCTGGAGCCGCGCACGCCCTCCGGCACCGCCCTGGTCTTCAGTCTGCCGCTCTCGGCGGCCCGGCGCAGCCTACTGCTGGTCGAGGCGGCTGGCCGCAGCTACGCGCTGCCGGCCAACGCCGTCGAGCGCCTGCTGCGCCTGAGGCGGGCCGAGCTGCCGGTGGCGATGGGCCGCCCGATCCTCCGGCTCGGCACGGGGGATGCGGCCACGAACCACCCGGTGAGCGACCTCGCCGCGATCCTGGGCGAGACCGCCGATCCGGACGATCCCGATGCCCTCCGCGCCGTCGTGCTGCGGACCGATGGCGGGCGCCTGGCGCTCGCCGTCGACCGCCTGCACGATGTCCGCTCGCTCCTGGTCCTGCCGGCCCCGGCCTTCGGTTCGGATCCGGGCCTGATCGCCGGCACCGCCATCCTGCCGGGCGACGTGCCGGTTCTGGTCCTGGACCCCGAGGGCCTCGCCGCGCGCGCGGCTGTCGCACCCTCGACCGGAACGATGGGGCAGGCTCCACGTTCGACGACACATACGACGGGCGCCGCCGCACCGCGGGCCGCCGCGCGGGCGACCATCCTGGTCGTCGACGATTCGATCACCACCCGGACGTTGGAGAAGGGCATCTTGGAAGCGGCCGGCTACCGCGTGGTCGTCTGCGTCGACGGTCAGGACGCCCTCGACCGGCTGCGCGCCGAGGTCGAGCCCGTGGATCTTGTCCTCGCGGACGTGGAGATGCCGCGCCTCGACGGGTTCGGCCTGCTCCAGGCCCTGCGGGCCGACCCGCGCTTCGCCCGGCTGCCGGCGATCCTGATGACGTCCCGCGGGGACGCCGCCGACGTGGCCCGGGGCCTCGATCTCGGTGCCGACGCCTACCTGACCAAGCAGAAGTTCGATCAGCGCCAGCTGCTCGATACGATCGGACAGTTCCTGTGACCCCCGTCCGCGTCATGCTGGTCGAGGACAGCCTCGTGGTGCGCGAGCTGCTGCGCCACATCGTGTCCCGCGATCCCCGGCTCGAACTCGTGGGCGCGGTCGCCTCCGGCGAGGAGGCCCTCGACAAGCTCCGGTCCGTCCGGCCCGACGTGATCTCCATGGATATCCGCCTGCCCGGCATCGACGGGCTGGAGACCACCCGGCGGATCATGGCGGAGCAGCCGACCCCGATCGTCGTGGTGGCGGATTCGGTCGAGGATTCCTCCCTGCGCATCTCGATGAATGCGCTGCGCGCCGGTGCGCTGTCGGTGGTCGAGAAGCCGGTGGCCACGACCCATGCGGGCTACGAGGCGGTGGCGGGCGAGATCTGCACGCAGTTGCGGATCATGGCCCAGGTTCCGGTGATCCGCCGCCGGCCGATCGGCACGGAATGGGCGGGCCGGACCACCACGGTATCCTACGCGCCGCCGGTCGAGTCGCCCGGCCTGGCGCCGAGCGTTCTGGGGATCGCTGCCTCCACCGGCGGCCCCCCGGCGCTCGCCCGGGTGATCGGTGCATTGCCAAAGGACTTTTCGCTGCCGGTGCTGGTCGTTCAGCATATGGGTCCGGCCTTCATGGACGGGTTCGCGTCCTGGCTCGACAGCGTCGTGACCCTTCCCGTGGGCCTCGCCCGGGACGGGGAGCGCGCCGAACCCGGCCGGGTCTACGTGGCCCCGGGGGACCGGCACCTGGAACTCGGATCGAACCGGATCCTGCGCGTGATCGATTCGGCGCCCGTCTCGGGCCAGCGCCCGGCCGCCACCGTGCTGTTCCGCTCGATGGCCCGGCAGGTCGGGGCCACCGGGATCGGCGTGCTGCTCACCGGCATGGGCGAGGACGGGGCGCTCGGCCTCGCCGACATGCAGGCCGCCGGCGCCCAGACGGTCGCCGAGCACGAGAGCACCGCGGTGGTCTACGGCATGCCGGCGGCGGCGGTGCGCCTCGGGGCCGCCCGGGCGGTCCTGCCGCTCGACCGGATCGGGGACCACGTCCTGCGCCTCGTGGAACCGGGGGCGCGGCCGTGACCGCCCCCGAGGCTGGTGCCCCCGAGGGACCCGCCCGGATCCTGCTGGTCGAGGATTCGGAGACGCAGGCCCTGGAGTTCCGCCTGCTCCTGGAGACGCACGGCTTCGCGGTGGAGCGCTGCGCCTCGGCCGAGACTGCCCTCGACCACCTCAACCGCCAGCAGCCCGATCTCGTGGTGGCGGATTACCACCTGCCCGGCATGAACGGCGACGAGCTGATCCGGCAGATGCGCCTGTCCCTGCGCACCCGGGCGCTGCCGGTCCTGATGCTCACCGGCGGCAATGGCGGCGAGCGCCAGGGGCTGGAGAGCGGCGCCGACGCCTACCTGCCGAAATCCGCCGACCGCGACCTGATGATCCTGCGCATCCGCGCCCTGCTGCGCGAGCGCCGCCCGGCCGGCGACGGCGACGGGCCGGGCGCGGCCGCCTTCCGGCGCGGGCGGATCCTCGTGATCGACGGCAGCGCCACCTACCGGACGTTCCTGGCCGGCCTGATGGCGCAGGACGGGCACCACGTGGCGAGCGCCGACGGGCCCGAGGCCGCCCTCGCCGCCCTCGCCGCGGCCGCCGAAGGCGAGCCCTTCGACTGTGTCACGGTCGACCTCCTGGGCCACGCCTACGACGGACTCGCCCTGTGCCGGGCGATCGACCAGCGCCGGGCCGGACAGGTGGCGGGGGCCGGCTTCCACCTCGTCGGCATCGCCGGCAGCGATCCGGCCAAGGACTTTCTGGTCGAGGCCTTCGCGGCCGGGGCCGATGACGTCATCGCCAAGACCGACGCCGAGGTTCTGGCACTGCGGGTGCGGGGCTTCGTGCGCCGCCGCCTGCTGGAGGAGGACGACCGGCACATCGCCGGCCAGTTCGGCGAGCGCGAGCGGGCCGTGGAGCGCGCCCGCGCGGAAGCCGAGGCCGCCGAAGCCCGGGCCCGCCTCGCCGACGCCCTGGAGCGGGCCAACCGCGACCTCGCCACAGCCAACCGTCAACTCACCGAGGCGCAGGCCAAGCTGGTCCAGGCTGCCAAGATGGCCTCGCTCGGCGAACTGGTCGCCGGCATCGCCCACGAGATCAACAACCCCCTGGCGTTCATCCTGGCCCATCAGGGCACGGTGGAGCGGCTCCTCGGCGAGTTGCCCGAGGCCCTCCCCGAGGCCGCCCCGCGTCTCGTCGAGAAGGCCCGCCAGCGGGTCGGCTCGATGCGGATGGGGCTGACGCGCATTCAGGATCTCGTGCTGAACCTGCGCAAGTTCTCGCGCCTCGACGAGGGCGAGCGCGCCCTGGTCAACGTGCCCGAGGCGATCGAGACCGTGCTCGCCCTGATCCAGCACAAGCTCGGCGACCGGATCGCGGTGGAGCGATCGTTTGACGGCCGGGCCGAGATCCACTGCACCCCGGCGCTGCTCAATCAGGTGGTGATGAACATCCTGGGCAACGCCGCCGACGCCATGCCGGAGGGCGGTAAGATCCGAATCAACACCGAATCGAGCCCGGACCTCGACGAAATCCGGATCAGTGATACCGGTCCGGGTATACCAGAAGACCTCCGTGAAAAAATATTCGAGCCGTTCTTCACGACGAAGCCGGTTGGATCCGGTACGGGGCTCGGTCTTGCGATTGCCTACAGTGTCGTTCAAGCGCATAGCGGCTCGCTCACCGTGGAGACGGCCCCGGGTGGGGGAGCCTGCTTCGTGATCGGCATCCCGCGGCAGGCGGCCAGTGCATGAGTGACGGTACGGCAGGTATTGGGACGATCCTGGCCGTCGATGACGAGCCGGATATCCTGATCGCCCTGGAGGATCTGTTCGAGGATTCCTACCGGGTGCTGACGACCTCGCGCCCCGCCGAGGCGCTGGAGATCCTGCGCGCGGAGCCCGACATCGCCGTGGTGGTCTCGGACCAGCGCATGCCGGGGCTGACCGGTGATGCCCTGCTCGCAGAGGCGCGCAGCTTCCACGACGCCCAGGCGATCCTGCTCACCGGCTACGCCGACATCACCGCGGTGATCGGCGCCCTCAACCGCGGCGGCATCGTCGGCTACGTGACGAAGCCCTGGGATGCCGGCCTGCTGCGCTCCACAGTGCGGCAGGCCTTCGAGCGCCACCGCCTGGGCCGCGACCTCGCCACCGAGCGGGCGCTGCTGCGCGGCCTGCTCGACCACGCCCGGGACGCGATCAGCTTCAAGGACGCGCAAGGCCGCTTCGTGCGGCTCAACGCCCGCAAAGCGGCGCTCCTCGGCCACGACGTCGCCGCCTGCCTGGGCCGCCGTGAGGACGAACTTCTGGGGCCGAAGGGCGCACCCGTCACCGAGGCCGATGCGGCGGCGATCCGGGCCGGCACGGTGGCGGAGAGCCTGACCAGCGATGGCCCGGCCGGGGCCGAGCAGTGGAGCCACGTGACCCGGGTGCCGATCCGCGACGCGGGCGGCGCGATCGGCCACCTCGCCACGATCGAGCGGGACGTGACCGAGCAGCGAACTCTGGAGGCGCGGCTGCGCCAATCCGACAAGATGCAGGCGCTCGGCACCCTGGCCGGGGGCATCGCGCACGACTTCAACAACCTGCTGACCGCGATCCTCGGCAGCCTGGAACTCGCCGGCCCGAAGGTCGCCGATCAGCCCCGGGTCCAGCGCCTGATCGAGAACGCCCGCGGGGCGGCCGAGCGCGGCGCCTCGCTGACGAAGCGTCTGCTCAGCTTCAGCCGCGCCCACGACCTCCAGGCCCGGGCGGTCGACGTGAACGCCCTGATCGTCGGGATGAGCGACCTGTTCGGGCGCAGCCTCGGCGGGCTCGTCACCGTGCGGACGGATCTCGGAGCGGATCTCCCGGCGGTCCAGGTCGATCCCGAACAACTCGAACTCGCGGTCCTCAACCTGTGCATCAACGCCCGGGACGCGATGCCCGAGGGCGGCACCATCACGGTGGCGACGCGCCGGATGGACATCACCGGGGATCCCGAGATCGCCGACGGCGCCTATCTCGGCGTCAGCGTCACCGACGAGGGCACCGGAATTCCGGAGGAGATCCTGCGCCGGGTCTGCGAGCCGTTCTTCACCACCAAGGCCGTGGGCCAGGGCACCGGGCTCGGGCTCGCCATGGTGTTCGGCCTGGCTCAGCAATCCAAGGGCCGGCTGGCGATCGACAGCACGGTGGGCCGGGGCACCCGGGTTGAACTCGCCCTCCCCTTCGCGACCGAGGCGCCGCAGCAGGCCGCTCCGGTGCCGGGCGCGGCGCCGACCGCCGGGCGACGGGCCCGCGTCCTCATCGTCGACGACGACCCGCAGGTGCGGCACGTGACGGCTTCGTTCCTCACGGGGTTCGGCCACAGCACCACCGAGGCGGGGGACGGAGAGGCGGCCCTGGACTATCTCCTGCGGGACCGCTGCGACATCGTCGTGGCCGATCTTGCCATGCCGGGCATGAGTGGTGTCGAGCTTGCCGCCGTGATCCGCGAACGGAATCCGGGCCTGCCGGTGCTGATCCTCACGGGCCATGCGGATGCGATGCAGATCCCCGAGGATCTGCCGGTCCTGGCGAAGCCGTTCCGCTCGGCCGACCTCGCCGAGCGGGTCGCCACGCTGCTCGCTGCAGCGGATGCCGGATCCCGCTGAACCGGTCGGGAACCGGCCGGTCGCCGGCTCAGTAACTCCTCGTGGGAGCCGGTGGCTCCCGGGTACCGAAGAGGAGGTGGACCATGAGCGATCACGGCATCTTCCCGCGCCGCAGGCGCGACAACGACCCGGACCAGGACGGTCCACCGGACGCGGACCCGCAGGGATAGGGGTTTTCGGAGTGCGGCGCGGTTGAGCTCAGGCCCGTCCGACACGGGCCGTCGAACCCCCGCGAACCTCGAAGACGTGGACCCTGCTCCAGACCCGTTGGCGCAAGCCGGCGGGTTTTTTCTACGACTGCGCAGCGTCACAGCGCCCGCAGAGAATCGACCCAGGCATACCCACCGGCCTGCACGGCTTCACTGCGTGCGCAACACCGAGACGCGGATACGAAAAGCAAGAAGCCGCCCCGGACGAACCGGGGCGGCTTCTTGGATTCAGGAGCGTTGGGACGCCCTTCGGTCGATCAGGCGGCCTCGGCGACCTGGCTCGGGCCGGAATCCTTGCCGCGGGCATCGACATCGCGATCCACGAACTCGATCACCGCCATCGGGGCGTTGTCGCCCTGGCGGAAGCCCGCCTTCATGATTCGGCAATAGCCGCCCGGACGACCCGCATAGCGCGGCCCGAGCACCGTGAAGAGCTTCTTGACCATGTCGGCGTCGCGCAGCTGCGCCATCGCCAGACGGCGGGTGTGCACGCTGTCGATGCGGCCCAGCGTGATCAGCTTCTCAACGACCGGACGCAGATCCTTCGCCTTCGGCAGGGTGGTGATGATCTGCTCGTGCTTGAGCAGCGCGGCGGACATGTTGGCGAACATCGCCTTACGATGCTCGGCGGTGCGGTTGAAACGGCGGCCGCGATAGGCGTGACGCATGTGCTGGCTTCCTTCTCCTCTCGGCCGCCGTGCCACGGTACGGCCGGGTGCCCCAGGAACGGGGCGGTTGATTCCGCATGACCCCGCGGAGGGAACTCCAACCCAGAACCCTCATCCTGAGGTGACCGCGTAGCGGGCCTCGAAGGAGGGCTCCAGAAGGCGCTGCGAACCCTGGAGGCCTCCTTCGAGGCCTCCGCTACGCTCCGGCACCTCAGGATAAGGGCGGAGCGTGGGAACGAGCGGCTTAGTAATGTTCCTCGAAGCGCTTGGCGAGATCCTCGATGTTCTCCGGCGGCCAGCCGGGGATATCCATGCCGAGGTGCAGGCCCATGCCGGCGAGCACTTCCTTGATCTCGTTGAGCGACTTGCGGCCGAAGTTCGGGGTCCGCAGCATCTCGCCCTCGGACTTCTGGATCAGGTCGCCGATGTAGACGATGTTGTCGTTCTTCAGGCAGTTCGCCGAACGGACCGACAGCTCCAGCTCGTCCACCTTCTTGAGCAGCGCCGGGTTGAAGGGCAGCTGCGGCGCGAGCGGAGCGGCCTCTTCCTTGCGCGGATCCTCGAAGTTCACGAAGACCTGCAGCTGGTCCTGGATGATGCGCGCCGCGTAGGCGAGCGCATCCTCCGGCGAGACCGCGCCGTTGGTCTCGACCGTCATGGTCAGCTTGTCCTTGTCGAGATCCTGGCCCTCGCGGGTGGTCTCGACGCGGTAGCTGACCTTGGTGACCGGCGAGAACAGCGAGTCGACCGGGATCAGGCCGATCGGGGCATCCTCGGGGCGGTTGCGCTCGGCCGGGACGTAGCCCTTGCCGGTGGCGACCGTGAATTCCATCCGGATCTCGGCGCCGTCGTCCAGCGTGCAGATCACGAGGTCGGGGTTCAGGATCTGGATGTCGCCGACCGTGCCGATATCACCGGCGGTGACGAGGCCCGGGCCGGTCTTGCGCAGGGTCATGCGCTTCGGCGCGTCCGTCTGCGAGCGGATCGCGATGGTCTTGATGTTGAGGACGATGTCGGTGACGTCCTCGCGCACGCCCGGGATCGACGAGAACTCGTGCAGCACGCCGTCGATCTGCACCGAGGTCACGGCCGCGCCCTGGAGCGAGGACAGGAGCACCCGGCGCAGGGCGTTGCCCAGCGTCGTGCCGAAGCCGCGCTCAAGCGGCTCGGCGACGACGGTGGCGACCCGCTTCGGGTCGTCGCCGGTCGTGACCTGCAGCTTGTTCGGCTTGATCAGTTCCTGCCAATTCTTCTGAATGACCACGATCCTACCTCTCGACCTTGCCCGGGATCCGCGACGCCCGTTCCCGCGCTTCGGCCGTCCGGCGCAGCCCCCTGGCGCCCCGAACGGTCCCTGAATGTCTGTCCGCCGTTACTCGCCGCCGACCCAGAGGGCCGGTACGAAGCTGTAGCCCGCCCCGTCCCGATCCACGTAGCCCAGCGCCGGGAATTCGAGATGGGCACCGGCGATGAAGCTCCGCTCGTTCGCCACCTCGTCCATGATCTTCTTGCGCGTCTCCCGCGCTTGGTCGCCGTCGACATCGAAGCCGACGCCGGCCTCAGGGTTCTTGAACTGGATCGCCGGCAGGTGCACCACGTCGGTCCACATCAGCAGCGACTGTCCACCGGAGACGATGCGGAAACCGCAATGGCCCGGCGTATGGCCGGGCAGGTGGACCGCCGTGATCCCCGGAAGCACCTCACCGCCGCGGTGCTCGCGCATCCGCTTGGCGTAGGGCGCCACCGCCTTGCGGGCGCCCTCGAAATACGGCTTGGCCGCATCCGGAGCGCGGGATAGCGCCTCGTCCGGCAGCCAATGGGCCGCCTCATCGGCGTGGACCACGATCTCGGCGTTCGGGTACCGCGCCGCGCCGTCCTTCACGAGCCCGCCGACATGATCGGGATGCAGGTGCGTGACGAGAACGGTCTCGATCTCCTCCGGCTTGACACCTGTGACCGCGAGCGCGGCTCCGGCCCGGCCGAGGGTCGGCGCGGGAGCCAGATCGCCGTAGCCCGTGTCGATCAGGGTCGGCTTGAGGCCGGGTCCCGTGATCAGGAAGGCGTTCAGCGTGATCTTCGGCTGCTCGGTGCGGAAACCGGCCAGCTGAAGCCGCCCGGCCTCCTCCTTGGAGATGCCCGTGACCAGATCGAGGCTCGCTTGAAACCAGCCGTCGTTGAGCGCGGTGACCGTGAGGTCGCCGAGGTTCCAACGCAGCACGCCCGGAAGCGGCTTCGATCCCGTCATAAGCTTCTCCGTCAAAGGACTTCGCAGGTTCCGATTAGACGCGGCGGCGCTTGCGCGGCCGGCAGCCGTTGTGCGGGATCGAGGTGACGTCGCGGATCGAGGTCACCGTGAAGCCGGCAGCCTGGAGGGCGCGGAGCGCCGACTCACGGCCCGAACCCGGACCCGACACCTCGACCTCGAGGGTGCGCATGCCGTGCTCGGCGGCCTTGCGGCCGGCATCCTCGGCGGCGACCTGGGCGGCGTAGGGGGTCGACTTCCGCGAACCCTTGAAGCCCATCGCGCCGGCGGACGACCACGAGATCGTGTTGCCCTGCGCGTCCGTAATGGTGATCATCGTGTTGTTGAACGACGCGTTCACGTGGGCGACGCCCGACACGATGTTCTTGCGTTCGCGGCGGCGGACGCGTTGCGGTTCCTTGGCCATTCTGGTCTCGCTCTTCCTTCAAACACGCCCGTAACACCAGGCGCTCGGGATTCGTTTGGAACTTGGCCGGCGTGTCCGTGCAGGATCGTCGTGCCAAAGCCGGGCCCCGCGCGGGGCACCCGGCGCGACGGAGAGGAGGCCGAGCAAAGCACGGCCTCCCAACCCCAAATTACTTCTTCTTGCCGGCGATCGGCTTCGCCTTGCCCTTGCGGGTACGGGCGTTGGTGTGGGTGCGCTGGCCGCGGACCGGCAGCTGCTTGCGGTGGCGCAGGCCACGATAGGCGCCGAGATCCATCAGGCGCTTGATGTTCATCGAGACTTCGCGGCGCAGGTCGCCCTCGACGAGGTAGTCGCGGTCGATCGTCTCGCGGATCGAGAGAACCTCGGCGTCGGTCAGCTGGTTGACCCGGCGCTCGGCGGGGATGTTCACCTTCTGGGTGATCTCCTCGGCCTTCTTGGCGCCGATGCCGTGGATGTACTGGAGCGCGATGACGACGCGCTTGTTGGTCGGGATGTTGACGCCTGCGATACGGGCCACGATCACTCTCCATATGGGGCCCGGGGAACCGGGCCTGTCGTGTGCGCGTCCGGTGGAGGCCGGCCCCTGCGCACGTGAAACGACGACGCGGCCCGCGGGCGACCCTGGACAGGGTACCTCGGACCATCGTTCGGTTGGACGAAGGTGGGCCTGCTAGCGCGCGAACGCGCCGATGTCAACGACAGGATACCTGTCCTTTGCGCCGCCATGCATCCTGCGCGGACCCGAGGCGGACACGAGAGGAGTCGAGATGTCACTGCTGACCAGCGATGGCGCCACGCTGCGGGCTTTCGCCGATGGTGTCCTGCGTGCGGCCGTGGAGACCCTTGAGGAGGTCATTCCCGTCACCTTGGCGGTGATCGGCGGCGTGCTCGCCGAGGCCGAACCAGGATCCGTGGCCCTCCAGGAAGAGGATGACGGGCCGGGCCTGCTGTGGGCGACCTTCGTGGGGCGGCGGATGGTGTTCCGCTACAATGCGAGGACGGCGATGATCGAGTTGCGCGACGGTACCATGGAGGGCTATCCGTTGCGCCTGTTCGGCCACCGCTCGCTCCAGATGGACGTCGTCAACTTCTTCGGCAGCCTGCGCCGGGAAGGACGGGTCTGATAGACGTGCGGACGAGGCCGAGCGGCGATCCCGGCCCCGGTGCCCGTCCTGGTGGACGCGTCTGCGTCCTGGGGGCGTGCGCCTAGCGGAAACCCTGGTTCTGCAGCCGGCAGTAGCCCCCGGTGTTCCGGTAGCCCGCCGGACAGCGCCGAACGCAGGTGCCCGCCGCGAATTTCAGCGGGGGGCGACAGGCATGGCGGAACCGCTTCTGCCGGTACGCGAAGGATTGGGCCGGGCTTTGCGCCATGGCCGGCAGGGGCGGGATGGCCACCGCAAGCAGGAGGGTCGCGGTGGCGAGGTGGCGGAGCGTCATAGCGTTTCCCAGTGCGGATCCGCCTCTTAACCCCTCGACCGGACGAATGTTTCAGATCCGCCCGATCACCGATGGTTCAATGCGCGGCGTGAATCAGGAAACGACCGCTTCCGCGTGCGGCTCCAGCACCGCCATCAGGTCGGCCGTCACCTTGTCGATCGGCTGCATGCCGTCGACGGTCTGCAGCATGCCCTTCTCGGCGTAGTAGGCCGAGAGCGGCGCCGTCTGGGCGCGGTAGGCCTCCAGGCGCTGCTTGAACACCTCCGGCGTATCATCCTTCCGCACGGCCTGACCGCGGGCCAGGGTCTCGGCCGCGCGATTGGCGATCCGGCCGACCAGCGCGGCCTCGTCCACCTTCAGCTCGATGACGGCCGACAGCTTGAGGCCCTTGCCGGTCAGCATCTCGTTGAGCGCTTCCGCCTGCGCGACCGTGCGTGGGAAGCCGTCGAGGATGAAGCCGCGGCGGGCATCCGACTCCTCGATCCGATCGGCCACGATGCCGACGACGATCCGGTCCGAGACGAGGCCGCCCGATTCCATCACGGCCTTGGCTTCCAGCCCGACCGGGGTGCCGGCGGCGACGGCGGCGCGCAGCATGTCGCCGGTGGAAAGCTGCGGGATGCCGAAGCGCTGGACGATCCGCTCGGATTGCGTCCCCTTCCCCGCGCCGGGCGGCCCGAGCAGAATGATGCGCATGGCGTAGTCCTCGTTCGGCCCACTCCCTGTGGGCACAAGCCGCGGTGGCGAAGCCTCCCTGGCATCGCCGGTTTCGGGGGGGTTCTAGCGGGTCGCGGGCGCGGAGGCACCCGGACCTTAGGCGCAAAGGCGGAAGACGCTAGGCGTTATCCGCCCTCTGTATCAGTCTCAGCGCCGGCGCTGCGTCGTCGAGGCGCCGCGCAGCTTGGCCTTCTTCACAAGGCCCTCGTACTGATGCGCCATCAGGTGCCCGTGGATCTGCGCCACCGTATCCATCGTGACCGAGACCACGATGAGCAGCGAGGTGCCGCCGAAGCCGAGGCTCGCCGCCGCGTAGGACGACAGGATTTCCGGGAACAGGCACACCACGGTCAGGTACAGGGCGCCGATCACCGTGATGCGGGTCAGCACCTTGTCGATGAACGCGGCGGTACGCTCGCCGGGCCGGATGCCCGGGATGAAGCCGCCATGCTTCTTCAGGTTGTCGGCGGTCTCCTGCGGGTTGAAGACCACCGCGGTGTAGAAGAACGTGAAGAAGATGATCAGCGCCGCGTAGAGCACCATGAACAGCGGCGTGCCGTGGCCGAGATAGGCCGTGATCGTGCCGAGCCAGCCGGTGGCACCGCCGTTGGCCGAGAAGCTCGCGGCGGTGGCCGGCAGCAACAGGAGCGAGGAGGCGAAGATTGGCGGAATCACGCCCGAAGTGTTGAGCTTGAGCGGCAGGAACGAGGTCTGGCCCTCGTACATGCGGTTGCCGACCTGGCGCTTCGGGTAGTTGATCAGGAGACGGCGCTGGGCGCGCTCCATGAACACGATGAAGTAGACCAGCGCCACAGCGGCCACTGCCACGCCCAGGATGATGGCGGGCGAGAGCGCACCGGTGCGGCCGAGTTCGAGCGCGCCCGCGATCGCCACCGGCAGGTGGGCGACGATGCCGGCGAAGATGATCAGCGACGAGCCGTTGCCGATGCCGCGCGAGGTGATCTGCTCGCCGAGCCACATCAGGAACAGGGTGCCGCCGGTGAGCGTGATCACCGTCGAGGCCAGGAAGAACGGGCCCGGATCGATCGCCGCCGAGGAGCTCTGGAGGCCGATGGCGATACCCCAGGACTGGACCAGCGCCAGTACCACCGTCAGGTAGCGGGTGTACTGGTTGATGACCTTGCGGCCGGACTCGCCTTCCTTCTTCAGCGCCTCCAGGCTCGGGATCACCGAGGTCAGGAGCTGCACGATGATCGAAGCCGAGATGTAGGGCATTATGTTCAGGGCAAAGATCGCCATGCGCTCGACGGCGCCGCCCGAGAACATGTTGAACAGGCCCAGCACGCCGCCCGACTGCTGCTGGAAATTGCGGGCGAACTGCTCCGGATCGATACCGGGGATCGGGATGTAGGTGCCCAGCCGGAACACCACGAGCGCGCCGAGGGTAAACCAGATGCGCTTCTTCAGCTCATCGGCCTTGGCGATCGCACCGAAGTTGAGGTTGGCGGCAAGCTGCTCGGCGGCTGAGGCCATAAGCGTCGCGTCCTGGACATGTCGCCGGGCGGTCGAGCCCGGATGAAACGAAAAACGGCGGCCCGCGTGGTCGCAGGGCCGCCGCTCGAAGGATCGGCTTAAAGGGTGCGCCGGGCCCGTGCAACGGGTCCCGGGGTCGCCCCCGTCAGGCCGAGGCCGCCTCGCTGCCGCCACGGGTGGAGGCACCCTGGGCGTAAACGGTCGTGACCGAGCCGCCGGCCTTCTCGACCGCCTCGACGGCGGACTTGGAGGCGCGGGTGACCTCGAAGCTGAGCTTCGCGGTCAGCTCGCCGACGCCGAGCAGCTTCACGCCGTCGCGGGGACGGGCGATAATGCCGGCCTCGACCAGGCTCTGCACCGTCACGGTAGCGGCCTTGTCGAGCTTGCCCGCGTCGACCGCCTCCTGGATCCGGCCGAGGTTCACCTCGTTCAGGTCCTGGGCGTAGAGGTTGTTGAAGCCGCGCTTCGGCAGGCGACGATGGAGCGGCATCTGACCGCCCTCGAAGCCCTTGATGGACACGCCGGTCCGGGCCTTCTGACCCTTCACGCCGCGACCCGCGGTCTTGCCCTTGCCGGAGCCGATGCCCCGGCCCACGCGCATCCGGTCCTTGGTGGCGCCGGGATTGTCGCTGATCTGATTGAGCTTCATCGGGACCTCCTCACGCCACGTCGCCGTGGACGCGCACGAGGTGCGCAACCTTGCGGATCATGCCGCGCACGGAGGGGGTATCCTCCAGCTCGGACACGCGGTGGAGCTTGTTGAGCTTGAGGCCGATCAGCGTCTGGCGCTGGCTGGCCTCGCGGCGGATCGGCGAGCCAATCTGCTCGATGCGGACGGTCTTCTGTGCCATCGGACCCTCCCCTTACGCGACCGCGGCTTCGGACTGGTCGGCCGGATCGGCATCGCGGCGACGCGACTGGAGCGTCGACACCTTGATGCCGCGGCGGGCCGCCACGGAGCGCGGGCTGTCCTCGTTCTTGAGCGCCTCGAAGGTGGCGCGCACGAGGTTGTAGGGGTTCGACGAACCCAGCGACTTGGCGACGACGTCCTGCATGCCGAGCGTCTCAAACACGGCGCGCATCGGGCCGCCGGCGATGATGCCGGTGCCCTGCGGGGCCGCGCGGAGAATCACCTTGCCGGCGCCGTGGCGGCCGTTGACGTCGTGGTGCAGGGTCCGGCCCTCGCGGAGCGAGACGCGGATCAGGCCGCGCTTGGCGGCCTCGGTCGCCTTGCGGATCGCCTCCGGCACCTCACGGGCCTTGCCGTGGCCGAAGCCGACGCGGCCCTTCTGGTCGCCGACGACGACGAGGGCCGCGAAGCCGAAGCGACGGCCGCCCTTCACCACCTTGGCGACGCGGTTGATGTGGACGAGCTTGTCCACGAACTCGCTGTCGCGCTCCTCGCGATCCTCGCGGCGGCCGCGGCCCCCGCCTTCACGTTCACGTGCCATGTTGATATCCGTTCATCTCACTGGCGCGGGCGGCGGGCCCGCTCGCTCGATTGTGTGTCGAATGCCGGACATGCTTGGCACGTCCGGCCCGCCGTCGTTCAAGGGTTCCAATCAGGTTCGCCGCCGGCAGAGGCGCCGACGGCGAGTCCCCAAAAATCAGAACTCCAGGCCACCCTCGCGGGCGGCCTCGGCCACGGCCGCGACACGGCCGTGATAGATGTAGCCGGAGCGGTCGAAGATCACCTTCGTGACGCCCGCGGCCTTGGCGCGCTCGGCGACCAGCTTGCCCACCGCCTTGGCGGCGGCGACGTCGGCGCCGGTCTTGAGTTCGCCCTTGAGGGCCTTGTCGATCGACGAGGCCGAGGCCAGCGTCTTGCCGGCGACGTCGTCGATGACCTGCACGTAGATCTGCTTCGACGAGCGGAACACCGAGAGCCGCGGGCGGCCGTTGGCGGCGGCCCGCAGCGCGCGGCGGACGCGCGCCTTGCGGCGATCGAGGGCTTCGAGCTTGCGAGACATGATGCCCTCCTTACTTCTTCTTGCCTTCCTTGCGGAAGATGAACTCGCCCGCGTACTTCACGCCCTTGCCCTTGTAGGGCTCGGGTCCGCGGTAGTCGCGGATCTCGGCGGCGACCTGACCGACCTGCTGGCGGTTGATCCCGGAGATCGTGATCTCGGTGGGCTTCGGGGTTGCGATCGTGATCCCGGCGGGGATCTCGTACTCGATGTCGTGGCTGTAGCCGAGCGACAGCTTCAGGGCCTTGCCGGCCATCGCAGCGCGGTAACCGACGCCGGTGATCTCGAGCTTCTTCTCGAAGCCCTTCGACACACCCTCGACGATGTTGGCGATCTGCGCCCGCGACGTGCCCCACAGGGAGCGCGCCGGCTTGGACTGGTTGACGGGCTGCACCTCGATGGCGCCGTCCTTCATGGCCACGTTGACGAGGGACGGAACGACGAACGACAGCTCGCCCTTCGACCCCTTCATCTTCACCGTCTGACCGGTGACCGTGGCGGTAACGCCGGCCGGCACGGGGACCGGCTTCTTGCCTACGCGAGACATGGGATAACCTCCTCCGTCCCGATCAGAACACGGTGCAGAGCACTTCACCGCCGACGTTGCGCTCGCGCGCCTCGTGGTCGGCCATGACGCCCTGCGGGGTGGAGACGATGGTGACGCCGAGGCCGTCGGCCACGTGCGGCAGCTCGCCGACCGACGAGTAGACCCGGCGGCCCGGCTTCGACACGCGCTTGATCTCGCGGATCACGGGGCGCCCGTCGTAGTACTTGAGCTCGATCGCGAACTCGGTGCGGCCGTTGCCGAGGTCGGTCGCCGCGTAGTCGCGGATGTAGCCCTCGGCCTTCAGCACGTTCAGGACGCTGGCGCGCAGGCGCGAGCCGGGAGTCTGAACGACGTTGCGACGGCGCAGCTGGCCGTTGCGGATGCGGGTGAGCATGTCGCCCACGGGATCATTGACCATGGGGACCTCCTTACCAGCTCGACTTGACGAGGCCGGGGATCAGCCCCCGGTTGCCAAGCTCGCGCAAAGCCACGCGCGAGATGCCCATCTTGCGGTAGTAGGCGCGCGGGCGGCCGGTCATGCCGCAGCGATTGCGGATGCGGGTGGCCGACGAGTTGCGCGGCAGTTCCGCGAGCTTGAGGCGCGCCTCGAAGCGCTCCTCCATCTCGAGGGCGTCGTTGTTGGCGATCTCGAGGAGCGCCTTCCGCTTGGCCGCGAAGCGCTTCACCAGCGCCTTGCGGGCCTCGTTCTTCTCGACTGAGCTTTTCTTCGACATGTGGTCTATCTCCGGTGTCCGCGTCTGAAGCCTGAGGGCTTCACTGCCGGAACGGGAACTTGAAGGCGGCGAGCAGGGCCTTGGCCTCGGCATCGGTCTTGGCGGTGGTCGCCACGACGATGTCCATGCCCCAGGTCTGCTCGGCCTTGTCGTAGGAGATCTCCGGGAACACGAGGTGTTCCTTGAGACCCAGCGCATAGTTGCCGCGGCCGTCGAACGAGCGCGGGTTCAGGCCGCGGAAGTCACGCACGCGCGGCAGCGCGATGGTGATCAGCCGGTCCATGAACTCGTACATGCGCTGCTTGCGCAGCGTCACCTTGCAGCCGATCGGCATGCCCTCGCGAACCTTGAAGGTCGCGATGGCCTTGCGGGCCTTGGTGATGACCGGCTTCTGGCCGGCGATGAGGGCGAGGTCGCCCGCGGCCACGGAGGCCTTCTTGGAGTCCGCAGTGGACTCGCCGACGCCCATGTTGATCACGATCTTCGTGATCTGCGGCACTTCCATGGGGTTCTTGTAGCCGAACTCTTCGATCAGCTTCTGACGAACCACCTCGTCGTAGTGCTTGCGCAGGCGCGGGGTGTAGGCGTTCTTGTCGGCCTCAGCCATCGATCTGATCCCCCGTGGTCTTGGCGAACCGGACCTTGCGCCCGTCTTCGAGGATGCGGAAACCCACGCGGGTCGGCTTGCCGTTGGCATCCGCGACCGCGATGTTCGAGAGTTGGATGGCGGCCTCCTTGGAGATGATGCCGCCCTCCTGGTTCTGCGTCTGCTTCTGGTGCTTCTTGACCAGGTTGACGCCGCGCACGAAAGCCCGGCCTTCCTTCGGCAGAACCTGAATCACCTCGCCGGAGCGACCCGAGTCGCGACCGGTGAGCACGACGACGGTGTCGCCCTTCTTGATCTTGGCGGCCATTACAGCACCTCCGGAGCCAGGGAGATGATCTTCATGTGGTTGCGGGCGCGGAGCTCGCGCGGAACCGGTCCGAAGATACGGGTGCCGATCGGCTCCTTCTGATTGTTGATCAGAACCGCGGCGTTCTTGTCGAAGCGGATGACCGAACCGTCGGCACGCTTCACTTCCTTGGCGGTGCGGACAACGACCGCCTTCATGACGTCGCCCTTCTTGACGCGACCGCGCGGGATCGCCTCCTTGACGGAGACGACGATGACATCGCCCACGCCGGCATACTTGCGCTTCGACCCGCCAAGAACCTTGATGCACATAACGCGGCGTGCACCCGAGTTGTCGGCGACGTCCAGATTCGTCTGCATCTGGATCACGTGCGTGACTCCTTGCTTCAGGCGGGTTTCCGCACGCGGGCGGTATTGCCCGGCGGACGACGCCTGATGGGGACCTGACGTCCCCGGCTCATGTGTTCGACCGCGCTAGCGGTGTCATGGACACCGGCGCGGTCACCGCGTTCACAGGGTGCAAGCACCCATCGAATGTTTCGCGAAGGCCGGGCGGATACTACGGGTGGGCTCGGAAGGCAAGCCGAGCGGCTGGATTTTCCGCGCCACGGCTCGGAACGCCGGCCATGTTCCGGGCGCGTGCAGCGTCGGCGCAATCCAGCCCATCACATCGCGTGGCGTCGATCTGGATCACCTTGGGCCGCTGGCGCGGCGCTCGTCGTGCTGACTCTCAGGTTCGGGTCCGCCGACGCACCACCCGTCCAGGAAAGGGACCCGCGCTCGCGACGAGCGCGGCCTTCGATTCTCCACCGAACACCACACTGTCCGATGGAGCGATGCCCGAACCACGCCCGAGAGTTCGGCGAGGAACCGGCCACGGCGGAGCGACCAAACGAAAAGGGCCGGTGCACAGATCTGCGCACCGGCCCACAACGCACAAGAGGGACAGAGTCAGGCGGGCTGGCCGCCCGATTCGAACAGGAAGCCGTCGAGGCTCGGGATCGTCACCGCGGTCCCGCAGGCCGGCTTCGACAGGCGCCAGGGCCGCTCGCCCCGGGCGCGGATCGCCTCGGAGGGGCGCAGGCGGCGCATCGTGCCGTCCTCCCGCATCTCCTCGATGGCGAGGAAACCGTAGACCTGCAGGCGCGAGGCCGTGAGCTTGGTCGCGCGATCCTCGGCGGCCAGGACCATGCTGCCGGTGGCGTAGACCGCATCCAGCAGGGAGCGCTGCTCGCTGCGGCGGCGATCGCGCGCCTCCCGCTCGCCCGGCGCCTGGGCGGGAACGGGCCGCCGGAACGGAACGACGTTGCTGACCGCGACGCAACCCATACGCATACCCTCGACGCGAACTCGGGGGCGGTCCGGCCGCCCGTTGATCGCGACACTTCGACGGTTTACTTTAAACTTCCGTAGACCATGGCGGCGCGCCCCTGCCCCGATCCGGTACGCCGGTAGTTACGCGAGCCCGCCGCGTCTCAACCGGGAGGTCCGCCGAATCCCCTGCCCGCCGCAATCGCCAGCCGATCGAGCGCGAGGCAGGGCGCGACGCAGACTGCGCCGACGGACAGGAAGATCTCGACCGGGTCGACCATGGTGCGGTTGTTCACCCGCGCTGCCACGAAGGACGGGTCCCGCACGCCGATCACGGGGGCCGGCGACATGTCCGGGGTCCGCGCAGTCTCCTGATTGTTGAAGGACGCCGCCACGACCTGAAGAGCCCGTGGCAGGACGACGGTGACGGCAGAGCCCGGATCGGTGTAGCGCCAAGGGCGACGGCCGCATGTCGTGCGCAGGGACCCATGCGCATGCGAGGAGAAACGATGACCGATCGCGGGAATCGGGTGAGCGGTGGTCCTGAAAGATCTCCCCGTCGCCGTCTGGCGAGCGCCGATAAGGATCATCGGGCCCTATCAAAGACAACAGTTCAGCTCTCCGCTCGCCGGGGGTGCGAGAGCTCAGCATGCTGAGCGGACCAGCACTCGTTCTGTGGAGCTCTTTCTGTACCCGACGCGATGATTCGCGAAATCCTGGGCGGTCCGCAGGGCCCGGGGTTGACCCGGGCGGCGACCGTGATCGATCATCCGGAATACGGAGGGAGTCATCGCGCGTGTCCGCGCCTTGACCGAACTTTAACCTCCGGTGCGGCGCAGATTTCTGCCGCGAATGCATTGACCTCGCGGGCAACCGCGTCTAGAAGCGCGCCACTTCGGACGGCCACCGGCTGCCGACGGCCCCCTCGGACATGCTCCGGACGCCGCCGCAAACGCCCCGCGCGCTCCGAGGAATCAAATCGCCTGACGCTGTAAGTCAGATCCGTAGGTACGAGCGCGTTCGTTTTTGAGCGTGCTCCTCTGCCCGCACCGCGCCGAGGGGCTCTGACCAGCCCTCCGGCGCATATTCGTATTGCGGACTGCTCTTCGCGGTCCGGACTAGGTGACCGAGGAAGAGGGCACAGGATGCCGACGATCAACCAGCTGATCGCCCAGCCGCGGAAGATCCAGCGGAGCCGCAACAAGGTTCCGGCGCTCGACGCTTGCCCGCAGAAGCGCGGCGTCTGCACCCGCGTCTACACGACGACCCCGAAGAAGCCGAACTCGGCGCTCCGTAAGGTCGCCAAGGTGCGGCTCACCAACGGCTTCGAGGTGATCGGCTACATCCCGGGCGAGGGCCACAACCTTCAGGAGCACTCCGTGGTGATGATCCGCGGCGGCCGCGTGAAGGACCTTCCGGGCGTGCGCTACCACATCCTGCGCGGCGTGCTCGACACGCAGGGCGTGAAGAACCGCAAGCAGCGCCGTTCGAAGTACGGCGCCAAGCGTCCGAAGTAAGTTTTTCGGGCGCTCACGTTTCCACTGCCTGACAAGGATGTCGCCGGCGAAAGCTCAAGGCGGCCTGCGTCAGGTGCTTAAAACCTGATTTTCGAGAGCTACAATGTCCCGTCGTCACTCTGCCGAGAAGCGCGAGATCATCCCGGACCCGAAGTACGGGGATGTCGTCCTGACGAAGTTCATGAATTCCATCATGTATGAGGGCAAGAAGTCGACCGCCGAGCGGATCGTCTACGGCGCCTTCGACATCGTCGAGAACCGCGCCCGGGCCAACCCGATCGAGGTGTTCCGCGCCGCCCTCGACAACGTCGCGCCGATGATCGAAGTCCGCTCCCGCCGCGTCGGCGGCGCGACCTATCAGGTCCCCGTCGAGGTGCGCACCGAGCGTCGTCAGGCGCTGGCGATCCGCTGGCTGATCCAGGCCGCCCGCTCGCGCAACGACCGCACCATGATCGAGCGCCTCTCCGCCGAGCTGCTCGACGCCGCCAACAACCGCGGCAACGCCGTCAAGAAGCGGGAAGACACGCACCGGATGGCGGAAGCCAACCGCGCCTTCTCGCACTACCGCTGGTAAGCGGTTCCGCCGTCTCTCAGGAGCAATCCGATGCCCCGCACGCACGCGATCGAGGACTACCGCAACTTCGGCATCATGGCCCACATCGATGCCGGCAAGACCACGACCACGGAGCGGATTCTCTACTACACCGGAAAGTCCCATAAGATCGGCGAGGTCCATGAGGGCGCCGCCACCATGGACTGGATGGAACAGGAGCAGGAGCGCGGCATCACGATCACGTCCGCCGCGACGACGTGCTTCTGGCGCGACAAGCGCCTGAACATCATCGACACCCCCGGCCACGTGGACTTCACCATCGAGGTGGAGCGCTCGCTCCGCGTGCTCGACGGCGCCGTGTGCGTGCTCGACGGCAACCAGGGCGTCGAGCCGCAGACCGAGACCGTGTGGCGCCAGGCCGACAAGTACGACGTGCCGCGCGTCGTGTTCGTCAACAAGATGGACAAGATCGGCGCCGACTTCTTCAAGTGCGTCGCCGATATCATCGACCGCGTCGCCGGCAAGCCCGTGTGCCTGCAGCTGCCGATCGGTGCCGAGTCCAACTTCCAGGGCGTGATCGACCTCATCAAGATGAAGGCGATCGTCTGGTCGGGCGAGGCGCTGGGCGCCAACTACAACGAGGTCCAGATTCCGGCCGACCTGAAGGACCAGGCGGTCGAGTATCGGACCAAGCTGGTCGAGGCCTGCGTCGAGCTCGACGACGACGCCATGTCCGCCTACCTCGACGGCACCGAGCCGGACGAGGACGCCATGCGCAAGCTCGTGCGCAAGGCCGTGCAGCTGCGCGCCTTCCACCCGGTGCTCTGCGGTTCGGCGTTCAAGAACAAGGGCGTGCAGCCCCTGCTCGACGCCGTCGTGGATTACCTGCCCTCCCCCGCCGACCGCGGCGAGATCAAGGGCCTCGACTTCAAGACCGAGGAAGAGACCGTCCGTCACCCGACGGATTCGGATCCCTTCTCCATGCTCGCCTTCAAGATCATGGACGATCCCCACGTCGGCACGATCACGTTCTGCCGCGTGTATTCGGGCAAGGTCGATTCCGGCGCCAACGTGCTGAACTCGTCGCGCGACAAGAAGGAGCGCGTCGGCCGCATGCTGCTGATGCATGCGAACAACCGCGAGGACATCAAGGAGGCCTTCGCCGGCGACATCGTCGCCCTGGCCGGTCTCAAGGATACCCGTACGGGCGATACCCTCTGCGATCCGCAGAAGGCCGTGATCCTCGAGAAGATGGAGTTCCCGGAGCCGGTCATCGAGATCGCCGTCGAGCCGAAGTCGAAGGCCGACCAGGAGAAGCTCGGTATCGCCCTCGCCAAGCTCGCCGCGGAGGATCCGTCCTTCCGCGTGTCGACCGATCAGGAATCCGGCCAGACCATCCTCAAGGGGATGGGCGAGCTCCACCTGGACATCAAGGTCGACATCCTGCGCCGCACCTACAAGGTCGACGCGAATATCGGCCAGCCGCAGGTCGCCTACCGCGAGAAGCTGACCCGCCGTCAGGAGATTGACTACACGCACAAGAAGCAGACCGGCGGTACCGGTCAGTTCGCCCGCGTGAAGTTCGTGGTCGAGCCGAACGAGCCGGGCGCCGGCTTCGCGTTCGAGTCGAAAATCGTCGGCGGCGCGGTGCCGAAGGAGTACATCCCGGGTGTCGAGAAGGGCCTCAACTCGGTCCTCGGCGCCGGCGTGCTCGCCGGGTTCCCGGTGGTCGACGTGAAGGTCGAGCTGATCGACGGCGCCTACCACGACGTCGACTCCTCGGCGCTCGCCTTCGAGATCGCGTCCCGCGCGGCCTTCCGTGAGGCCCTGCAGAAGGGTGGCTCGGTTCTGCTCGAGCCGGTGATGAAGGTCGAGGTCGTCTCGCCGGAAGAGTACACCGGCTCGGTCATCGGTGACCTGAATTCCCGCCGTGGCCAGATCCAGGGTCAGGACATGCGGGGCAACGCCAACGTCATCAACGCGATGGTGCCGCTGGCCAACATGTTCGGCTACGTGAACCAGCTGCGCTCCTTCTCTCAGGGCCGCGCGAACTTCACGATGCAGTTCGATCACTACGAAGAGGTGCCGCGCGGCGAGGCCGACAAGGTCATCGCCAAGTACGCCTGAGGCTTCGGCCTCAAGGCATCTCTTCTTCCGCAACGCGAATTCGAATCTAGGAGGCTCTGATGGGCAAGGAAAAGTTCTCCCGCACCAAGCCGCACTGCAACATCGGGACGATCGGCCACGTTGATCACGGCAAGACGTCGCTGACGGCGGCGATCACGAAGGTGCTGGCGGAGTCGGGCGGCGCGA
>NZ_JBBXMX010000018.1:0-100639 GCF_038442355.1 Methylobacterium guangdongense
GGGCGACAGCGTGACGATGGACGTGGCGCTGATCGTGCCGGTGGCCATGGAGGAGAAGCTGCGCTTCGCCATCCGCGAGGGCGGCCGCACGGTCGGTGCCGGCGTCGTCGCCGCCATCAACGACTGAGCCGGCACTGAGCCAGCAAGGCCCGGCGCATCCCGCGCCGGGCCACGAGCATCCCGCCGTCTCGACGGTGGCTGTCGACTTGGATGGATGTGAATCGCGCCGGCCTTCGTCTTGACGGAGCGCCGGCGTTGCTTTGTCCTGTCTCTGCCTGGTCTTGGGGGAGACTCGGATGTCGGTCGGTTCCATTGTCCGGGCCGGGTGTTTCGTCGCCCTGATCTGTGTGGGGGCGGCGGTCCTGACCGGCGCGGCCTGGGGCGATGCGTTGACCGACGGGCGTTTCCGCGCGGAGGTGACGACGCTGATCCAGGGCATCCGGCCGGGGTCGAAGGTTCTCCTGGGCGCGGATCCGGCGCAGCTCAGCGTCGGCACGAAGACGCTCGATCTCACCAACCTGTATCGGCGCGTCGACGGCCTCTCCGAAGCCGAGCGCCGTCGGGAGGTGGAGGAGTTCCTCGCCGTCGCCTTCGCGAAGGCTGCCCCGGCGCCGGACGCCGGCGACTTCACGGCGATCCGGCCGCGCCTGCGCCCGCAGCTCGTGCCGGACGAGATCCTCCAGCAATACACGATGCTCGCGCATCGACGATTTTCCGAGACGCTGCACGTGGTCTACGTGCTCGACGAGCCGAACCGCTATCAGTACGTGACCCGCGAGATGCTCGCGGGCTGGCAGGTCGATCCCGGCCTGGTGGAAACGGCGGCCGTCGCGAATCTGACGGGGACCTCGCGGGATGCGCCGTTCCAGCTGGTGCTCGGGGACGGTGCGCCCCTGTTCGCCATGGCCGATCCCGGCGACGACTTCGCCATCGCGCGGCTGCTCGTGCCGTCCTACCTCGACGAGATCCGGCATGCCCTCAAGGCAGACAGCATCACGCTGGCCGGACCGACGCGCAACCTGCTCCTCGCATGGCCATCGGACAGCCCGGCCCGGCGCGACCTGGCCGCGGAGGCCACGCGTTACCTGCGCGAGGGCCCGTACGGCCGCAGCGATGAACTGTTCCGCTTCGACGGCCGGGAAGTCCGGCCGCTGAACACGATGGAACGGGCCGATCACGGCCGGTGAGGCGTGGCGGCCGAGCGGTCGCGGCCGTCCCGGCGCCGAAGCGGCCGTCCCGCGCCGTCGCAGCGGGGCGCATCCCGATCCGGACTGGATCGGAGGCCGCGATTTTCGGTTCGCCGACCCCGTCCAGGCCGCCGAGCCCCTTGCAAGCCGGGCCGCGATGAGGCATTTGGCAACGCGCTAGGAGTGTAGCTCAACTGGTCAGAGCGCCGGTCTCCAAAACCGGAGGTTGCGGGTTCGAGTCCCTCCACTCCTGCCAGACATCCTGCCCGATCCCGCGCGGCGGCCCGGTCGACAAGGCCGCGGAGTTGCGCTAGAGCGGGCGCAATCCGAGATCTGAAGCGACCGTCGGTGCGGGCCCATCCGGGTCCTCGGCGCCGTCATTCGTGTTCCCGGAGCGGTCTCTGCCCGGGGCCGAACACGCACAGACACTGGCGCCATGGCATCGAACGAAGCGACCAAGAAGGTGGACCTGGTGCGCGGCGCGGCCCGCGGCCCCGCGAACCCGCCGCCGGCCCGGCCGGCGACCCCGGCCCGGGCGCCGCAGAAGCGCGCCACGCCGGGCGAGTTTTTCGCCCAGGTCCGCGACGAGGCCCGTAAGGTCACGTGGCCGTCCCGCCGGGAGACCACGATCACCACCATCATGGTGTTCGTGATGGTGGTGGTGACGAGCCTGTTCTTCACGGTGGTGGATCAGGCCCTGCGCTTCGTGGTCGGCCTGATCCTGGGCCTCTGAGGCCACGCCATCGGACGAGGGAGACCTCGCAGACGAATTCGGAGTTGAACGGAACCGTGTCGAAGCGCTGGTACATCGTCCACGCCTACTCGAACTTCGAGAACAAGGTCGCGCAGTCCATCAAGGACCAGGCGGCCCAGCGCGGGCTGACCGAGCTGTTCGACGAGGTGATGGTCCCGATCGAGAAGGTCGTGGAGGTGCGCCGCGGCCGGAAGGTCGATGCCGAGCGCAAGTTCTTCCCGGGCTACGTGCTGGTGAAGTGCGACCTCACCGACGAGGTCTACCACCTGATCAAGAACACCCCGAAGGTCACGGGCTTCCTGGGCGCCGACAAGTCGAAGCCGGTGCCGATCCCCGACTCCGAGGCCGAGCGGATCAAGGGCCAAGTCGCCGAGGGTGTCGACCGGCCGAAGCCGTCGGTCTCCTTCGAGATCGGCGAGACCGTCCGGGTCGCCGACGGCCCGTTCGCCAGCTTCAACGGCACCGTCGAGGAGATCGACGAGGCCCGCTCGCGCCTCAAGGTGGCTGTGTCGATCTTCGGCCGCGCCACCCCGGTGGAGCTCGAATACGCCCAGGTCGAGAAAGCCTGAGCCTCCTGATTTCGGCAGCCCTCGGGTTGCCGGTTTTTCCGGTCGGTGCTGAGCGGCGGCCGTGAAGCCGCCGCATCCCGTTGGGGATGCGGCACCATCCGCGGGAGATCCGCCCGGCCTCGCCTCCGGGACTTACGGCTCGCACCGCGACCTGCAACCGTCCGACCCGCCGCGCTTCAGGCCGCGTGGGGGCGGATTCTCATTGGGAGCAGTCCCATGGCGAAGAAGATCACGGGCTACGTGAAGCTTCAGGTCCCGGCCGGCGCGGCGAACCCGTCGCCGCCGATCGGTCCCGCGCTCGGTCAGCGCGGCCTCAACATCATGGAATTCTGCAAGGCCTTCAACGCGAAGACCGCGCAGATGGAGAAGGGCACCCCGATTCCGGTGATCATCACCGCGTATCAGGATCGCTCCTTCACCTTCGAGATGAAGCAGCCCCCGGTCACCTTCTTCCTGAAGAAGGCCGTCGGCCTGAAGATCGGCAAGAAGCCGGCCTCCGGCTCGAAGACCCCGGGCAAGGGCCCGACCGTCGGCAAGATCTCCGAGGCGCAGCTGCGCGAGATCGCCGAGAAGAAGATGCCCGACCTCAACTGCGACTCGATCGAGTCGGCCGTTGCCATGATCCGCGGCTCCGCCCGGGCCATGGGCCTCGAAGTGACGGCCTGAGGGAGGACAGCATGGCTAAGGAAGGCAAGCGCATCCGCGCCGCCCGCGAGGGCATCGAGGTCACCAAGCTCTATCCCCTCGACGAGGCGATCAAGCTGGTGAAGGAGCGGGCGACCGCGAAGTTCGACGAGACCGTCGAGGTCTCCATGAACCTCGGCGTCGATCCCCGCCACGCCGACCAGATGGTCCGCGGCGTCTGCAACCTCCCGAACGGCTCCGGCCGGACGGTGCGGGTGGCGGTCTTCGCCCGCGGCGCCAAGGCGGACGACGCCAAGGCGGCGGGTGCCGACATCGTCGGCGCCGAGGATCTCCTGGAGATCGTGCAGAGCGGCAAGATCGAGTTCGATCGCTGCATCGCGACCCCGGACATGATGCCGCTGGTCGGCCGTCTCGGTAAGGTGCTGGGCCCGCGCGGCCTGATGCCGAACCCGAAGGTCGGCACCGTCACGATGGACGTGAAGGGTGCGGTGGCCGGCGCCAAGGGCGGCTCGGTGGAGTTCCGCGTCGAGAAGGCCGGCATCGTCCATGCCGGCGTCGGCAAGGTCTCGTTCGACGCCGACAAGCTCGTCGAGAACATCAAGGCCTTCGCGGACGCCGTCGCCAAGGCGAAGCCCGCGGGCGCCAAGGGCACCTACGTCCAGCGCATCGCCGTCACCTCGACGATGGGCCCGGGCGTGAAGGTCGAGCCGAACACGGTTCTGACCGCCTGAGACAAGGCACAGCGTTCACGCTGCGGAGCGCCCGGCCGGAAACGGCCGGGCGTTTTCCGTTTGCGGGGGCGTGGATGGAGCGGCTGTCCCACGTGTACATTCTGGCGAGCCGGCGCAATGGCACGCTCTACACCGGTTCGACCACGGATCTGGCGCGGCGCGTCTGGGAACACCGCACGGGCGCGAGGCCGGGATTCACCCGGGATTACGGCGTGACCATGCTGGTCTGGTACGAGGCCTATCCGCGGATCATTGACGCGCGGGTGCGGGAATATGCGATCAAGCGCTGGCGGCGGGCTTGGAAGCTCGCGTTGATTGAGGGGTTCAATCCGGGTTGGCGCGACCTTTATGATGAGATGATCTGATGAGCCGCTGTCGCGGCGATTCTTGTGCTGGATCCCGGATCAGGTTCCGCTTCGCTGCACCCGTCCGGGAAAAGGGTGGTGCAGAATAAAACGGAACCCTTTTCCCGGGCGCATGCAGCGCCAGCGGAATGCGACCCGGGACCCAGCGCATGAAATCGCCGCGACAGCGCCGCCGCTTCTCCTCACGTCATTCTCAACCACGGAGGGGGGCGCCATCCGCCACGGCTGTGCTAGATAGGCCGCCATGCGATGCACCCTGACGGTCTCCTCCAAGCGACGCATCCTGTGCGTCTTCCCCGCCTACACGCCGTCCTTCGGGACGTTCTCACACGCCTACCCGCTGATGGGCGGGGTGAAGGCGTTCATGCCGCCGCAGGGGCTGCTGCTGATCGCGGCCTACATGCCGGAGGCGTGGGAATGCCGGTTCATCGATGAGAATATCCGCCGCGCGGGCCCGGCCGACTTCGCCTGGGCCGACGCGGTGTTCGTCTCCGGCATGCATATCCAGGAGGCGCAGATCCATGACATCCGTGACCGCGCCCATGCGGCCGGCAAGGTCACGGTGCTGGGCGGCCCCTCGGTCTCGGGCGCGCCGGAGAAGTACGGCGACTTCGACTACCTCCATATCGGCGAGATCGGCGACGCCACCGACCAGCTCGTCGCCCGGCTCGATGCCGACCTGACGCCGCCCCCCGCCCAGATGGTGCTGGAGACCAAGGACCGGCTCGCGCTCGCCGACTTCCCGGCCCCGGCCTACGAGGCGGCGCCGCTCAAGCGCTACCTGATCGGCTCCCTGCAATTCTCCTCGGGCTGCCCCTATCGCTGCGAGTTCTGCGACATCCCGCAGCTCTACGGCCGCCAGCCGCGCCTGAAGAGCCCCGAGCAGATGTGCGCCGAGCTCGACGCGATCATCAGCCAGCCGGGCCATCCGGCGGTGGTCTACTTCGTCGACGACAATTTCATCGCCAACCGCAAGGCCACCCGCGAGATGCTGCCGCACCTCGTCGCATGGCAGAAGAAGAACAACTACCCGCTCCAGTTCGCCTGCGAGGCGACGCTGAACATGGCCAAGCAGCCCGAGATCCTCGAGCTGATGCGGCAGGCGAACTTCATGACGGTGTTCGTCGGCATCGAGACCCCGGAGGCCGAGGCGCTCAAGGGGATCGACAAGACCCACAACGCCGCCGTGCCGATGTACGAGGCGATCGAGACCCTGAACTCCTACGGGCTGGAGGTGACCTCCGGCATCATCCTGGGGCTCGATTCCGACACCGACAAATCCGAGCAGAATCTGATCGACTTCATCGACCGCTCGGCGATTCCCGTGCTGACCATCAACCTGCTCCAGGCCCTGCCCAAGACGCCGCTCTGGGACCGACTGGAGCGCGAGGGGCGGCTCCTGCACGATGCCAGCCTCGAATCGAACGTCCTGTTCAAGCGCCCACACGACACGGTGGTGTCGAGCTGGCGCCGGGCGATCGCGCATGCCTACGAGCCCGAAAAGATCTTCGAGCGGTTCAAGCACCAATGCGCGGTGACCTACCCGAACCGCATCACGACGCCGACCGCGGGCAAGCTCACCTTCACCAACCTGCGCCGCGGCCTGATCCTGGGCTTCAACATCATCACCCGGGTCGGGATTTTTTCCGACTATCGCAAGCCGTTCTGGAGCGCGGCGGGCTATGCCCTGAAGCGCGGGCAGATCGAAGCGGTATTCAACATGGGCTTCGTGGCCCACCACCTGATCCGCTTCACCCGCGAGGCCCTGCGCGGCGAGCACAACGCCTCCTTCTACGCCGCCAAGGCCGCGGAGGCGAAGGAAGCGCGCGATCGCAGCTGGTGGGAGGCGGCCCGGCGGAAGCTGGTGCCGGAGCGGGAGGCGGCGTAGCGCGGCGCTTCCTGGGCGATGCAATCGCGGCAGGGCTCTTTAAGAAGCCCTTGCCTGCGGCGGAAAAGTCGCGCTTCGGCCCTTGGCAGGCGGCTTGCTAGGCTCTATACACCGCGCCTCACGCATTTCATCCTCACGGAAGGAGAACGGCCAATCGGCCGGTTTCCGCTCGAAATGTCGCCCGGGCAACCGGGTGGCACTGGCCGGACGGACCCCAGGGGCCAAACGCCCCGCGGAGCCTTGTCCGGCCATGTCCTGTCCGAGACTGCAGGTGCCGGTTCGCCGGCTTAATCCGCCAGCCTGCACAGACGGGGAAGACCGAATTCAAGAACGCCTCGCTGCGGCTCGCGCCGCGGAGGGGCTATCGGTTTGAACCAACTCGCCCGAGGCGGCCCGGAAGGGTCCGCGCGGGGACAGGGCCGCGAAGCGTCGTTCGGACGTTCCCGGTCTTACGGCCGAGATCACGTCCGGGCGGCATGTGCAACCGGCGGACCCGAAACCGGGTTCCGCCAACCGGAGAGAGCCCAGTGGACCGGACAGCTAAAGCTGATCTCGTCTCGACGCTCAACGGCGTGTTCAATGAGAGCGCCGTCGTCGTCGTGGCCCACTACAAGGGCCTCACGGTCGCCGACATGCAGAAGCTGCGCACGCAGATGAAGCAGGCCGGCGCCACCGTGAAGGTCGCCAAGAACAGCCTCGCCGGCATCGCACTCGATGGCACGGACGTCGCCTCCATCAAGCCGCTCCTGAAGGGCCCGACCCTGCTCGCCTATTCCGGCGATCCGGTCGCAGCCGCCAAGGTCGCGGTGGATTTCGCCAAGGCTAACGACAAGCTCGTGATCCTCGGCGGCGCCATGGGGACGACCGCCCTGAACCCGGACGGCGTGAAGGCTCTGGCCTCGCTTCCGTCCCTCGACGAACTGCGCGCGAAGATCGTGGGCCTCGTGCAGGCGCCCGCGACCAAGATCGCCCAGGTCGTCAACGCGCCGGCGGCGAAGCTCGCCCGCGTGTTCGGGGCCTATGCCAAGAAGGACGAGGCCGCCTGAGGCCCTTCAAAAACCATCCGTTCGAACCGATATTGAGAGGAATTTACCATGGCTGATCTCGCCAAGCTCGTCGACGACCTGTCCTCGCTGACCGTTCTCGAGGCCGCTGACCTGGCCAAGATGCTCGAGGAGAAGTGGGGCGTCTCGGCGGCTGCCGCCGTCGCCGTCGCCGCTGGTCCGGCTGCCGGTGGCGCCGCTGCCGCCGTCGAGGAGCAGACCGAGTTCACGGTCGTCCTCGCCGCCGCCGGCGACAAGAAGATCGAGGTCATCAAGGAGGTCCGCGCGATCACCGGCCTCGGCCTCAAGGAAGCGAAGGACCTCGTCGAGGGCGCGCCGAAGCCGGTCAAGGAAGGCGTCGCCAAGGACGAGGCCGAGAAGCTCAAGGCCCAGCTCGAGAAGGCCGGCGCCAAGGTCGAGCTCAAGTAAGTCGACGATGGGCCGGCTTCGGCCCATCATCTCACGAAGGTCCGTTCCGGGCCGATCGTGACCGGAGCCCGCGGGTGCACACCCGCGGGCTTTAGGCCGCTTCGGCGGATGGTCCCGAAAGGGGCCGCAAACGAGATTCGGTTCGGTGGCGCGGCTCGGCGGGGCGCGCGTCACGGCCCGGCGCGGGAGGTCCCTTTCGGGAACGCTTCCCCGGGCGCGAGGCACGCGGGTAGGAGCGAGGTCACATGGCCAACACGCTGGTCGGTCGCAAGCGCATTCGGAAGTTCTTCGGCAAGATCAAGGAAGTTGCCGAGATGCCGAACCTCATCGAGGTTCAGAAGGCGTCCTACGACCAGTTCCTGATGGTCGACGAGCCCGAAGGCGGGCGCGGCGACGAGGGGCTGCAGAGCGTGTTCAAGTCGGTGTTCCCGATCTCCGACTTCGCCGCCACGGCCCTTCTGGAGTTCGTCCGCTACACCTTCGAGCAGCCGAAATACGACGTGGACGAGTGCCGCCAGCGCGGCATCACCTTCGCGGCCCCGCTGAAGGTCACGCTCCGCCTCATCGTGTTCGATGTCGATCCCGACACCCAGGCCAAGTCGGTCAAGGACATCAAGGAGCAGGACGTCTACATGGGCGACATGCCCCTGATGACGGAGAACGGCACCTTCATCGTCAACGGCACCGAGCGCGTCATCGTCTCGCAGATGCACCGCTCGCCGGGCGTGTTCTTCGACCACGACAAGGGCAAGACCCATTCCTCGGGCAAGCTCCTGTTCGCCGCCCGCATCATCCCGTACCGGGGCTCCTGGCTCGACGTCGAGTTCGACGCCAAGGACATCGTGCATGTCCGCATCGACCGGAAGCGCAAGCTGCCGGCGACGTCGCTGCTCTATGCCCTGGGCCTCGACGGCGAGGAGATCCTGTCGACCTTCTACAACAGGGTCGTGTACGACCGGGACGGCGCCGACTGGCGCGTGCCGTTCGATGCCGAGCGCATGAAGGGCATGAAGGCCACGGTCGACCTGATCGACGCCGATTCCGGCGAGGTCGTGCTCGAGGCCGGCAAGAAGCTCAACGCCCGCAACGCGCGCCAGATCACCGAGAAGGGCACCAAGTTCCTCAAGGCGACCGACGAGGATCTCGTCGGGCAGTACATCGCAGAGGATCTGGTCAACGCCCAGACCGGCGAGATCTGGGCCGAGGCCGGCGAGGAGATCTCCGAGAAGCTCCTGAAGAGCCTCGAGGATGTCGGCACCACCGAGCTGCCGGTGCTCGACATCGACCACGTCAATGTCGGTCCCTACATCCGCAACACCCTGGCGGTGGACAAGAATTCCGGCCGCGAGGGTGCTCTGTTCGACATCTACCGGGTCATGCGCCCGGGCGAGCCGCCGACCCTCGACACCGCCGAGGCGATGTTCCACTCGCTGTTCTTCGATTCCGAGCGCTACGACCTCTCGGCGGTCGGCCGCGTGAAGATGAACATGCGTCTCGACCTCGACGCCGCCGACACGGTCCGCACCCTTCGCAAGGAGGACATGCTGGCGGTGGTCAAGGCGCTCGTGGAGCTGCGCGACGGCAAGGGCGAGGTCGACGACATCGATCACCTCGGCAACCGCCGCGTCCGCTCGGTGGGCGAGCTGATGGAGAACCAGTACCGCCTGGGCCTCCTGCGCATGGAGCGCGCCATCCGCGAGCGCATGAGCCAAGTCGATATCGACACGGTCATGCCGCAGGACCTGATCAACGCGAAGCCCGCGGCCGCGGCCGTGCGCGAGTTCTTCGGCTCGTCGCAGCTCTCGCAGTTCATGGACCAGACCAACCCGCTGTCCGAGGTGACGCACAAGCGCCGCCTCTCGGCGCTTGGCCCGGGCGGTCTGACCCGCGAGCGCGCCGGCTTCGAGGTGCGCGACGTGCACCCGACCCACTACGGCCGCATCTGCCCGATCGAGACGCCGGAAGGCCCGAACATCGGCCTGATCAACTCGCTCGCCACCTTCGCGCGGGTAAACAAGTACGGCTTCATCGAGACCCCGTTCCGCCGCGTGCGCGACGGCGTGGTCACCGACGAGGTCGCCTACCTCTCGGCCATGGAGGAGGCGAAGTACTACGTCGCCCAGGCGAACGCCCAGATGGACGAGGCCCGCAAGCTCACGGAGGACCTCGTGGTCTGCCGTCGCGCCGGCGAGGTGATCGTCGTGGGCCCCGAGCGCGTCGACCTCATGGACGTGTCGCCGAAGCAGCTCGTCTCGGTCGCCGCGGCTTTGATCCCGTTCCTGGAGAACGACGACGCCAACCGCGCGCTCATGGGCTCGAACATGCAGCGCCAGGCGGTGCCGCTGGTCCGCGCCGACGCCCCGTTCGTGGGCACCGGCATGGAGGCGGTGGTCGCCCGGGATTCCGGCGCCGCCATCGCGGCCCGCCGGGCCGGCATCATCGATCAGGTGGACGCCACCCGTATCGTCATCCGCGCGACGGAAGAGGCGGATGCGAACAAGCCGGGAGTCGATATCTATCGTCTCCAGAAATTCCAGCGCTCCAACCAGTCGACCTGCATCACGCAGAAGCCGCTGGTCCGCGTCGGCGAGTTCGTGAAGAAGGGCGAGATCATCGCCGACGGTCCCTCGACCGAGTTCGGCGAGCTGGCGCTCGGCCGGAACGTGCTCGTCGCGTTCATGCCGTGGAACGGCTACAACTTCGAGGACTCGATCCTGCTCTCCGAGCGGATCGTGAAGGATGACGTGTTCACCTCGATCCACATCGAGGAGTTCGAGGTGATGGCCCGCGACACCAAGCTCGGGCCGGAGGAAATCACCCGCGACATCCCGAACGTTTCGGAAGAAGCGCTCAAGAACCTCGACGAGGCCGGCATCGTCTACATCGGTGCCGAGGTGAATGCCGGCGACATCCTCGTGGGCAAGATCACCCCGAAGGGCGAGAGCCCGATGACGCCGGAGGAGAAGCTGCTCCGCGCCATCTTCGGCGAGAAGGCCTCGGACGTGCGCGACACCTCCCTGCGGGTGCCGCCGGGCGTCACCGGCACGATCGTCGAGGTCCGGGTGTTCAACCGCCACGGCGTCGACAAGGACGAGCGCGCCCAGGCGATCGAGCGCGAGGAGATCGAGCGGCTCGCCAAGGACCGCGACGACGAGCAGGCGATCCTCGACCGCAACACCTACGCCCGTCTGGCGGATGTGCTGATCGGTCAGGCGCCGGTGGCCGGCCCAAAGGGCTTCAAGAAGGACACCACGCTCACCCGCGAGCTGATCAACGACTACCCGCGCTCGCAGTGGTGGCAGTTCGCCGTCATCGAAGACCGTCTCATGACCGAGATGGAGGCGATGCAGAAGCAGTACGACGAGTCTAAGAAGCGCCTGGAGCAGCGCTTCCTCGACAAGGTCGAGAAGCTGCAGCGCGGCGACGAGCTGCCCCCTGGCGTCATGAAGATGGTCAAGGTCTTCGTGGCGGTGAAGCGCAAGATCCAGCCGGGCGACAAGATGGCCGGCCGTCACGGCAACAAGGGTGTCGTGTCGCGGATCGTGCCGATCGAGGACATGCCGTTCCTGGAGGACGGGACGCATGCCGACATCGTGCTCAACCCGCTGGGCGTGCCGTCGCGTATGAATGTCGGCCAGATCCTGGAGACGCACCTGGGCTGGGCGGCTGCGGGCCTGGGTCGCAAGGTGTCGAAGGCGGTGGATGCCTATCTGAAGACGCAGGACATCGCGCCGCTGCGGGAGGAGATGACGGCGATCTACTCCCCGGGCGAGCTCGACGGCCTGACGGACGAGGAGCTGGCCGAGGCCGGCAACAACGTCCGCCGCGGCGTGCCGATGGCCACTCCGGTGTTCAACGGCGCCAAGGAGGCCGACATCGAGCAGATGCTGGAGATGGCCGGTCTCGACCGCTCGGCGCAGTCGACGCTCTATGACGGCCGCACCGGCGAGCCCTTCGACCGCAAGGTGACGATGGGCTACATCTACATGCTGAAGCTGCACCACCTCGTGGACGACAAGATCCACGCCCGGTCGATCGGCCCGTACTCGCTCGTCACCCAGCAGCCGCTGGGCGGCAAGGCGCAGTTCGGCGGTCAGCGCTTCGGCGAGATGGAGGTCTGGGCGCTGGAGGCCTACGGCGCGGCCTACACGCTGCAGGAGATGCTCACGGTGAAGTCGGACGACGTGGCCGGCCGCACCAAGGTCTACGAGGCGATCGTCCGCGGCGACGACACGTTCGAGGCCGGCATCCCCGAGTCGTTCAACGTGCTCGTCAAGGAGATGCGCTCGCTCGGCCTCAACGTCGAGCTGACGTCCTCCAAGAAGGCCGCCAACGACCAGCTCGAGCCCCCGGCCGACGCGGCCGAGTAAGCCGGCAAAAAACCTCCCGTGGCGGCGGCGTACCGCCGCCACGGTCGAGCGGGGAGGGGAGGGGCCTTCCAGGGTTCGACGACGGTGAGCAGCGCCCGCGCGGGGCGCGGCGCCGGATTGTTTTCAGGACGCGGTGGCCCGGCGCGGGGCTGCCGGCGTCAACAAGGAGCGGATCATGAACCAAGAGGTCATGAACCTTTTCAACCAGCAGGCCACGCCGGTCAGCTTCGACCAGATCAAGATCTCGATCTCGTCCCCGGAGAAGATCCTCTCCTGGTCGTACGGCGAGATCAAGAAGCCGGAGACCATCAACTACCGGACCTTCAAGCCCGAGCGCGACGGCCTGTTCTGCGCGCGCATCTTCGGGCCGATCAAGGATTACGAGTGCTTGTGCGGCAAGTACAAGCGCATGAAGTACAAGGGCGTCATCTGCGAGAAGTGCGGCGTCGAGGTCACCCTCGCGCGCGTCCGGCGCGACCGCATGGGCCATATCGAACTGGCCGCCCCCGTCGCGCATATCTGGTTCCTGAAGTCGCTGCCCTCCCGCATCGGCCTGCTGCTCGACATGGCGCTCAAGGACCTTGAGCGGATCCTGTACTTCGAGTCGTACTGCGTCATCGAGCCGGGCCTCACCCCCCTGAAGGAGCGTCAGCTCCTGACGGAGGAGGAGTACCTGCGCGCCCAGGAGGAGTACGGCGAGGACTCGTTCACCGCCATGATCGGCGCCGAGGCCATCCGGCGCATCCTGCAGGAGCTCGACCTCGACAAGATCGCCAACGATCTGCGCGAGGAGATCGCGGTCACCACCTCGGAGCTGAAGCCCAAGAAGCTCCTGAAGCGGCTCAAGATCATCGAGGCCTTCCAGATGTCCGGCAACAAGCCGGAATGGATGATCCTCACCGTCGTGCCGGTGATCCCGCCGGACCTGCGCCCGCTGGTCCCGCTGGACGGCGGCCGCTTCGCGACCTCCGACCTGAACGACCTGTACCGCCGCGTCATCAACCGCAACAACCGCCTGAAGCGGCTGATCGAGCTGCGCGCGCCCGACATCATCATCCGCAACGAGAAGCGGATGCTGCAGGAGGCGGTCGACGCCCTGTTCGACAACGGCCGCCGCGGCCGCGTCATCACGGGCGCTAACAAGCGCCCGCTGAAGTCGCTCGCCGACATGCTCAAGGGCAAGCAGGGCCGGTTCCGCCAGAACCTGCTCGGCAAGCGCGTCGACTACTCGGGCCGCTCGGTCATCGTGGTCGGCCCGGAGCTGAAGCTGCACCAGTGCGGCCTGCCCAAGAAGATGGCTCTGGAGCTGTTCAAGCCGTTCATCTACGCGCGCCTGGACGCCAAGGGTTTCTCCGCCACGGTGAAGCAGGCGAAGAAGCTCGTCGAAAAAGAAAAGCCGGAGGTTTGGGATATCCTCGATGAGGTGATCCGCGAGCACCCGGTGATGCTGAACCGCGCGCCGACGCTGCACCGCCTCGGCATCCAGGCCTTCGAGCCGAAGCTGATCGAGGGCAAGGCGATCCAGCTGCACCCGCTGGTCTGCGCCGCGTTCAACGCCGACTTCGACGGCGACCAGATGGCCGTGCACGTCCCGCTGTCGCTCGAGGCGCAGCTGGAAGCGCGCGTCCTCATGATGTCGACCAACAACATCCTGCACCCGGCCAACGGTCAGCCGATCATCGTGCCGTCGCAGGATATCGTGCTCGGCCTCTACTACCTGTCGATCGTGGCCGAGGGCGCGCCGGGCGAGTACAAGCCCGACAACGCCAAGAACCCGATGCAGGGCGTCTACGGCGACATGGGCGAACTCGAGCACGCGCTCGCCGCCAAGGCGGTGTCGCTGCACTCGAAGATCAAGTGGCGCTGGACCGGCATCGGCCCGGACGGCGAGCCCCTGACCAAGACCTACGAGACCACCCCCGGCCGGGTGATCCTGTCCGGCGCCCTGCCCAAGCACCGGAAGGTGCCCTTCGACGTCGTCAACAAGCTGATGACCAAGAAGGAGATCTCGGCGATGATCGATACCGTCTACCGCCACTGCGGTCAGAAGGAGTCGGTGATCTTCTGCGACCGGATCATGGCGCTCGGCTTCAACCACGCGTTCAAGGCCGGCATCTCGTTCGGCAAGGACGACATGGTCGTGCCGGAGAACAAGTGGTCGATCGTCGACACGACCCGCGCGCTCGTGAAGGATTACGAGCAGCAGTACAACGACGGCCTGATCACCCAGGGCGAGAAGTACAACAAGGTGGTCGATGCCTGGGCCAAATGCTCGGACAAGCTGGCCGCCGAGATGATGGGCCGGATCTCGGCCGTCCAAAAGGACGAGCACGGGGCCGACAAGCAGGTCAACTCGATCTACATGATGAGCCACTCGGGTGCCCGTGGCTCGCCTGCCCAGATGAAGCAGCTCGCGGCGATGCGCGGCCTCATGGCCAAGCCGTCGGGTGAGATCATCGAGACGCCGATCATCTCGAACTTCAAGGAAGGCCTGGACGTTCTGGAGTACTTCAACTCCACGCACGGTGCCCGTAAGGGCCTGGCCGACACCGCGCTGAAGACCGCCAACTCCGGCTACCTGACCCGCCGCCTCGTCGACGTGGCGCAGGACGCGGTGATCCGCGAGGTGGATTGCGGCACGACCAACGGCATCAAGATGCGCGCCATCGTGGATGCCGGTCAGGTCGTGGCGACGCTCGCCACCCGCATCCTGGGCCGCGCCACGGCCGAGGATCTGGTGGCCGCGGACGGCACGGTGATCGTCAAGACCGGCGAAACCATCGAGGAGCGGCACCTGCCGGCGATCAACGCCGCCGGCATCCAGGAGGTGAAGATCCGCTCGGTGCTGGTCTGCGCGACCAAGAGCGGCGTCTGCGCCACCTGCTACGGGCGCGACCTCGCCCGCGGCACGCCCGTCAACATGGGTGAGGCCGTCGGCGTCATCGCGGCGCAGTCGATCGGCGAGCCGGGCACGCAGCTCACGATGCGCACCTTCCACATCGGTGGTGCGGCCCAGATCGCCGACTCGTCCTTCATCGAGTCGAGCTTCGAAGGCACGATCAAGATCCGCAACCGCGCCGTCGCCAAGAACACGGACGGGGACCTGATCGCCACGGGCCGCAACGTGGCGGTGGTCATCGTCGGGTCGGACGGGGTCGAGCGGGCGGTTCACCGCCTGCAATACGGCGCCAAGCTCCGGGTCGACGAGGGTGACAAGATCAAGCGCGGGCAGCGGATCGCCGAGTGGGATCCCTACACCCGTCCGATCCTCACCGAGGTCGACGGCCTCGTGGCCTACGAGGATCTGGTCGACGGCCAGTCCATGACCGAGACCACCGACGAGTCGACCGGCATCGCCAAGCGCGTGGTCGTCGACTGGCGCGGTTCGGCCCGGACCTCGGACCTGAAGCCCGCGATGGTCGTGGTCGATCGGGAGGGCAAGGCGCTCAAGCTGCCGCGCGGCTCGGACGCCCGCTACTTCCTGCCGGTCGACGCCATCATCGGCTTCGATCCGGGTGCGACGGTCAAGGCCGGCGACATCCTCGCCCGTGTCTCGACCGACTCGGCCAAGACCCGCGACATCACCGGCGGTCTGCCGCGTGTGGCGGAGCTGTTCGAGGCCCGGCGCCCGAAGGACGCGGCGATCATCGCTGAGAAGTCGGGCACCATCGCGTTCGGCCGCGACTATAAGAACAAGCGTCGGCTCACGCTGACGCCGCATGACGGCTCGGAGGCGGTCGAGTACCTGATCCCGAAGGGCAAGCACATCCACCTGCAGGACGGGGACGTGGTCGAGCTCGGCGATTACATCGTCGACGGAAACCCGGCGCCGCACGACATCCTGGCGATCAAGGGCGTGGAGGAACTCGCCGCCTACCTCGTCAACGAGATCCAGGAGGTCTACCGGCTGCAGGGCGTGTCGATCAACGACAAGCACATCGAGGTGATCGTCCGTCAGATGCTGCAGAAGGTCGAAGTGACCGATGGCGGCGACTCGGACATCCTCTCGGGTGACCAGATCGATCGGACCGAGCTGACCGAGTTCAACGAGAAGCTGCTCGCCGAGGGCAAGAAGCCGATCCAGGGCGTCCCGGTCCTGCTCGGCATCACCAAGGCGTCGCTGCAGACGAAGTCGTTCATCTCGGCGGCCTCGTTCCAGGAGACCACCCGCGTCCTCACCGAGGCGGCGGTCAACGGCAAGGTCGACACCCTGGAAGGCCTGAAGGAGAACGTCATCGTCGGCTCGCTCATCCCGGCCGGCACGGGCTCGATGGTGGCGGATATCCGCGCCATCGCCCGCCGCCGCGACGCGATGATCCTGCAGCAGAAGCAGGCCGAGAGCGGCGCGATGCCGGTCGAGGAGCTTCCCCCCGCCGCCGCCGAGTGAGGCCGCCGGCAGGACTGAGATGAGAGAGGGCGGCCTTCGGGTCGCCCTTTTTCGTGGCCGCTGTCGAAGCGGGACGCCGCGCGCGGCACCGGCTTAACCGGCGCTCAACCATACCGGGCGATAAACCTCGCACGGCCGCAGAAACACCCTGGAAACGGGGAGGCTGGGGTCGGTTCGGGTGCGTGAGTACGGGTCGGGCGTCGTGGCAGCGAAACGAGGACGACGGGAAACGGGTCTGCGCTGGCTCTCGGCCGCGATGACCCCCTGGATGGTCGGCCTCGGCCTGCTGGTGTCGTTCACGGCCGATGCCGGCACGGAGAACGCCCTCGGATCGAGCCGCCTCAGCCTGATCGATGTCGACACCGTCCCGCCCCTGCCACCCGGCACGGTGCTGATCGGCTCCGCCCTGCGCCGCCTGAACGACGAGCCGCCCCGGACGGTGTTCAAGACCGGCGCGCACGTCTTCCCGATCGTGGAACGGGCCGGCAAGGGCAACCCGGCCCGGCCGCCGGCCGAAAGCTTCGCGCGCCGCGCCGTGAACCTCCGCGAGACCGGTGCCGCCCTGGTCTTCGGCGACGTCACCGGCAGCGTCACCGGCGTGCTCACGCAAGGGGCCGCGGTCTGGGATCCGGAATCCGAGCCGGAGGCCACCTTCCTGCCCGTCCCCGATCTCGGCTTGACCACCGGCTCCGGCAGCGCGGCCTCCACGGGCGCCGGCACGGCCGACCTCACGGAGGACGGCGACCCCGCGCGCTTCGACGGCTCGACCCCGCCGGTGCCCCGCGCCGTCGCCCTGTCGTCCACCACCCCGGCGCCGGCCGACGCGATCCCCGTCGAGGTGGCGGCTGCGAGCCTCGCGCTGCCCGATTTCGCGATCCGCACCGAGCGCCCCGACAGCGCCCAGCCGGTCCCGGAGGATGCCCGGCGGCGTTACGCCGACCTGATCGACCCCGAATCCCTCGACAAGGAGCAGCGCTGCCTGTCGGAGGCGGTCTATTTCGAGGCCCGCAGCGAGCCTGAGGCCGGACAGGCCGCCGTCGCCCAGGTGGTGTTGAACCGCGTGAAGAGCGGTCTCTATCCGGCGAGCGTCTGCGGCGTCGTCTACCAGAACCGGCACCATTACATGGGCTGCCAATTCTCCTTCGCCTGCGAGGGCAAGTCGCTGCGCATCACCGATGCCGGCGCTTGGGAGTCCGCCACCCGCATCGCCCGCTCGGTGATCGAGGGCCGGACCTACCTCGCCGAGGTCGGCGCGGCGACCCACTACCACGCCGACTACGTCCGGCCGAGCTGGGCGCGCCGCCTGCGCAAGATGGACGTGATCGGCCGGCACATCTTCTACCAGCTCAAGGCCGGTCAGACCTGACCGAGTCCCGGCCGGACCTGATAAGAGATCCTCAAGAGGATCCGAGCAATTTTACCTAGGTAGGCGACGACTAAGCAGTCGAAACCAAGGGTTAATTTTACCCTCGTTCCCGATAAAGCTTGCGCGCCGGGCAACGAGTCTGGCCTCTGGTACGTCGAGACGGGTGCCGCCTATGCGGCCCCTTCCGCCGTATTGCGTACCAGAGGATTTCCATGACCGCGCCGGTCGCCAGCACCCTCGTCCTCGCCGCCCTGGGCGGCCTGCTCCTCGCCGCCCCCGCCCAGGCCGGCGGCTGCTACGGCAGCGAATGCTACCGCCGCGTGGTCATGCCGCCGGTCTACGACACGGTGCAGGAGACCGTGCTGGTGCGCCCGACCCGCACCGTCTACCGCACCGTTCCGCCGGTCTACGACACCGTGACGGAGCGCGTGATGGTCTCCCCGGGCGGCCGGTTCTGGCAGACGAGCCGCGGGCCGGGCGGCGAGCTGATCGGCTGCTGGGTCACCACCCCGCCGCGCTTCGCGGTCCGCACCCGGACCGTGGTGGTCCGCCCCGCGCAGGCGATCCCCGAGACGATCCCGCCGGAATACGCCAGCGTGAGCCGGCGCGTCCGCGTGGCGCCCGCCCGGGCCGGCTGGGTGCCGGTCGGCGGGGGATATGGCTACGCCCCCGCTTCCTATGGCGGCCCGCTGATCGGCTCGATCCCGGATGCGGTCGGCATGACCGGCGCCAGCTCCTCGGATCTCGGCGTCGCCCTCGGCTTCAGCTACGGCAGCCAGTACGAAGGGTACTGATCGAGTCCCATTGCCTTGATTCCGGGCGTCCCGGCGACACCTCACCGCCAGCGACGGGAGGTGACGATGGGGACGTTCAAGGCCTGGGTGGTCGAGAAGGGCGAGGCCGGCCAGAGCCTCGCGTTCCGGGATTTCGACGAGGCCGACCTGATGGACGGCGACGTCACCGTGCGGGTGACGCACTCGACCCTGAACTACAAGGACGGTCTCGCGCTCACCGGCTCATCACCGGTGGTGCGCCGCTTCCCGATGATCCCCGGTATCGATTTCTCCGGGATTGTCGAGACCTCTGACCATCCCGAATACAAGCCGGGCGACGCCGTGGTGCTCACCGGCTGGGGCGTCGGCGAGACGCATCTCGGCGCCTACGCGCAGCGCGCCCGGGTGAAGGGCGACTGGCTGGTGCCGCTGCCCCAGGGGCTCACATCCGAGCAGGCCATGGCGATCGGCACCGCGGGTTACACCGCGATGCTGTGCTGCATGGCGCTCGACGCCCATGGCGTGACGCCCGCCCACGGCCCGGTCATCGTCACCGGCGCCTCGGGCGGCGTCGGCTCGGTGGCGGTGGCTTTGCTCGCGCGGGCGGGCTGGCACGTCATCGCCTCCACGGGGCGCGATAGCGAGGCCGACTACCTCAAGGGCCTCGGCGCCGCCGAGATCCTCGACCGGGCCGAACTCTCGAAGCCCGGTAAGCCGCTCGGCAAGGAGCGCTGGGCGGCCGGCGTCGATGCGGTCGGCTCCACCACCCTCGCCAACGTGCTGGCCCAGACCCGGGCCGACGGAGCCGTGGCGGCCTGCGGGTTGGCGCAGGGCATGGACCTGCCGACCTCGGTGGCGCCCTTCATCCTGCGCGGCGTCTCGCTGCTGGGCATCAACAGCGTCACCACCCCGCAGCCGAAGCGCCGCGAGGCCTGGGCGCGGCTCGCCCGCGACCTCGACATGGAAAAGCTCGCCAGCATGACCAGCACGGTCGGCCTGGAGGAGGTCGGCCGGCTGGGTGAGGAGATTCTGGCCGGGAAGGTGCGGGGGAGAACTGTGGTGGAGGTCGCGTAGGACCGACGGCTGGAACCTGTGCCGTGCCAGCCGTGTTTAATTTTTCATGAGCGTCGCATTCGTCAAAGAGCCCGAGGGCGGGGAAGCGTTCGAGAATCTGCCGGACCGGCCGATCTCGCCCCACACCAACTTCGTGACCCCGGAGGGCCTGGCCCAGATCGAGGCCGAGGTCGCGCGTCTGGAGAAGGAGGTCGCCTCCCTGGACCCGGCCGACAAGGCCGAGGATTCTCGGATCGGGCGCGACCTGCGCTACTGGGCGGCGCGCAAGAACACCGCGCAGGTCGTGGAGCCGAAGGGCGGCGATACCGTGCAGTTCGGCTCGACCGTCACGGTGCTGCGCGAGGACGAGTCCGGCAAGGAGACCCGCCAGACCTTCCGCATCGTCGGCGAGGACGAGGCCGACCCCCACAAGGGCTCGATCTCCTACGTGGCGCCGCTCGCCCGGGCGATCACCGGCAAGACGGTGGGCGACGTGGTCGAGGTCAACGGTCACGAGGTCGAGGTGGCGGAGATCCGCTGAAGGCGGTCAGGATCCGAGACCCAGCCCCTCGAAGCGCGGCCGCAGGGGCGTGATCGCCTCGGCCATGTGTTCCATGAACGCGCGCACCCGGGCGGCGTGGCGCAGGTCCGGATGCGTCAGGACCCAGAGATCGACGCCAAGCTCGGGGTGTGGCCCCGACAGGCGGCGCAGGCCCGGATGGGCGTCGCCCGTGAAGCAGGGCAGGGGACCGATCCCGAGCCCCGCCGCGACCGCGGCTTCCAAGCCGGTCACCGTGTTGATCCGCAGCCTGACGCGATCCGCCGTCGTCTGCGTGCCCACGAAGCGCGTGAACGTGCCGCCGGCCACGGTCGGATCCGGACTGACCCAGGTTTCATCCGCGAGATTGCCGTACGCCCGGTCGACCCGGCCGTAGATGCCCCAGGCCACCGCGGCGAGGCGGCGTCCGACCAGGGTCTCGCTCGGATCGCGGCTCGCCCGGATCGCCACGTCGGCATCCCGGCGCGAGAGGTTGAGCGCCGCCTCGGCCAGGATCAGCTCGATCCGGATCTCCGGGTAGCGCGCACCAAAATCCGCCAGGATGGGCATGAGCAGTTCCACGGCGAGGCTCGTCGGCGCCGTGACGCGCAGCTCCCCGGAGGGCGTTTCGCTGCGGCCGGCGGCCGTGCGCTCGAACCGGGTGACGTCGGCCTCGATCCGGCTTGCCGCCTCGATCATGGCCTGGCCGCAGGCGGTCGGCGCGTAGCCGGTCCGCAGGCGCTCGAACAGCCGCACCCCGAGCTTCGTTTCGAGGGCCGTGAGCCGGCGGAAAGCGGTCGAGTGGTTGATCCCGAGCTGCGCCGCGGCCGCCGTCAGGCTGCCGCGCTCGGCCACGGCCTTCACGAAGCGAAACGCGTCCCAATCCAGCGTCATGCCCGAGCCTTGCATTCCTGCAAGGCATGGTTTGCGCAGCAGGGCATTTTTGCAAGGCCCGAAACGCGCGATGGAGGCGCCATCGTGCCGCCCGACGATTCGGGCGGCCGTCCGAAACGCGAACCGGAGATTCCGACATGGCCAAGGTTCTGGTGCTGTACTACTCGACCTACGGACACGTGGAGCAGATGGCCTACGCCGTCGCCGAGGGCGCCCGCGAGGCGGGGGCCGACGTGGTGGTGAAGCGCGTGCCGGAGCTGGTGCCCGAGGAGGTTGCCCGGCAGAGCCACTTCAAGCTCGATCAGGCCGCCCCGGTCGCGACGGTCGACGAACTCGCCGATTACGACGCGATCATCTTCGGCACGCCGACCCGCTACGGCAACATGGCCTCGCAGATGAAGCAGTTCATCGACCAGACCGGCGGGCTGTGGATGAAGGGCGCGCTAGTCGGAAAGGTCGGCTCGGTCTTCACCTCGACGGCCTCCCAGCACGGCGGGCAGGAGACGACGTTGACCAGCTTCCACACGGTGCTGTTCCACCACGGCATGGTGGTGGTCGGGCTGCCCTACAGCTTCCAGGGGCAGGGCGGCGTCGAGGCTGTTAAGGGCGGCACGCCCTACGGCGCCAGCACGATCGCGGACGGCGACGGCTCGCGCCAGCCGAGCCCGGTGGAGCTGGAGGGCGCCCGGTTCCAGGGCCGCCACGTCGCCGGCATCGCGGCCAAGCTGGCCTGAGGATTTTGCCCAAGAAAAAAGGCTCGGATTGCTCCGAGCCTGAAAGGGAAAAGGCCATTGGGGGCTGAGAAGGCCTTCGTGACCAATAAACGGGCGGCGGAAGGGTCTGTTCCGCCGCTGGCCAAAAAAATCGCACCCTGCCTCAACGGGGTGCGGCGGCCCGGGCTAGGCGGTCGCGGATCGCCTCGCCGAGGCCTTCGTCGGGGATCGGCACCACCGCGATGGTCGCCGCGCCCGATGCATCGAGGTCCCGCAGGGCGCCGAACAGGCGCGCCGCGGCCTCCTCGGCATTCCCCGCCGGGCTGAGGTTCAGCGCGGCGCAGGCCTGTGCGTGACCCTCGGGGCGGGCCGCGCCGAACAGCAGCACGGCCTCCCCCGGCTCGATGCGCGTCGCGTCGAGGCGGACCCGCGCCCGCGGGGCGTAGTGCGAGGCGAGCATCCCGGGGCCCGCCGGCCGGTCGGCATCGGCCGCCTCCGAGGTCGCCGGGTCGTGGCCGAGGACGGCGCGCAGCGCCGCTCGGGTGATCCCGCCGGGCCGCAGCAGACGCGGCGGGCCGCCGAGGCAGGCCACCACGGTCGATTCGACCCCCACCGGCGTATCGCCGCCATCGAGCACCGCGGCGATCCGGCCCGCGAGGTCGTCGAGCACGTGTGCGGCGCGCGTCGGGCTCACCCGGCCCGAGCGGTTGGCCGAGGGTGCGGCCACGGGCCGGCCGACCGCGGACAACAGAGTCCGCGCCAGCGGATGCGCGGGAACCCGCAGGGCGACGCTCGGCAGGCCGGCGCGGGCGAGGTCGCTGACGCGTGAGCCCCCATGGGCCGGCACCACCAGGGTCAGGGGGCCCGGCCAGAAGGCTTCGGCGAGGCGGCGCGCCTGCGCGTCGAAGTCACCCTCCGTCAGGGCCGCGGCCAGATCCGGCAGATGGGAGATCAGCGGATTGAAGCGCGGCCGTTCCTTGGCGGCGAAGATCCGCGCCACGGCGGCGGGATCGGTCGCGTCCGCTCCGAGGCCGTAGACCGTCTCGGTCGGGAAGGCCACGAGGTCGCCCGCCCGCAGGCGTGCCGACGCCTCGGCGAGGCCGGCCGCATCGGGGTCGAGCCGCCGGGTCGCGGCCGGGACCGTTGACCCGGGATCGTTCATGGGGGAAGCCGTCTCAGAGACAAGGGCACGGCGCGCGCCTATTCTCGGGCCGCCGTAGACCCGGGATGCGGGCGCGGTCAAACCCGCGCCGGATCGAGCGCACGGGCCGCCCAGGGAGGATCGTCATGAGTTACCGCGCCCCGGTCCCCGAGATGCTGTTCACGCTCCGGCACGTGGTGGGGCTCGACGCGGTCGATCCCGAGGATGCCGAGGCGATCCTCTCCGAGGCCGGGCGGATCGCCGCCGGCGTGCTCGCCCCGCTCAACCGCGTCGGCGACCGCCACGGCACGCCGTTAACGGAGGGGCGCGTCACCACCCCGCCGGGCTGGCGGGAGGCCTACCGCACCTTCACGGAGGGCGGCTGGAACGGGCTCTCGGCCGAAGCCGACCATGGCGGCCAGGGCCTGCCGAAGCTGATCGAGGCCGCCTGCACCGAGATGTGGAACGGCGCCAACCTCGCCTTCGGCCTCTGCCCGCTCCTGACCCAGGGCGGCATCGAGGCGCTGGCGGCCCACGGCTCCGACGACCTGAAGGCGCGCTACCTCGAGAAGCTGGTCTCGGGCGAATGGCCCGCCACCATGAACCTGACCGAGCCGCAGGCCGGTTCCGACCTCGCCCTGCTGCGCACCCGCGCGGTCCCCGCCGGCGACGGCACCTACCGGATCACAGGATCCAAGATCTACATCACCTACGGCGAGCACGATCTCGCCGACAACATCGTCCACCTCGTCCTGGCCCGGCTGCCGGACGCGCCGGCCGGAACGCGCGGCATCTCCCTGTTCCTCGTGCCGAAGGTGCTGCCCGATGGCACCCGCAACGACCTGCGCTGCTCCGGCGTCGAGCACAAGCTCGGCATCCACGCCTCGCCGACCTGCTCCATGGCGTTCGGCGATCAGGGCGGCGCCACCGGCTGGCTGATCGGCCAGGAGAACAGGGGGCTGGCCTGCATGTTCACGATGATGAACGCGGCCCGCCTCAATGTCGGCCTCCAGGGCGTCGGCGTCGCCGAGGCCGCGACCCAGCGGGCGCTCGCCTACGCGCAGGAGCGCCGGCAGGGGAAGGCCATCGGTGCCGCCGAGGCGACGAGCCCGATCGTCGCTCATCCCGACGTGCAGCGCATGCTGCTCACCATGAAGGCCTACACGGCCGCCGCCCGGGGCATCTGCTACCTCACCGCCGCCGCCCTCGACGCGTCGAAGGATACGGAGGGGCAGCCCGCCCTCGACCGTGCCTCCCTGCTGACCCCGGTGGCCAAGGCCTTCTCGACCGATCTCGCCAACGAGGTGACGTCGCTCGGCGTGCAGGTCCATGGCGGCATGGGCTTCGTGGAGGAGACCGGGGCGGCGCAACTCATGCGCGATGCCCGGATCCTCGGCATCTACGAGGGCACCAACGGCATCCAAGCCATCGACCTCACCGCCCGCAAGCTGCCGCTGAACGGCGGCGCCACGGCGCGCTCGCAGATCGCCTGGATGCGCCGGGCGGCCGAGGGCCTGCTGAAGGCGGGCGATCCGGCCTTCGGCCACATGGCGGCGCGGCTGCGGGACGGGATCGGCAGCCTCGACCGGGCGACGAGCCATCAGCTCGCGGCGCTCGCCTCCAACCGGCCGGAGAACGCGCTCGCCGGGGCGACCCCGTATCTGCGCCTGTTCGGCCTCGTGCTCGGCGGCGCCTGCCTCGCCCGGAGCGCGCTCGCGGCCTCGGCCGCCCGGAAGGCCGGCGAGACCGATCCGGCCCATGCCGCCCGCATCGCGCTCGCGCGCTTCTATGGCGAGAACCTCCTGGTGGCCGCCTCCGGGCTGGAGCAGAGCGTGGTCGAGGGCGGCGCCTTCACGGACGAGGCCGGCTCGGCCCTGGCGGTCTGAGGGAGGGCCGGAGCCGCAGGCATATCGTGCTGGCTCCGCCCTGCGACACGATGTTCAATGCCCGCGATTCGTCCCCCGGCCGGGCCGTGGCCGCCCGGCCGTGGGAGACGATCGGGTCGGGGAGCCGACAGGGGGTGGGCATGAATTTCGACAAGCAGCGGCGTCTCGTCGAGCGCCTGCTGGAGCGGACGCGCGCGGGGGAGCTGGTCTGGCAGGAGAGCATCCGGCCGGACGTGTTCCAGGCCGCCTTTCAGAACAGCAGCGTGCAGATCAAGTCGGTCGATGACGGGCGCTTCACCGAGTTCCACGTCTCGATCATCGATGCCATCGGACGGATCGTCGACGATTTCGGGCGCGATGGGCTCGATCGCGACAGCCCGCGCCAGCCGGGCTCGTGGTCGCGCGTCCTGGAGGAACTCTACGCCCTGGCGCGTCGGAGCGCGTTGCGGGCGGATGACGCGATCGACAGTATACTGGCTGAAATCGAGTAGGGATCGGATCCGGACGCCGCCATGCAGACGATCATCATCAGCGACCTGGAGGGCGGCGTCCGCCTGATCACCCTGAACCGCCCGGAGAAGAAGAACGCGCTCACGGGCGCGATGTACGACGCCATGCGCGACGCGCTGGTCGAGGCCGACGGGTCGGAGGCGATCGGCGCCGTGGTGTTCGCCGGGCAGCCCGGCATGTTCAGCGCCGGCAACGACCTCGCCGACTTCATGGGGCATGCGGGGGACGGGTTCAGCAGCTCGCCGGCTCTGGCCTTCATCCGCCAGCTCGCCCGCACCCGCACCCCGATGGTGGCGGCGGTCGACGGGATCGCGGTGGGGATCGGCGCGACGCTCTGCCTGCATTGCGACCTCGTCTATGCCAGCCCGGCGGCGCGGCTGCGCATGCCCTTCGTGGACCTCGGCCTCGTGCCGGAGGCGGCGTCGAGCTACCTGTTGCCCCTGCGGGTCGGGCGGCTCCGGACGACCGAGTTGCTGCTCCTGTCCCGGCCGCTGGAGGCCGACGAGGCGCAGGCGCTCGGCCTCGTCAACGCGGTGCTCCCGGCCGACATGCTGGTCGAGCAGGCCGTCGCCCAGGCGACCAAGCTGGCCGCCCTGCCGCGGGGGGCGCTGGCGGCCTCGCGCGCGCTGATCCGGGGCGATCAGGCCCAGGTCGAGGCGGCCCTGGAGGCCGAGGCCAAGGCGTTCGACGCGCAGCTGCACTCGCACGAATCCCAGGAGCGGCTCTCCGCCTTCCTCAACCGCGCCAAGCCTGCCTCGGCGTGAGCGCGCCCGATCTGTCGCAAAAGATCTGCCTGGTTGCGGGCGCCTCGCGGGGCGTCGGCCGGGGCCTCGCCCGGGCGCTGGGCGAAGCCGGCGCCACCGTGATCGTGACGGCCCGCTCCAGCGAGACCGGCGCGCGCACCGAGATGCGGTCGGAATCGATCGAGGACACCGCCCGCATGGTCGATGCGGCCGGTGGGCGCGGCCATCACTACCTGTGCGACCACCGCTCCGAGCGTGCCACCGACGCGATGATGCATTGGGCCTTGCGGCGGTTCGGGCGGATCGATGTCGCGGCCTGCAGCGTCTGGGGCGGCAACGAGGGTTATGACGGGGAGCGCTATCCGGACGGCGCCGGCTGGGGCACGCCGTTCTGGCGCCGCTCCGCCGAGCCCTATCTCGGCTTCCTCGAAGCCGGTCCTTTGCCGGCTCTGCTCCTCGCCCGCGCGGTCGCCCCCGCCATGGTGGCGGCGCGCTCAGGCCTGATCGCGCTGGTCTCCTTCGGGACCGAGGATTATCTCGGCGACATCTTCTACGACTCCGCCAAGGCCGCCACCAACCGGCTGGCGCTCGCCTTCGGCCGGGAACTGGCGCCGCACGGCGTTACGGCGCTCGGCCTGTCGCCGGGCTTCGTCGCCACCGAGCGGGCGCGCGATCTCGGGCAGGACGTCCACGCCACCGAAGGCCCCCTCTATGCCGGCCGGGCGCTCGCCGCCTTGGCGGCCGATCCGGACATCGCCGCCCACGCGGGCGCGGTGCTGCATGCGGGCGACCTCGCGCGGATCTACGGTTTCACCGACGCGGACGGCACGCAGCCGGAGCGGTTCCAGGTCGAGCCGTAACCCGTCCGTCAGACGGCTGTCGCCGAAATGGCGCAACTCTTGGTTAAGAGGCTGAGCCTCGCCGCGGCATCGCGTGCAGGGGTTGATTCGCGGCGCCCGGACGGGTGTCCTGTCGGCCCTGGCGCTCCGGAATGTTGCGGCAGCGAAAAACGGCCTCAATTCGCTCGCAAGTGAGGCTTGCTGCGCGGCCTGACTCCCATCGGAGCCGGGCTGCGCGTGTGAACGAGGGAACTGGCATGTCGCAAGCGAACACGGCCCCGCGCGTGCTGATGGTGTTCCCGAAGTTCTACGAAAACTCCATGTGGAACTTCAAGGAGGCCATGGAGATCCAGGGCGCCCGCGCTCCGGCGCCGCCGCTCGGCCTGATCACGCTGGCCGCGATGCTGCCGCCGGCCTGGCAGGTGACGCTGATCAACCGCAATTGCGAGGAGCTGACGGACGCGCAGATCCAGGCGGCCGACCTCGTGATGACCGGCGGCATGCTGCCCCAGGAGCCGGACTGCCTCGTCGTCATCGACAAGTGCGTGGCGCTCGGCACCCCGGTCTGCGTCGGCGGCCCGGCGCCCACCTCGACGCCGGAGGTCTACGACAAGGCGGACTTCCTCGTGCTCGGCGAGGCCGAGGGCATCCTCGACACCTTCGTGGCAGCCTGGGAATCGGGCGAACGCCGCGGCCGCTTCACGGCGGAGAAATTCAAGGCCGACGTCACCAAGAGCCCGATCCCGCGCTTCGACCTGCTGACCTTCAGCCACTACCTGTATATCGGCGTCCAGTTCTCGCGCGGCTGCCCGTTCACCTGCGAGTTCTGCGACATCATCGAGCTCTACGGCCGTGCCCCGCGGACCAAGACCACGCCGCAGATGCTGGCCGAGCTCGACCGGCTCTATGGCCTCGGCTACCGCGGCCATGTCGATTTCGTCGACGACAACCTGATCGGCAACAAGAAGGCGATCAAGCTGTTCCTGCCGCACCTGATCCAATGGCAGGCGGATCACGGCTACCCGTTCAAGTTCTCGACCGAGGCCTCGCTCAACCTCGCGGATGACGAGGAACTGCTCGGGATGATGCGGGACGCGAATTTCTTCGCCCTGTTCACCGGGATCGAGACGCCCGACGAGGCGACCCTGATCCAGACGCAGAAGAAGCAGAACACCAAGCGCTCGATCGCCGACAGCGTGCACAAGCTGTACGAGCACGGGATGTTCGTGACCGCCGGCTTCATCGTCGGCTTCGACACCGAGCAGGACAGCATCTCCAAGGCGATGTCGCTCTGCATCAGCCAGACCGGCATCCCGATCGCGATGGTCGGCCTGCTCTTCGCCCTGCCCAATACCCAGCTCTCGCGCCGCCTGCGCAAGGAGGGCCGGCTCTACGAGAACTACGCGGCGACCACCGCCGATCAGGGCGACCAGTGCACGCAGGGGCTCAACTTCGTGACCCTTCGCCCGCAGCGCGATGTGCTGGCCGATTATCGCGACGTCCTGCAGGAGGTCTACGACCCGGTGAACTTCTTCGACCGGGTGCGCGTCGTGGCGCGGCGGGTGAAGCGGCCGAAATTCGCGGCGCAAAAGCTCAACTGGCGCCACGTCGTCCATGATCTGTGGTCGCTCGCCCGGGTGTGCTGGCGGATGACCGTGCGGCGGCCGGAACTCGCCAAGCACTTCTGGAGCGTGTTCCTCGAGACCGCCCGCCGCAACCCGGCGGCCCTGGAGGCGGTGGTCACCAACATGGTGATCTACCTGCACGTCTATCCGTTCTCGCGCTACGTCATCCGCGAAATCAACGGCCGGATCACCGAGCTCGATGCCGGCCGCTGGGTGCAGCCGCCGGTGCTGGCCCCGGAAGCCGAGGGCTGCGGCAAGGCGGCGCCCGTGGGCAAGGTGGTGGCGAAGGCCGAGGTGAAGCACCTCGCCGCGGTGGCGTAGGGAGTCGTCGGCGCGGATCGGATCCCTGCGCCGCGCTTGCGACCGCGCTCCGCAAACCTTAGCTGATCGTGCGCGAGGCCACGTCCTCCCCCCGACGCGCGGGGCACAAGTCCGGGACGGCCCGGCCCTTTCAGGAGGGTCGCCATGGCCTGGATCTATCTCATCACCGCGGGCCTCCTTGAGGTCGTCTGGGCCTTCGCGATGAAGCAGTCCGACGGCTTCACGCGCATCTGGCCGACGGCGGTCATGGCAGCCGCGATGGCCGGCAGCGTCGGCTTTCTGGCACTCGCCATGCGCACGCTGCCCCTCGGCACCGCCTACACGATCTGGACCGGCATCGGCGCGGTCGGCGCGTTCCTGGTCGGCCTCGCGGTGCTCGGCGAGGCGGCGAGCGCCACCCGGCTCCTCGCGGCCGGCCTGATCGCCTCCGGGCTCGTGCTGATGAAGCTGTCGAGCCCGGCCTGAGGCTTCAGGGTTCAATCGACCCCGGATCGTGGGTTTCCAAAGGGCCGAGCCCTTTGGCGGGTTCCCAGGGCGGAGCCCTGAGACTTGGACCAGGGCTCCGCCCTGGACCCGCGAAAGGTCTCGACCTTTCGAAACCCTGACTCAGGCGGCCCGCACGGTCGTGAGGAACGTGTCGATCTCGCGCCGCAGCTCGGCGGATTGCTCCGAGAGGCTCGCGGCCGAAGCCAACATCCGCGTGGCGGCCGTGCCGGTCTCATCGGCGGCCCGTGCCACCGCGTCGATCGTGCCGGTGACCGCGCCCGTGCCGGTGGCCGCCTCCGCGACGTTCCGGGCGATCTCCCGGGTCGCCGCGCCCTGCTCCTCGACGGCCGCCGCGATCGAGGTCGCCACGCCGTCGATCTCGCGGATCCGGGCTGCGATGCTGTCGATCGCGTGGACGGTCTGACTCGTCGCCCCCTGGATGCGGCCGACCTGTCCGGAGATCTCCCCGGTGGCCTTGGCGGTCTGTTCGGCGAGCTGCTTCACCTCGGCGGCCACCACCGCGAATCCCTTCCCGGCGGCCCCGGCCCGGGCGGCTTCGATCGTGGCGTTCAGCGCCAGCAGGTTGGTCTGGCCGGCGATGTCGGTGATCAGGCGCACCACGTCCCCGATCCGGCCGGCCGCCGCGCTCAACTCCTGCACGAGGCTGGCGGTCGAACCGGCCTGGACCACGGCGCTCCGGGCGAGGTCGGCCGAGCCGTCCACCTGACGGCTGATCTCCTGGACCGAGGCGCCGAGCTGCTCCGCGGCGGCCGCCACGGTGCCGACATGCTGTGCCGCCTCCTGCGCGGCCCCCGCCACCGTCGCCGAGCGCGCGGCCGTATGGATGGCCGTGCTCGACATCGCTTCCGCATCGGCACGCAGGTCGCTTGCGGCGTCCGAGACCCGCGCGAGCACGCCGCCGACCGCGGCCTCGAAGGCTTCGGCCATGGTGTGGACGGCGCGGCGGCGCTGGGTCTCCGCGTCCTGGCGGGCGACAGCCGTGTCCCGCTCCAGCGCGCGGCTGTGGATGAGGTTGTCCTTGAACACCTGCACGGCCGCCGCCATCGCGCCGATCTCGTCGCGCCGGCCGGTATGCGGAACCGCCACGGTCTCGTCGCCCTCGGCGAGCCGCCCCATGGCGCCGGTCATGCGGGCGATCGGCCGGGCGATCCCGAACACCGCGAACAGCATCGCGGCGGCGGCGACCACGAGGCCGACCACGGTGGCGGCGAGCGCGATGCGCTTGGCGCTGGTCGCTTCCCGTACGGTCTCGGCGACATTGGCGTCCGTCTGGGCGCGCGCCGAGGCGATCGTCTCGCCGAGGCTCGCCACGGCCGCGTCGTTCTGGGCCCCGGTCGCGGGATCCAGCACCAGGGCGAGGGCGCCGGGCTGGTCGCCTGCGATCATCAGCTCGACCACCTGAAGCTGGATGTTCTGGTAGGCGTTCCAGGCCGTGGTGAAGCGCTCGTAGGTCGCTTGATCCGCGGGTTTCGTCAGGCGGCTCTGGAACGCTTGGCGCAGGTCGGAGAGGGTCCCGAGCGTATCGGTGAGCGCGGTCTGGTTCTTGTCCAGCGCCGCCGCATCGCGGGAGGCGACCGCGAGCCTGTACAGGTTCAGCCGCGCGTCCCGGACGGCCTTTCCGATCGATTCGGCGAGGTTCTGCGTCGGCAATGCCCGCTCCGAGACCGCGACCGCGTTCGCTTCGATCTCCGACAGGGCCACGACGCTGGCAAGGCCCTGTCCGACAGCCGCGAGCGCGAGCAGGCCGATCGCGCCGGAGAGAACCGCCTTGAGGGAGAGACGCATCGGGGCTTCCGTCTTCGCGGCCGCGCCGCAACTTGAACCCGGGTATTCTCCAATAAGATTGTTAACTCTTTGCCGATCGAGGCTGGTATGATGGCTACAGCCACTTCTTCCATCGGAAGAAAAAGTACGGGAATATGGCCGCAACCACCATCATGACCAAGGCCATGGGGTAGCCGAACGAAAGATCGAGTTCCGGAATCGACTTGAAGTTCATGCCGTAGATCGACGCAATCAGGGTCGGCGGCATGAAGACGACCGCCATGACCGAGAACAGCTTGATGATGTTGTTCTGCTCCAGGTTGACGAGACCGAGGGTCGCGTCGAGCAGGAACTGGATTTTGTTGCTCAGGAAGGTCGCGTGCTCCTCCAGGGATTGAAGATCCCGCAGCGTCGAGCGGACATCCTCCCGGAGATCGCGCGGCGCCTTGTTGGTCCGGTACGTCGCCGAGAGCGAGAGCAGGATTCGCTCCATCGAGACGAGGCTCTCGCGTTGCTTGGAGATCAGGTCGCCATGCCGTCCCAGGGCGCGCAACGTGTCCTGAAGGGCGGTGTTGCGGGCTGACGGGTCGTCCTGCACCTCGAAGATCTTGCCCGAAAGGCGGTCGATCCGCTCGCCCTGGAGCTGGAGCACGTCGGCGGCCCGGTCGATCACCGCCTCGATCAGGCCCGCCAGGATGGTCTCGCCGGAGGGCGTGGAGGCACCGCCGTTGCCCATCGAGCGGCCGGCGCGCTGCGTGTACATCCGGAAGGCCTGCGGCTCCTCGTGGCGCACAGTCACGAGCCGGTTGCCCCGCAGGATGAAGGTGATGCCGGTGAGCCCCGGCTCCTCGGAATCGCTCACCTTCGAGAGCACCCGCCCGGTCATGTAGCGGGCGCCCTCCTCGACGTAGAGCAACTCGGACGGTTCGATGTCCTTCATCTCCTCGCGGGTCGGCACCTCGATGCCCGCGAAGGCCTCGACCTTCATCTCCTCCTCGCGGCTCGGGCGGATCAGGTCGAGCCAGACGGTATCGTCGGGGATCGTGTCCTGAAGATCGACGATGCGGCGTTCAAGGAGCGTGGATCCGGCGCCGAGGGCAGGCTGGTGGATGAAGATCACGAACAGGTCTCGGGTGCAGGACGATCACGGGACAGCGCTGGGTTTATCCGCATCCGGCACGGCGACTCCCGGCGCAAGCTGCGCCGCGGGTGTGGCGGTGTTTTCTGACGCTTCCGTGACATCGCGGCCCGGTTTTTCCGGAATGCACGGATCGCCCCAGAGCCGCAGGCTCCGAGGCCGACCTGTCGGCCGCCGCGAGAGACCGTTCTAGTTGCAGCCGTCGCAGATGCTGTTGTCGATCTTGTCGGTGAGCGCCCGCTCGCGGCGCTCTTCCCCCCGGGTCGGGACCTCACCCGGGCCCATGGACGTGCCCGGCGGCTTGGTGACGCCGTACCGGTTGGTGTTCGGCGCCGTGATCGTCGAGGCCGGGCCGCCGCCGGTGCCGGTCTGGTCGGGGGCGACGGTCTGCGCGGCCAGCGGACCCGTCAGGGCTAGGCTCAGGGCGGCGAGCGCCAGCGGGCGCAGGGTTCCTCGGGGCATGGGACATCTCCAATTGCCGAGAGAACGTGAGACGTCCCCGTGGGTTGCGTGCGTCACCGACGCCGCGCGGCGCGGCGGAACACGCCGACCATCTCGACATGTCCCGCGTGGCGGAACTGGTCGACCGGCGTGACCGAGTCCAGACCGTAGCCGCCGGCCACGAGGGTCGCGGCGTCCCGGGCGAAGGTGCCGGTATCGCAGGCGATGCCGATCACCAGCGGCACCCGGGACGCGGCGAGCTGACGGGCCTGCGCCTCGGCACCGGCCCGGGGCGGATCGAACACCACCGCGTCGAAGGCGTCGAGTTCGAGGGGCAGCAATGGGCGGCGGAACAGGTCGCGGCGCTCGGTGGTGATCTGCCGGAGGCCCGTCGCCGCCCGGGCGGCCCGGTCGAGGCCGGCGAGCGCTGCCGCATCGGATTCCACCGCGTGGATGGCGGCGCGCCCGGCCATCGCGAGGCTGAGCGGGCCGCAGCCCGCGAACAGGTCCGCGATCCGCCTCACACGGGGTCCGAGGGCCGCGAGGGTCAGCTCGGCGAGCGTGGCCTGTCCGGCCGCGGTGGCCTGGAGGAAGCCGCCCGGCGGCGGGTACAGGCGCGTGCCGCCACCGGTCACCGAGACCGGCTCGGCCTCCATCAGGCGCTCCCCGTGGAGCGACAGGCGGGCGAGCCCGAGCTCGCCCGCGATCCGCACCAGGGCGGCGCCGACGCCCGCACTCACCGGACCGTGGCCGCGCAGGTCGACGTCGAGACCCTGGTCGGTGGCGGTGACGGCCACGTCGAGGGGCTTGCGGCCGTGGCCCAGCGGAGCGGCGAGGCGGCGCGCCACCTCCGGGGCCGGATGCAGCGCCGGCACGGTGATCGGGCACTGGTCGATCGGCACCAGCGCGTGGCTGCGCGCCGCCATCAGGCCGGCCTCGGCCCGGCCCTCGACGGCGCGGACATGGAGGGTGAGCCGCCGCCGGCCGGCGCCGTGGGCGTCGATCGCCGGTTCGGGCGTCACGGCGAGCCCGGCCTGCGACAGGGCCTGGGCGACGAGACCCCGCTTCCAGGCGAGCTCGGCCGGCCGGGCGAGGTGCTGGGTGCGGCAACCGCCGCAGCGTAGGACGTAGGGGCAGAAGGGCTCGACGCGGTCGGCCGAGGCTTGCTCGACCGCAAGCAGTTCGGCACGGCGCCCCTCGCGCTGAACCGTCACGCGCTCGCCGGGCAGCGCGTACGGGACGATGGTCCCGTCCTCCGCGATGCCGTCGCCGCGGGCGCCGAGATCCCGGATCGTGATCGTTTCGCTCAAGGACTCGCTCAGGGACTCGCTCACGCAAACCTCGCGCCGATCAGGAACTCGGCATTGCCGTCGCCGCCGGTCACGGGGGAGGCGATCAGGCCCAGGATCGCGGCGCCGAGCCGCTCCAGCTCGCCGCGCACGGAGGCGCAGACCTCCGCGTGGACGGCCGGGTCGCGCACGAGGCCGCCCCGGCCGATCCGCTCGCGGCCGGCCTCGAATTGCGGCTTGATCAGCGCGACGAGGCCCGAGCCCGGCGCCAGGAGCGCCGGCAGCACCGGCAGCACGAGGCGCAGGCCGATGAAGCTGACATCGACGCTCGCGAGGTCCGGGCGCGGGATGAGCGCGTCCGGATCCAGGTTGCGGATATCGGTGCCCTCCCGGTTCGTCACCCGGGGATCGGCTGCGAGCCGCGGGTGGAGCTGTCCCCGGCCGACATCGACCGCATGGACGTGGCGCGCCCCCCGGGTGAGCAGCACGTCGGTGAAGCCGCCGGTCGAGGCGCCGACATCGAGGGCGACGCGGCCCGCCGGATCGAGCCCGAACGCGTCGAGCGCCGCCGCCAGCTTGAGGCCGCCGCGGGAGGCGTAAGGGTGCTCGGCGACGGCCTCGACCCGGGCCCCCGGTTCGATCTGCTCCGAGGCGCGCGCGAGCGGCCGGCCGTCGACGCGGACCTTCCCGGCCCGGATCGCGGCCTGCGCCCGGGCCCGGCTCTCGAAATGGCCGTGCTCCACGAGGAACAGGTCGGCGCGCCGCGCGGCGACGCGATCCGGTATGGTCCGGTCTGAGGTCATCAGGGCTTCGTGCGGTCCCGGCAGATCTGCAGCATAGGTTCCCGCGCCAGGCCCTTCCGCCGGCCGGCGCGCTCCCTAACTAGACCGGGCCTGACAGGAGAGCCACCGCATGATCCGTACCCTGCCGCTGCTCGCAGTGCTCGCCACCGCCGCCGCGGGCGGCGCCTACGCCCAGGAACCACCGAAAGAAGCCCCGAAGGCCGCCGAGACCTTCTCGGCCCCGATCAAGAACGCCAAGGGCGACACGATCGGCTCGCTGGCGATCCGGGACGGCGCCAATGCCCTGGTGCTGCGCGTCGCGCTCCAGGCCGGCGCCCTGTCGCCCGGCTGGCACGGCCTGCACTTCCACGCCGTTGGCGACTGCTCCGATCCGAAGTTCATGAACTCCAAGGCCCACGTGAACCACGACCAGAGCAAGCACGGCCTGCTCAACCCCGACGGGCCCGACGAGGGCGACCTGCCGAACCTCTACGTGGCGCAGGACGGCTCGGCCAACGCCGAGGTCTGGAGCGAGACCCCGCTCAACGGCGAGGGCGGCCTGAAGGACGGGGACGGCTCGGCGCTGATTATCCACGCCAACGAGGACGACCACACCAGCCAGCCGATCGGCGGCGCCGGCGACCGGGTCGCCTGCGCGGTGATCAAGTAGCCGGGGTCTCGATCACCGCCTGGGGCGAGGGCACCGCCGGCGGGATCGGCCGTGGGCGGCCGTCCTCGTCGATCGCCACGAAGGTGAGGGTGGCCTGCGTCACCCGCTCGCGGACCTGGGTGCAGAAGCGCCGCGCCCAGGCCTCGACCTCGATCTTCATCGAGGTGCGGCCGACATGCGAGACCCGGGTATAGACGCACAGCACATCGCCGACCCGGACCGGCCGGATGAACGTCATGGCGTCGAGCGCCACGGTGACGACCCGGCCCTGCGCCCGGTCGACCCCCGCGATGCCGCCGGCCTGATCCATCTGCGACAGCACCCAGCCGCCGAAGATGTCGCCGTTGGCGTTGGTGTCGGCCGGCATCGCGATGGTGCGCACCGTCAGGTCGCCCTTGGGCAGATCGAGTTCCGGAGGCGGCGTCACGCTCGCGGCCGATGCGATTCCGACGTGCTGCATGCCGTCCACCCGTCCGTCGCGCGCCGTCAGCTCAGAAGGCCGGCGAGCTTGAGCCCGGCCGCCAGCAGGATGGCGGCCGCGCTCAGGATGCATTCGAGCGGGATCGATTGCCAGAGCTCCGAGGTCGCCGCTGCGGGCTCGGCGCTTTCTGCAAGATCGTTCATCGGGAATCCTCCCGGGCCGGCCGATCTGTCGCCGCCGGTCCCATCGCCGGCATCATACCGCATGGCCGTCCCAGGTGCATCCCGAATCGGGGCACGAAAAAGCCCGGCGGCTTGGGGAGCCGCCGGGCCGGTCAAGCTCGGCTGTGCTTAGTAGAAGAACCGCCGACGGTAATAGTGGCGACGGAAGTAGGGCCTGGGGCCATAGAACCGGCGGCCGTAGAACCGGCGACCGTAGTAGGGACGGCGGTAATAGGGCCGCGGACCGTAGAAGCGGCGACGGTAGTAGTACTGGGCCTTCTCGGTCACCGCCGGGGCGGCATTGGCCGGCAGGGCGAGGCCCGGACCGATCGGCGCGGCGGACGCGCCCTCCGGCGCCGCGGCCGCGAAGCCCAGCACCAGCAGGGCCGCGAGCAGGAATTTCCTCAGCACGGTCTCGACTCCCTTTGTGATTGCGTCTCTGACGACGAACCGCACGGGAAGTGAGAACCCACCGCCCGGTCCGAGACGCTGCAACGCGTGGGCGAGGCGAAGCGTTGCAGCGTAACCACTGCTGAGTTCCGGACAGGGTTGATCGCGCGTTGAGACCCCGGTGCTCAGGCGATCTTCGTGGTCATATCCTCGATGCGCGCCTCGGCGCATTGCCGCACGAGGGCGATGCCGTGCTCGCAATCCTCGCGGCGGACATAACCCTCACCCGATTCGGCGATCACCTCGCCGTTGCGCGCCCGCAGGCGCCAGCGCCACTCGCCCTTCGCGTCCCGGTAGAGTTCGAACCGCATGATCCCGGCCCCCTGACGATCCGCTCGATGAGATGGGGAGCGCGGCCCGGAAGGGAAGGCACCCCAGCGGTCCAGGGCGCCGAGGCCGGATGCGGGGCAGCGCCGACGCCGCCCCGCACGCAGCTCAGCCCGGCTTACTTCGCCTTATCGGCGATGCCCTTGAGGCCGGCCTCGTAGACGCCCGCGATCGCCTCCTTGGCCTTGTCGTCCGGGGCGCCCTTCGCCTTGAACGTCCCCGACCACGTCACCTTGGAACCGCTGCCGGCCTTCGCGACCATGATGGTCGAATGGTAGTCGGTCACGGGCAGCGGGCCCTCCAGGATCGTGTAGGTGTAGTCCATCTTCTTGTCGTTGCGGGACTCTTCCTCTTCGACGATCGTGCCGCCGCCCTTCAGGCTGAGGGTGCGGACATCCTTGCCGCCCTTCTTGGACAGGGCGCATTTCTCGATCACCGGATGCCAATCGCCGATCCCGCAGAAGCCGCCGATGGTCTTCCACACCGTCTCGGGCGAAGCCGCAACATCCACGGATTTCGAGACTTCGAGCGCCAGGGCCGGCGAGAGCGACGCAGCGACCAGCGCGGCGGCCGGGACCAGAATCCTGAACATGAGGCGTTTTCTCCGATGATTGGTCTGAGGGCCTTGGGGCCGGCGCAACCAACTAGCGCGGGATCGAGTCGCTACGAGATCAACCTCTGAACGATCACGCATGTGTGAGCACACGAAAAACCGCCCGGGACGGTCAGGCCCCGGGCGGTTGTTTCATCCGCGATGCTCTTGCGGGTGATGTTCCTGCAGATCAGGAGCGCGGCGCGCGCTCCAGCCAGCCGATGGTGCGACCCTCGCCGCCGCCACCGCTGCGCGGACGGGCCTCGGCCCGCTGGGGCCGGCCGTCGCGGTTCGGGCGGCCCTGGTTCGGGCGTTCACCCTGCGGCCGGGCCGGCCGGTTGTCCGGACGGGGGTCGCGACCCTGCGGAGCGGGACCGCGGTTGTCGGCGCGGCCGTCCTGGGGACGACCCTGCCGGGGCGCACCCTGGCCGCCGAAGCCGCGACCGCCTTCCGGGCGTCCCTGCTGGGGACGGCCCTGCTGCGGCCGGGACCGCTGGCCCGGACGGCCGCCGCCGGGGCGCTGCTGCTGCCGCTCGGGCCGGCGCTCCTCCTCACGGGCGATCTCGGCCGCCTCCTGGCGGGAGGGCGGGTTGAAGCCCTCGGGGAAGCCCGCCACCGGCACCTTCTGGCGGGTGATCCGCTCGATGTCGCGCAGGTAGGCCTTCTCCTCGTCGTTGCAGAACGAGATGGCGAGCCCGTCGGCGCCGGCGCGGGCGGTGCGGCCGATCCGGTGGACGTAGCTCTCCGGCACGTTCGGCAGGTCGAAGTTGACCACGTGGCTCACGCCCTCGACGTCGATGCCCCGGGCCGCGATGTCGGTGGCGACCAGAACCCGGCAGGAACCGTCCTTGAACGCGGCGAGCGCCCGCTCACGCTGGGGCTGGCTTTTGTTGCCATGAATCGCCGCCGCCGCGATGCCGACCTTGTCGAGGCCGCGCACGACCCGGTCCGCCCCGTGCTTGGTGCGGGTGAAGACGAGGACGCGCTCGATCGCCGGATCGCGCAGGATGTGGCCCAGCAGTGCCTGCTTGGCGCCGGTATGGACAAAGATCACCTGCTGCTCGACCCGCTCGGCCGTGGTGGCGACCGGCGTCACCGCGACCTGGACCGGGTCCTTGAGGTACTGGCTCGCGAGGCCGGCGATGTTCTTCGGCATGGTGGCCGAGAAGAACAGGCTCTGGCGCTTCTCCGGCAGCATCTTCACGATGCGCTTGAGGGCGTGGATGAAGCCGAGGTCGAGCATCTGGTCGGCCTCGTCGAGGACGAGGATCTCGACGCCCTCCAGCGTCAGCGACCGGCGCTCGATCAGGTCGATCAGCCGGCCCGGGGTGGCGACGAGAATGTCGACGCCCGGCGCCAGCGCCCGCTCCTGTCGGCTGATGGTGACGCCGCCGAACACCACCGTGGTGGTGTAGGACAGGTGACGGCCGTAATCGGAGAACGACTCGGCGATCTGGTTGGCGAGCTCGCGGGTCGGCGAGAGCACCAGCACCCGGCAGCCGCGGCGCGGGGCGCGACGGTCCGAGAGCGAGAGGCGGTGCAGGATCGGCAGCGCGAAGGCCGCGGTCTTGCCGGTGCCGGTCTGGGCGATGCCGCAGAGGTCGCGGCCCGTCATGGCCGGCGGGATCGCCTGGGCCTGGATCGGGGTCGGCGTGACGTAGCCAGCCTCGCCGAGCGCCCGCAATACGGGCTGGGCGAGGCCGAAATCAGTGAATTGGGTCAAGGATGTATCCGATGCAGCAGGACTGGCCGGGCACCTCGCGCACTGGCGAGTTGGGCCATGATCGGGCCGGTCCGTTGGCAGGGGGCAGCCCGCGTGATGGGGCGGCCCGGGTGCATGCACGTTATGAAGAGGGGGGCCGGATCACGCCGTAGGGCGCCCGATCCGTCACGCAGCCCCCTCAAGCGGGCCATGACGGCCGCTGACGCTGCATCGCCGATATGCGGGTGTGCGGCTGCGAAGTCAATGGAGCGCAGCGCGGCTTGGCGCATGGCACCGCCCCCGTCAGCGCACGGCTCATGGGATGCCGTTTCCGGGCAATCCTGGCGGGCAGCCCGTTGGCTGGGGGGGGAACGGACCGTGGGGTGCAGCGATCGGCGCCCATATGGCGGTGCAGCGCGGGTCGGATGAACCTTGAATTGCCCCGCGCGATCCGTGAGGAAGCGCGGAGGCATTCACGGCCCCGACGGGCATCGGGCCAGCCGAAGAGGGGAGAGAATGATCCGTTCCGTTCTGTCGGTGAGCGCCGGTCTGGCGGTGATTGCGGTCCTCTTCTCAGCCCTGTGGATCGGCTATGGCCCGCGTCCGCAGGGCGGGCCGGACAAGCGGGGCGCCGGGGCCATTCCCCTGTCGCAACAGGCGCACACCCCCGTGGACGCCAAGGGCCAGGCCATCCGGAGCATCGTGCCGGGATCGCCCTCCCGTCCGGGGATGGCGGCGACGGTCCCCCCGATAGCCCCGCCGTCCCCCGCCGCACCGGCCAACGCGCCGGCCGACCCCGGTTCGCCCGCGCCGGCTTCCGACGGCATAGCCACGACGGGTCTGAGACCGGAGATCGCGCCCGGCGGGACCCAGGATTCGGCCGTGTCGCCGGGTGGGAGCGTCGATCTCAACACGGCCTCGGTCGAGCAGCTGAACGGCCTCGGGGCCGGCATGATCGGTAAACGGATCATCGAGTTCCGCCCCTACACGTCGCCCGAGGAGCTGCTGACGCGCCGTGTCCTGAAGCGGGCCGATTACGACACCATCAAGAACGCGATCACCGTCCGATAAGGACGCGGTCGCATCCGCGGAATGAACAGGCGGCCATCGCGGACGTTGACGCACGGATCACGCGCAAGACGTGATCATGGAACGCTCAAGGACTCTGCCATGCGCACGACCGCACTGATCGCCGCTGCCGGACTGCTGGCGATGGGAACCGCCAGCTGGGCCGCCGAGTCGACCGCCGGCACAGGCTCGTCCGGCACGACGCCCCGCATGCAGGGCTCGCCCAACGCCGCGGGCTTCGGCAAGGCGGAGACCACCGGGACCGCCGGCGCCAATACGCCGGACACGACCCCCAGCGAGAACGGCAAGATGAAGGGCCCGCCGAACGCGGCGGGATTCCAGCACGGCACGCCGTCCGGCGCGCCCTCCGGCCGCTGAGCCGCGGCGGAGACGGTCGGAGCGACCCGCTCGCAGGGGCCGATGCTCCTGCGGTCGGGTGCCGTGGTCGTGCATGACCATGGCCAGTCCGCCTTCGAGAGGACTGGCTCAGCGGCCGCGATGCGCGTTCTGCTTGAGTCAGAGACTTGCGTGAGGGCCGATCGCCCGTGCCACGTCTTGCACCAATCTTTTCGCATCGAGAGAAAAGATTGGTGCGGCCAAGAGGACTCGAACCTCCACCCCTCGCGGGACTAGCACCTCAAGCTAGCGCGTCTACCAATTCCGCCATGGCCGCATCGGACGCGATGATCCGTGTCCGCTCGCTCGACACAGGCGGCCTGCGGGAAACCCCGGAGGCCGATACGGTGTCGGCGGCGCAGCGGATAACAGATCGCTCCGCTGCCGACAAGCGTTTCGCTCATGCGGATTCGTAGCCGCTCTCCAGAAGCGAGGCCGCGCCGTCGCCGATGCTGGCGCCGGGCTCCACGATCGAGGCCGCCTTGCGGATCAGCTCCGTCACCTCGACGGAGATTCGGTCGCCCGTCACCACGATCTGCCCGCGGGCGATCGGATGGTCGTTGGCCAGGATCTCGACCATGTCGCTGTCGCTGGCGTCCAATTCGATCACCGCGCCGCGGCCCATGCGCAGCAGCATGTGCAGGGGCATCCGGGTGCGGCCGAGCACCACCGTCAGATCGACCTTCAGCGTCTCGAAGACCGCCACCGCCCACCACCCCGTCTCGCGGCCAAACCTTGCAACCGCCGGCCGCGGATGTTGAAGGCTTCGACCATCGATGCAGGATGGTGAACCCTTGGTAAACGCGACGCGCCTGACGGTGAGCCCGCACGCCTTCCCGAAGCGATCCGGATCCGATCCGGTCGCCGGGCCGGTGGCGTGGCGGGTGAGCGACGGGCCCGTCGCGTACGAAGCCGCCACCGCCTGGATGGAGGACCGCGTCGAGGCGATCGCCCGCGGCACGGCTCCGGAATGCGTCTGGCTGCTGGAACATCCGCCGCTCTACACGGCCGGGACGTCGGCGCGGCCGGAGGATCTCGTGGCGCCCGACCGATTCCCGGTCCACGCCACGGGGCGGGGCGGGCAGTACACCTACCACGGGCCCGGCCAGCGCGTGGCCTACGTGATGCTCGACCTCGACCGGCGCAGCCGCGACCTGCGCGCCTACGTGGCGAGCCTGGAGGCGTGGCTGATCGCGACGCTGGCGGCCTTCAACGTTCGCGCCGAGCGCCGGGAGGACCGGGTCGGCGTCTGGGTGCGCCGCCCCGAGAAGGGGCCGGAGGTCGAGGACAAGATCGCGGCGATCGGCATCCGGGTGCGCCGCTGGGTGAGCTTTCACGGCATCAGCCTGAACGTCGAGCCGGATCTCTCCCACTTCGACGGGATCGTCCCCTGCGGGGTGCGCCAGCACGGCGTGACCAGCCTGGTCGATCTCGGCCTGCCGGTGAGCATGGCCGAGGTGGACATGCAGCTGCGGGTGGCCTTCGAGGATATCTTTGGGGTGACGGTGATGGAGGACGTGGCAAACGCTGATTGACCGGTCCCGGACCGGCCAAGCCAGCGACACGCATTTGTTTCGCGGCGTCGTGAAGCCGCCTCAGAAATCCGCGTGCAACCGCGAGGCGAAGAAGTGGGCCGGCCCGCGGTCGCGGTTGTAGCCGGGGTTGTTGATGAACTGGTAGTCGAAGGTCAGGGTCACGAACTTGGTCAGGTTCAGGGCGTAGTAGGTCTCCAGCGCCCGCTCGGTGCCGTAATTGAGCCGCCCGTCGCCGATCAGCAGCCCATAGAAGCCCGCCGCGAAGGCGGCCCGGTGCGAGGGCGAGAGGCCGTTCATCGCCGCGCCGATCCCGATCGTGTCGTCCGGCCGGTCCCAGGCCTTGCCCTTCAGCGACAGGCCGCCCGAAAAGCTCTGGTCGATGTCGGTGAACGAGATGTTCTCGGTCCGCCCGTCGTTCAGGCTGGCCCGGGCGAACAGGCCGAGTTCCGGCGTCAGCGCCTGTTCCAGGTTGATGTAGCCGCCGGTCTTGCGGCGCGGGCGCCGAATCGCGACGGCGGCGTCCGTGGCGTTTTCGAAAAAGCCGAGCTGCGTGAGCGTCACGCTTTCCCGGTTGTTGGCCGAGACGCCGACATTCGAGAACAGGCCGAAGCGCAGCTTGCCCGGCTGGTCCAGCCCCGGCAGGACGTAGCGCTGCTCGAACTCGGCGTTGAGACCAGCGCGGCGGAACACCCGCGGATCGAGCACGTCGCTCGACGGCTCCTTGGGCACCTGGGTGTAGGCGGCCCGGATCGCGAACTCGGGCCGGTTGTACTCGGCGTAGACGCCCTGCGTGAAGCCGGGGAGGTTGGCCGGGAAGTCCCAGGCCGAGGAGCCCCACAGCGACCAGTTGAAGAAGTCGACCCGCGGATCGTGCGCATAGATGTTGCCGTCGAAGAAATCGCCCAGCGCGAACTTGCCGGCGATCAGCGTGATCCGCTCGGCATCGTAGCGGGTGGCGACCTGGTTCGGCCCGTCCGGCACCTCCACGGTCTCGCCGCCGAGGTTGATCGTCTGCTTCACGTAGTAGCGGTTCGAGCGCAGCTTCGGGAACGGGGCGCCGGCCTTCTGCGCTTCTCCGTTGACGAAGCCGGCCACGCCCAGCGTCCGCGACAGACCGAAGCCCTGGCTGAATTCGGGGTTGTAGTAGACTTCCGTGGTGTCGGTGAGCTTGAGCCCGAGGAAGATCGTGGCCGTCGTGGTCTGCCGGGCCTGATGCGGGATCAGGCTCTGCGCCCCCTCGTAGGGCGAGCGGAAGCCTGGGACCCCCTGGGCGATCAGAGTGGTCTGCCCGTGCAGCGAGAAGCGGCCGGTATCGCCGTTGTCGGGATCGTGCGGCGCGGTCTCGTCCGGGTCGGGCGGCACCCTCAGCCCGTCCGGGAACCACATCAGCCGCAGGAACATCTGGTTCGACGTGAAGCTCGCCCGGGTCGAGACCGGGCCGCCCATATCCCCGGGCACGGCGCCCAGGGGAAAGCGCCGGCTGCCGCCGAGATCGATGTAGCGGTAGTCGATCCCGAGGGCGAGATGGTCGCTGACGGCGTATTGCACCCCTGCGCCGAGGGTGAAGCCGAGATAGCCGAGTTCCCGCTGCGCTGTAGCTTGGCCGCCCGTGTCGAGATCCGGATAGGTCGCGAGGACGCGGGCATTGGCGCCGGCGAGGCCGAAGGTGCCGTAGATCAGGTAGCGCTCGAAGCTGTAGCCGAGCCGCGCGCGCAGGGTGCCGTAGAGTTCGGTCTTCGCACGCACGATGTTGAAGACCGGGTCCACATCCGCATAGCCGAAGCCCGCGATGGTCGAGGGAACCGGGCGCTTCAGGTTCGCGACGTCGAGGCTGGCCTCGAAGCCGTAGACCCACGGGCCGGTCTGCCAGGACCAGCCACCGAACAGCCCGCCGACCGCCGTGGTGGCGTTCCGCCCCTGGTCGCTGCGGCCCGTCGAATCGCCGCTCTTGAAGGCCGGCACCGGCCGCCCGCCGATCGTCGTCGGGCCGAACGTGTAGGCCCCGTAGGAACCGCCCGCGCTGCCCTCCAGACCGATATAGCCGCCCGACCAATCGGTGTAGGCGGCCACCTCCGCCGCTGGACGCGGTGTCGCGAGGTCCGCCGCGCCAGCGGGTGCCGTGATCGCAGGCGTCAGCAGGAGAGCCGCGACCTGGGTCAAGGCCGGGATACGGATCCGGGATCGTGCCTGAACCGGGGACGCGGGACGGATTCTCATACGACTCACAGCAACAATATAGCTTTTGCTAAAACCCGCTTCGCCCCAGCGCAAGCCACGGCGCGGCCAGGCTGTGTACGCGGCGTCGCGGGTGCGGCATCGCGACGTCCGATTTTCGATCACCTTCTCGGCTCGCAGCGTGGCAGTTGCATGACGATCCCGAGATTGCCGCGGTGGTCAAGGTCCGGCCGGCCACAGGCAGGCGAAAAGTCTTTGGGGTAACAGATTACAATCGACCGTGGGCGAGACTGAAACTGGGAAATACACCCGCGTCATCTCGGAAGGCTCTCAGATTAGAATTGTTATTATTTGATGCTGGTGCGATCCCTATTTGAACTTCTGTCGGGAGCGTCTATGTGCAGAACCATGCGCGCCTCCACCGCTCCCCTGATTCACCGCGGCTTCGTCGCGGCCGCCGCCCTCGTGATCGCGGGATCCGCCGCGGCCAAGGAAGTGCCGATCGGCCCGCACGTGACGCGCAACGGCCTGGAGGTCGCCGCCGTCTACCTCCAGCCGATCGAGATGGAACCCGCCGGCATGATGCGCGACGCCGCGCAGTCGGACATCCACCTCGAGACGGATATCCGCGCCGCCAAGGACAACCGCAACGGTTTCGCCGAGGGCGACTGGATGCCGGCCCTCGACGTGCGCTTCGAGGCGGTGAAGCTCGACGGCGACAAGCCCACCGACCAGAAGGTCTCGGGGATGCTGATGCCGATGGTGGCCAATGACGGGCCGCATTACGGCGACAACGTCAAGTTGTTCGGCCCCGGCCGCTATCGCCTCAAGGTCACGGTCGCGCCCCCCGGCAAGGACAGCCATTTCGGTCGCCACGTCGACAAGGAGACGGGGGTCGGCCCGTGGTTCGAGCCCTTCGACGTCGTGCAGGACTTCACCTTCGCCGGCGTCGGCAAGAAGGGCGCCTATTGAGAGCTTTGGAGGTGTTCGTGATCCGCCCGCCGCGCCTCGTTGGTTTCGCCGCCCTGCTCCTCGCCGCCTGTGCGGCCGGGCCCGTGCGGGCGGACGATATGCCGGTGATCAAGGTGGAGATGCGTGACGGCGTGATCCTCCCGGCGGTGATCGAGGTGCCGGCCAACACCCGGTTCAAGCTTGAGATCTCGAATACCGGCCAGTCGCCCGTCGAGTTCGAGAGCACGGAACTCAAGCGCGAGAAGGCGCTGGCCGCCGGCTCGACCTCGGCGATCGTGTTCCGCACCCTCGATGCCGGCACCTATCAGGTGTTCGACGACTTCCACCCCGATGCCAAGGCGACCCTGGTCGCCAAATGAGCGCGTCGACGGCAGCGCCCGCTTCCCTCTCTATAGCCTCCGGCCCCGCCTGGCGGAGCTGGATCGATGCGCGCCTCGCCGCGTTCGGCGACGGGATGCGGCGCTACGGCTGGGTGATCCGGTCGGTGCAGTGGCTGATCATCGCGGTCTACGCGGTGCTGGTGATCGTGCCTGCCCTGCTGCCGCTGCCCGGAAACGCCGCCCATATCTGGACCAACCTCACGCTCGCCGCGCAGTTCGCCTTCTGGGGGATCTGGTGGCCGTTCGTGCTGCTCAGCATGGTGCTGGTCGGCCGGGCATGGTGTGGCATCCTCTGCCCCGAGGGGGCGTTGAGCGAGTTCGCCAGCCGCTGGAGCCGCGGCTACGCGGTGCCGCGCTGGATCACGTGGCAAGGCTGGCCGTTCCTGGCCTTCGCGGGCACCACGGTCTACGGCCAGATGACCAGCGTGTACGGTTACCCGAAGCCCGTCCTGGCCGTGCTCGGCGGCTCGACCCTCGCGGCGATCGTGGTGGGGCTGCTCTACGGGCGCAACAAGCGGGTCTGGTGCCGCTACCTCTGCCCGGTCAACGGCGTCTTCGCGGTGCTGTCGAAACTTGCGCCGATCAGCTTCCAGGTCGACCGCGCCGCCTGGGCGGCCTCGCCGAAGCCGGCCCGGGGCAGCAAGGCGTTCAACTGCGCGCCGCTCGTGCCCGTCAAGACGATGCGCGGCGCCGGCGCCTGCCACATGTGCGGGCGATGCAGCGGCCATCGCGGGGCGGTGCGCCTCGCCCTGCGCTCGCCCAACCACGAGATCGTGCACGTGGCCGGCACCGAGCCGGATCTCGACCAGACCGTGCTGATCCTCTTCGGCATGCTGGCCCTGGCGGTAGGCGCGTTCCAGTGGTCGGCGAGCCCCTGGTACGTCGAGGCCAAGCAATGGGCCGCGACCTGGCTCATCGACCATGGGATCACGTGGCCGCTTGAGATGTCGGCGCCCTGGTTCGTGCTGACGAATTACCCCGCCCGCAACGACGTCATGACCCTGCTCGATGGCGGGCTGCTCCTGGCCTATATCGGCGCGGCCACCGTGATCCTCGGGCTTGCCCTGTCGGGCATCGTGGCGCTGGCGACCCTGTCCCTCGGGGGCTGGTCGCTCCGGCGCTTCCACCACCTGACGCAGACGCTGATCCCGGTGGCGGGCTGCGGCGTCTTCCTAGGCCTCTCGGCGCTGACCGTCACGTTCCTGCGCGGCGACGGCATCGTGATTCCTTACGTGGCCGAGATGCGCGCTGGGCTGCTCGCCGGGGCCAGCCTGTGGAGCGTCTGGCTCGCGTGGCGGGTCGCCGGCCTCGACGTCGGCGGGGTCCGGCGGGCTGCGGCGGCGACCTGCATTGCCGGTGCCGCCGCCCTCTCGGTGGTCAACTGGGTGCTCATGTTCTGGATCTGGTAGCGCGGTCCGCGCGGCCTCTCGCAACACCTCGCAATCTCTGGAGACCGCCATGATCGGCGCCTTCGTCATCGCCTTCCGCGAAGTCATCGAGGCGGGCCTCATCATCTCGATCGTGCTGGCGGCGACCCGCGGCATCCCGGGCCGGATGCGCTGGGTGATCCTGGGCATCGCGGGCGGGTTTGCGGGCGCCGGTCTGGTCGCCCTGTTCGCGGAAAAGATCTCCGACGCGTTCGAGGGCAGCGGGCAGGACATCCTGAACGCCGCGGTGCTGATCGTCGCGGTGCTGCTGCTGGTCTGGCACAACACCTGGATGAGCAAGCACGGCAAGGAATTGGCGGGCGAGTTGCGCGCGGCCGGCGCGGCGGTGCGCTCGGGCGAGCGCGAGGCCGCCGCCCTGTCGATCGTAATCGGTGCCGCGATCCTGCGCGAGGGCGCCGAGCTGGTGCTGTTCCTCTACGGCCTCGTGGCCTCGGGCACTTCGGGGGCCGATATCCAGTTCGGCGCGGTGGCCGGCATCGGGGCGGGGGCGTTGCTCTCGGCGGTGACGTATTTCGGGCTGGCCTCGATCCCGAGCCGCTACGTGTTCTCGGTGACGAGCGTGCTGATCATCTTCCTGGCCGCGGGCCTCGCCGCGCAGGCGGCCCAGTTCCTGGCCAATGCCGGCGTGGTCGACGTCCTCGGCCACACCCTCTGGAACAGCTCGGGCGTGATCGCCGAGACTTCCTGGCCGGGCCGGATCCTGCACGCGCTCGTCGGCTACACCGACAGGCCGACCGCCCTGCAGGGGCTAGTCTATCTGGCCACCATCGTCGTCATGGTCGGGCTGATGCAGTGGAGCGCCGTCGACAAGCGCCGGGCCGTGCGGCCGGCCTGAGGCGCCGGGCTTCACGAGGAATTTCAAAGGACTTCAGCCCTTTGGTGGGGTGCCGGGGCGGAGCCCCGGCGGATGCGGCCTTGGCCGCCAGCAGGGCTCTGCCCTCCACTCGCAAAAGGTCCTGGACCTTTTGAATCCGGGACTTCGGTGGGAGCGTGAGACCTAGGCCTGCGCGGCCCACTTGGCGGGGTCGGCCGGCTTCTGCTTGTAGATCGCGCCGGCGAAATCGACGTGCAGTTCCGTGGCGACGTCATCGCCCCGGTGCGCCAGAAGCTCAAAATGCTTGGGCTTCCGGCGTGGCATGTCGGTTACCGTCCAGCCGCTGGCGGCGGCCGCCGCGAGGGCCTGAGCGGGATCGGCCGGAACGTCCGGCCGCGCCGGGTGGTGGGGCTTCTTGTGCTGGATCAGCACCGGCTCCCGGCCCTCGGCGGCGATCCGCGTGACCTTGATCTCCGAAGGGCGGCGCTCGCCCTCCAGGCTGACGCGCAGGCCGGATGCGAGCGGGAACGCCTCCGCACCCTTGGGGCCGAGATCGGCCAGATGGGTTGTCCCGTCCGCCTTGAGGGTGAAGCGGTGCGCGAAGACGTGCTGAATGGTGCCCGACAGGGCCTCGGTGTCGTGATGCGGCATGATCTTCTCCGTAGAGCGCCCAGCCGAGGCGCTTTCGATATATCGGATTGGACCATGTCGCGTTCAAGGCGGTCTGATCGTCGCCCGCCAAACGCCGGCGCGCGGGAACGGTTAAGCCCCGGTCGCCACCGCCCGGTTCGGATCGGCGCCCCATTCCGACCACGAGCCGTCGTAGAGGCCGCGCGCCGGCCGGCCCATCGTCTCCAGGGCCAGCGCGATGATCGCCGCGGTCACGCCGGAGCCGCAGGTCGTCACGATCGGCCGGTCCGGATCGACGCCGTTCTCCGCGAAGACGGTGGCGAGCTCCTCCGGGCTCTTCATCCGGCCGTCGCGTTGCAGCGCCGCGTAGTGCAGGTTGCAGGCACCCGGCATGTGGCCGGGGCGGACGCCGGGGCGCGGCTCCGGCTCCTCGCCGCGGAACCGCGTGCCTGAGCGCGCATCCACCACCTGGGCCGAGCCGCTCGCCAGGGCGCGGGCGACGTCATCCGCATCCGCCACCGCGCCGTGATCGAGCCGGGCGGTGAAGTGCCGGCGCTCGCGGGGCTGAGGCTCACCCTCCTCGGTGGGATGGCCGGCTGCGATCCAGGCCGGCAATCCGCCATCCAGCACGAGGGCATCGCGCACCCCGAAGGCCTTGAGCATCCACCAGACCCGCGGTGCCGAGAACAGGCCCATCCCGTCGTAGACCACGATCTGCTGGCCGTCGCCGACGCCGAGGGCCCGCATCCGCGCGGCGAACACCTCGGGGCGCGGCAGCATGTGCGGCAGGCTCGACTCGGTGTCGCTCATGGCGTCGAGGTCGAAGCGTCGGGCGCCGGGGATGTGAGCAGCGCGGAACTCGGCCTCGGGATCACGGCCGGCGGCCGGCAGATACCAGGAGGCATCGAGGATTACGAGGTCGGGGGCGGTGAGGCGGTCGTGCAGCCAATCGGGCGAGACGAGGGGCGCGTGGGCCATGGGCGGGTCCGGCACTGGAGCGCTCTCAGCCGAGGTGGACACCGGCTCGGCGCAGGAGAGCGCGTCAAGGGAGTGACGGAGGGCCGTACCCGATCGCGTTGGGATCGGGCACGGCCCTCGTCGCGGGAGCCCGCACCAAACCACAGGTCGTTCCGGCTTGCACGCCGAGGCGGGGATCGCGTGTAAGAGATCACGCCGTTTCGTCAGCTTGGCGAATGCCAATCGAACCGGCGTTACGGCAGCTAGCTACGCATCCTGCACCGTGCTCCGATGCAGCGTGTGCAGGCTGGTCTTGTTTTAAATTGCTGTAACCCCAGTTACGACAACAAGATGACGCCGATCGCGTCGGTCAACGCGGCCGGCCACGGGCGAGCCGACCCCGTGGGTCGCTGCCGGATCGGTGTTCCACCCTCGTGTCTGCCGGGGCCCTCGGGTCCCACCGAGCAGGAAGATTATTGAGCCGATCGACACCATGAATCAACTCGTTCGCATGTCCCAGATCGGCGATGCCGAGACCGTCAAGGAGCCGTCGGCCGATCTGCGCGTGCCCTTCGCGCAGTCCGGGGCCTTCGTGTGCAAGTACATCATCGGCGAGCCGAACGACCGGGCGATCTGTTGCGGCGCGCCCGCCGCCGACGGCAAGAGCTGGTGCGCCTATCACCGCCGGATCGTGTTCGAGCCGACCCGTCCCGGCCGCATCCGCTGAACGGGGTGTCATCCCCGATCGTCACTGGGTCCGCATGATCTGGATGACGGCCGGGGTGATGATGACGACGAACAGCACCGGCAGGAAGAACAGGATCATCGGCACGGTCAGCTTGGGCGGCAGACCGGCCGCCTTCTTCTCGGCCTCGGTCATGCGGTGGTCGCGGCTCTCCTGAGCGAGCACCCGAAGGGCCTGCCCGACCGGCGTGCCGTAACGCTCGGCCTGGATCAGGGCGGTCGCTACCGCCTTCACGGGGTCGAGCCCCGTGCGCAGCACCAGATTCTCGTAAGCCTGACGCCGATCCGGCAGGAACGACATCTCGGCGGTCATCAGCGCGAGTTCCTCGGCCAGCACCACCGACGAGGTGGCGATCTCGGTGCTCACCCGCCGGAAGGCGTGCTCGATCGCCATACCGGACTCGACGCAGATCAGGGTCAGGTCGAGGGCGTCCGGCCACGCCTTGCGGATCTCGGTCTGCCGCTTCTTGGCGGCGTTGACCAGGAACAGCTCCGGCGCCTTGATGCCGGCATAGGCGGCGCCGATCACGAGCCCGAGCCGCACGAGGTACGAAGCGTCGACCGCCTCCAGCACGAACAGGTAGAACAGCGCGCCGATCACCGAGGCGACCGGCACGACGAGGCGGAAGAATAGGAAGGCGGTCTCCGCGCCCTGGCCGCGATAGCCCGCCTGCATCAGCTTGCGCTTGGCCGTGTCGGTGGCGAGCCAGCGCTGCAGCTGATACCGCTCGACGATCGACTTCATGTAGGCCTTGGGCTCGACGCGCAGCGTGCCCCGGGTCGTGGGCTGGGCTCCCTTCGCGCGCTCGCGCCGCCGGATCTGCTCGCGCTCGTCGCCCACGAGCTTCATCCGCTTCTCGAGCTTGTCGGTCTCGAAGAACGGCTGCGCCACCGCGAAGGCGGTCGCGGCCGCCGCGATGGCGGTCAGCGCCGTCCCCATGAACCGGGGGTCGAACAGCTTCGCGGCGATGTCGTCGATCATGGGACCGGATCCGGGACGGGCGGGCGGCTGGCCTGACGGCCCGCCGTCAGAATTCGAAGGCGATCATCTTCTTGATGGTGAAGACCCCGATCGACATCCAGATCGCCGCGACCACCAGGGCGATCTTGCCGATATCGGTCGTCCAGAGCAGCGAGATGTAGTCGGGGCTCGTCAGGGTGGTGATGCCCGCGACCCCGAAGGGCAGGCAGGCGATGATCGAGGCCGAGGCCTTGGCCTCCATGCTCATCGCCTGGATCTTGCCGCGCATCTTGGCCCGGTCGCGCAGCACCGTGGAGAGGTTGTTCAGCGCCTCCGACAGGTTGCCGCCCGATTGCTGCTGGATGTTGATCACGATCACGAAGAAGTTGACCTCGGGCGTCGGCACCCGCTCGAACAGGCGGGTCACCGCGTCGCCCAGCGACAGGCCGAGCGCCTGGGTCTCCACCACGGTCCGGAACTCGCTGCGGACCGGCTCCTCGGCCTCGCGGGAGACCATGCGGAAGCAGTCGCCGACCGGGATGCCGGTGCGGATGCCGCGCACCACCACGTCGACGGCGTTGGGCAATTCCTTGTTGAACTTGGCGATCCGCTTGAGCCGCAGGCGGCGCAGCAGCCAGGCCGGCAGGCCGAAGCCCCCCGCGAAGGCGGCGCCGAGACCCGCGATCGGGCTTTCGGTGACCACGAAGATCAGCAGCCCCAGGACGACGGCACTGACGGCCGACATCATGTAGAACGTCTTCTTCGTCCAATCGAGGCCGGCGCGGGCGAGCTTCAGCTCCACCGAGGCCTTGGAGGCACCCTTGGCCTTCGCCTCGATCTCGCTCAGCGTCTTGGCGACCTGCTCGCGGCGGTTGACCGCCACGCCCCGCAGGGCCGCTCCGGTCGGGTTGACGCCGATCGCCTTCAGCCGCTTGTTGGCCCGGCGATCGCCGTCGAGCAGGGGCAGGACCGCCACGTAGGCGATGGCCGCCACCGCGATGCCGATGAGGCCCGCGACGATCGGCAGGTTCGAGGCGCCGAGGGCGGCGAGATTGGGCATGCCTCAGCTCCGATCGACGACCTCGGCGGCGTCGAGCGCCTCGCCGAGCCGGCGCTCCAGGCCGTAATAGCGGGCGCGCTCCCAGAATTTCGGTCGGCCGATCCCGGTCGAGCGGTGGCGCCCGACCAGCCGGCCGTTCGCGTCCTCCCCGACGATGTCGTAGAGGAAGACGTCCTGCGTGGTGATGACGTCGCCCTCCATGCCGAGCACCTCGGTGATGTGGGTGATCCGCCGGGAGCCGTCGCGCAGGCGCATCGCCTGGATCACCACGTCGATCGAGCCGCAGATCATCTCGCGCAGGGTTTTCGAGGGCAGGGTGAAGCCACCCATCGAGATCATCGACTCGATACGCGACAGGCACTCGCGCGGGCTGTTGGCGTGGAGCGTGCCCATCGAGCCGTCGTGGCCCGTGTTCATCGCCTGCAGCAGGTCGAAGGCCTCGGGTCCGCGCACCTCGCCGACGATGATCCGCTCGGGCCGCATGCGCAGGCAGTTCTTGACGAGGTCGCGCATCGTGACCTGGCCCTGGCCCTCCATGTTGGGGGGACGCGTCTCCAGGCGGACGACGTGCGGCTGCTGGAGCTGGAGCTCCGCCGCGTCCTCGCAGGTGATGACCCGCTCGTCGTGCTCGATGAAGGCGGTGAGGCAGTTGAGCAGCGTGGTCTTGCCCGAGCCCGTGCCGCCCGAGATGACCACGTTGCAGCGCGACTGGCCGATGATCTTCAGCACCTCCGCGCCCTCGGGCGAGATCGCCCCGAAGCGCACGAGCTGCTCCAGGGTGAGCTTGTCCTTCTTGAACTTACGGATGGTGAGCGCCGGGCCGTCGATGGCGAGCGGCGGCGCGATGACGTTGACGCGGGACCCGTCCGGCAGGCGCGCGTCGCAGATCGGCGAGGCGTCGTCGACGCGCCGGCCGACCTGGCTGACGATCCGCTGGCAGATGTTCATCAGCTGCTGGTTGTCGCGGAACCGGACGCTGGTCAGCTGGATCTTGCCGTTGACCTCGATGAAGGTCCGGTTGGCGCCGTTGACCATGATGTCGGCGATGTCGTCGCGGGCGAGCAGCGGCTCCAGCGGGCCGTAGCCCAGCACGTCGTTGCAGATGTCGTCGAGCAGCTCCTCCTGCTCGGCGATCGACAGGACGATGTTCTTGAGCCCGATGATCTCCGTGACGATGTCGCGGATCTCCTCGCGGGCGGTCTCGGAATCGAGCCGCGAGAGCTGCGTCAGGTCGATCGCCTCGATCAGGGCGCCGAAGATCAGGCTCTTGGTGCGGTAGTAATCCTCCGATCGCGCGGCCTCGACCACCACCGGGGTGGCCGGTTCCGACCGTCGCGGGGGTGGCGCGGTATCGCGCGGGGCCGCGGCCGGCGGCGGCGCAGCCTGCGTCTTCTGGAGCGGCGCGGGGGCGGGCGCTGCGCCGGCGATCTGGCGTCTACCGAACATGGGCCGGTTCCGGGGCGCGGTCGGGCCGCATCACGAGGCCTTCCCGCCGACGAGCTTGATGCCGCCGAGCTTCGTGCCGGCGAAGCGCGCCAGCAGCGGCTCCAGCAGGCTCGTGCGCCCGCTGCGCCGGGTCTCCGGGCGTCCGAGGGTCAGGGCGGCGAGGTCGTTGAACAGCTCCGCCACCTTCGACCCGGCCTGGATCTCGGCGATCATCTGACCGTTGTTGGCGGCCGTGCCGAACAGGGCCGGCTCGAACGGGATGGTCAGCGCGACCGGGGCCTCCAGGGTCTTGGCGAATTCCGGCGTGCCGATCTCGGGGCGCTTCGGCACCCCGACGCCATTGAGCAGGATCCGTGGCGGGGCATCGTTCGGGCGCCCGTGCTTGAGCGCGCCGAGGATGTTCTTGGCGTTGCGCAGGCTGGCGAGGTCGGGGCCCGCGACGATCAGGATCTCGTCGGCCGCCGTGAGGACGCGCTTCGACCACGCGTTCCACTGGTGCGGCACGTCGAGCACCACGCAGGGCACGCTCGCCCGCAGGTACTCGATCAGGGCGTCGAAGGCCGGCTCGGACAGGTCGATCGTGCGGTCGAGGCTCGCCGGCGCCGAGAGCAGGCTCAGCGTGTCGCTGCACTTCGACAGCAGCCGCTCGACCAGCGCCGAATCCAGGCGCTCGGGGGCGAACACCGCCTCGGCGATGCCCTGGGGCGGGTCCTGGTTGAAGTTGAGCGAGGCGGTCCCGAAGGCGATGTCGAGATCGGCGATCACCGTCTGCATGCCCTGGTTGCGGGCGACCGACCAGGCGAAATTGTGCGCCACCGTGGAGGCGCCGATCCCGCCCTTCACCCCGTAGACCGCCACCGTGCGGCCGACCGGCTTGACGCCCGGGGCGGTGAACAGGTCGGAGATCGCCGCGATCAGGGTCAGCGGATCGACCGGCGCCATCAGGTAGTCGGACACCCCGCGCTGGATCAGCTGCCGGTAGAGGACCACGTCGTTGAGGTGGCCGATCACGAGGACGCGGGTGCCCTCGTCACAGACCTCGGCCAGGGCATCGAGGCATTCGAGCGGCTTCGAGCGCGGCCCCTGGGTCTCGATGACGATGACGTTCGGCGTCGGCGCGTGCCGGTAAGCCTCGATGGCGGCGGCGCCGCCACCCATGCGGACCTTGACCTGCGCCTTCTGCATGCGCCGGTCGAGGGCCGCCCCCTCGATCATCGCGGCGGTCTCGCTGGTCTCGCAGAACGCCTGGATGGTGATCCGGGGCACCGGGGCGATCGTGCGCTCGGCTGTCTCGGACAGGTCTGCCATGACGGCACTTTCAGGTTCGCGTTCGGGGTGCGGCGTCGGGTTAAATGAGGTGGCCGTGTCGGCCAGCCTATCGGCCGACCTGAGATTTCACGTCGGTCTGCCCATCTTGCCGCCATGTGGTTGATGGATCCTTGCCTTCGCGCAACTGGCCAATGTCCCGGACCCGCTTGACCGTATCGATCCGGCCCTCGGGCCGGCCGCGCACGAGATCGACGGGGTCGGCGACCTGGGCGGCCACGGCGGTCTGCGTGGCGCAGCCGAGGTTCCACATCGGGCGATTGCTGTAGTCGAACGCGAAGTTGCTGGTCCCCGTCTCCTGGGGCCAGAGCCCGCACGCGTCGGAAACCTTGGCCTGCATGCGCTGGAAGCTCAGGCGGACCGGCGCGGCGAGGCTCGGGGCCGTCACGGCGTAGGGGGTGACGGCGATCTCGCGGGGGCTCACCCGGTCCTGCGCGGCCAGGCGGGTCAGGGCGGCCGCGGTGCGCTCGGCGGACGCGGCCTGGGCCGGCGGTCCGCCGCGGGGGACCTCCATCAGCAGGGTTCCACGCCCGTACCGGCGGAATTCCAGCATGAAGGCGTCGACATCGGCGGTCTGGCGGGGATCGAGATGACCGACGCCCGTGGGGAACACGTCGAGGCTGCGGGTGCCGTCGGTCAGGACGATCGGGTGCCGGACCCGGTAGTCCGCGACCTCGATCGCCCCGGTGGTGGCGACCGGCTGGCTGTTGCAGCCGGCCGCGAGGGCGCCGAGCGCGCAGGCGGCGAACAGGGGGGCAAGGCGGTGCGGCTGGGTAGCCGGCCGGAGGGGCGGGTGGCGTCCGATCATCGATCCGATCCTGGAAGGCGCTACTCGACGATGAAGCCGACGCGGCCGCGACTGGTGTGCCCGAGCGGGGCCGCGCCGGTGGGGGCGACCTTGCCGTACAGGCGGTTGATCTGGCCGAGCAGCACGGCCTGGCCGTCGGTGGAGTCGACGAAGTTGTCGTCGGGCCGGCTGACCTGCTTCGGCTCCATCGCCCGGGCGATGTACGGGGTGACCATGATCATCAGCTCGGTCTCCATGCGCTGGTAGTCCCGGGAGCGGAACAGGGCGCCGAGGATCGGCAGGTTGATCAGGCCGGGCAGGCCGGAGATCGCCTGCTTGTTCACCTGCTGGATCAGGCCGGCAGTCATCATCACGCCGCCGGAGGGCAATTCGACCGTGGTCTCCGAGCGGCGGACCCGCGTGCCCGGGATGGCGGTGGTGACGCCGTCGTTGGTGTAGTTGAAGCTGGTCGTGGGATCGATCTCGGTCACGTCGGTGGCGACGCGGATCGAGATGCGGTTGTCGGCCAGCACCACCGGCGTGAAGCTCAGGGCGACGCCGTAGGGCTTGAACGTGATGCCGGGGGCCGAGCAGATGCCGCCGACGCAGCTCGACGCCGCCGAGGGAACCGGGAACTCGCCGCCGGCCAGGAACTTGGCGGCCTCGCCGGAGATCGCCGTCAGCGTCGGCTCCGCGAGGACGCGCGAGACCCCGGCCTGCTCGAAGGCCTTGAGCGTCGCCTGGAGCGAGAAGCCCCCGGCCCGCACCGAGGCCTGGATCTGGTTGCCGGTCGGCGTCGTCCCACCGGTGATCGGGAAGGGCAGCTGATTGTTCAGCGACGGGATATTGGTGGCGTTGCCGAGCGGGTTCAGCGCCGACCAGTTGCCGTTCAGGTTGATGCCGAACTGCTTCAGGACGTTGCGCGACACCTCGACCACGGTGACGCGCAGCATCACCTGATCCTTGTTGCGGATCGTCAGATTGTTGATCACCGCACCGCGGGCGCCGGCCGCGACGCCGCCGCTCGCACCCCCCGCGGCCCCCGCGGCACCGGAGCTGCCAAGCCCCACGAAGGCGTTGGCGATGTCGATCGCCTGCTGGGCATCCGCCGAGGAATTGACCGAGCCCGACAGCAGCACCGAGGCCCCGGAGGAGCGCACGTCGAACCGCCCGCCCGGGATGCTCTGGTTGAGCAGCTCGCGCAGCGTCCCGAGATTGAGGTCGCGGGCGACGGTCACGTCGAGGGCGGCGATCTGGCGGCCCTCGGCATCCATGATGAAGATCGAGGTCGCGCCGTCGGCCATGCCGATCACGAAGACCTTCCGGGTCGAGCGGACCACGGCGTTGGCCACCGCGGGATTGGCGACGAACACCTCCTTGGCGTCCCGCGGCAGGTCCACGATCACGGACCGGCCGGCGGTCAGCTCGACGCGGCGGGTCGAGGCGGATTCGGCGGCGCCGACCGTCAGGACCGGCGCCGGGCCGTGGATCGGGCGCTCCTGCGCGGCGGCGGGCGCCGCCAGGGCGGCCAGCAGCGCGAGGACCCGGGTCGGGCGGGCGAGGGGCAGCGGAGCGATCATGGCGGTCACGGCGTCTGCTGCCGCGCGACTCCGAAGCGCACCACGGTCAGTGCGGGATCGGTCTGCGACTGGAGCGAGTCGGAGGGATTGATTTCGGTGGGCTGGCCGGCATCGGCCAGGCTGCGCAGCGACAGCGACAGCGCGCCGTCCTTGCCGGCGAGCGTCAGGGTCTCGGCCTGGGCGGGGGTGACCGCCAGCGTCGCGGTCTCGCCGGTGACGACGTTGGTGCCGTTCTTTTCCTGGATCAGCTGGCCGATCGCCAGGACGCGGATGTCGGTCAGGATCGTCTGCGAGATCTGGACGTCGCGGTTCTCGCCGTTCGTTCGGCTGATCTTGTGGAAGGTGCGGATCACATCGACGTGGTCGTTGGGCAGGATGAAGCCGCCGGCCGAGTTGGTGCCGCGGCTGTCGGTCGTGATCGCGACCGCGCGCTGGCCGGATGGCAGGATCGCCGCCATGAAGCCGCTCTCCGGGCGCACGAGCTTCTGCGCGCGGATCGGCTCGCCCGCCAGGAAGCCCGAGCGGGCCGAGGCACCCGCGGTCTCCTCCAGGCCCTTCGGGTTGGCCTTGCGGGTCACGAAACCGGAATTGACGGCATTGTCCGGCCAGGGCTGCCAGCGCAGGTCCGCGGGGCGCAGCACCTGGCCCATGGGCATGTCGGTGGCGGCCACCAGCACGTCGGTCATCGGCACCGGCGGGGCCTCGACCTTCATCGGCGTCGGCGGTGGGGCCGGATCGCCGCCGCTCATCAGGAAGGCCGCTCCGCTGCCCGCCGCGAGGGCGATGCCGAGGACGGCGAGACGGGCTGGTTTCATCGCATGGCCACGCGCCGGAGACGGCCGAATTGCCGTTCATGACCGGAATCTGCGCGGGGAATCGTGTAATTATGGTTAAGGTTTAATAACCCCGCCGCCCTGACGGTCCGGAAACGGACATTGGCCGAGCCCCGTCGCGGCCGCGCATCACAACCGGCGCGATCCTTCAGCAAACGGTGCAGCTTGGCCGTGGTGTCCCACGGCTGCGTGATCTATTTTGCATCCGGAACCGCCTCAGAAGCGGGCGCCCGGGTGAATCGGGGGGAGACATGATCAAGACATTCGGCAGTGCGGTGCTGGCGGCGGCGCTTGCGGGGACAACACTGGCGGGGATGGCCGGCGGGGCCGCCGCGCAGGGCGGCACGGACGCATTTTCCGGCAACGCGGTGCGCATCGGCGTCCTCAACGACCAGTCCGGCCTCTACGCCGAGTATGGCGGCCAGGGCTCGGTCGAGGCCGCCCGCATGGCGGTGGAGGATATGGGCGGCAAGATCGGCAGCGTGCCGATCGAGATCCTCACGGCCGACCACCAGAACAAGCCCGACATCGCCTCGGCGATCGCCCGGCAATGGTACGACCGGGACGGCGTCGACGCGATCATGGAGCTGACCACCTCCTCGGTGGCGCTGGCGGTCCAGGGCCTGTCCAAGGAGAAGAAGAAGATCACCATCACCACGGGGGCGGCGAGCAGCGACCTCACCGGCAAGGCCTGCACGCCCTACGGCTACCACTGGGCCTTCGACACGCGGGCGCTGGCGGTGGGCACGGGCGGCGCGCTGACCCGGGCGGGCGGCAACACGTGGTTCTTCCTCACGGCCGATTACGCGTTCGGCTCGGCGCTGGAGGCCGACACCAGCAAGGTGGTGATCGCCAACGGCGGCAAGGTGGTGGGCAGCGTCCGGCACCCGCTCTCGAACCAGGATTTCTCCTCGTTCCTGCTCCAGGCCCAGGGCTCGAAGGCCAAGGTGATCGGGCTCGCCAATGCCGGGCTCGACACTTCGAACGCGATCAAGCAGGCGGCCGAATACGGCATCGTCGAGGGCGGCCAGAAGCTCGCGGCTTTGCTGTTCACCCTGTCGGAGGTTCACGGACTCGGCCTGAAGGTGGCCCAGGGCCTGACGCTCACCGAGGGCTGGTACTGGGACGCCAACGACGAGACCCGCGCCTTCGGCCAGCGCTACATGAAGCGCACCGGCCGGATGCCCAACATGATCCAGGCCGGCACCTACTCGGCGGTCCTGTCCTACCTGAAGGCCGTGAAGGCGGCCGGCACCGACGAGACCGACGCGGTCAACGCCAAGCTCAAGGCGCTGCCGGTGGACGACGTCTTCGCCCATGGCGGCGTCGTGCAGCCCGACGGGCTCATGGTGCACGACATGTACCTGTTCGAAGTCAAGAAGCCGGCCGAGTCGAAGGGCGAGTGGGATCTCTACAAGCTGATCTCGACCATCCCCGGCAAGGAAGCCTTCGCCTCGCCGACCGAGAGCGGTTGTCCGCTGACGGCGGCGAAGTAGGGCCGGGCCGACAAAATCGATCCAACCCTCCACCTCATCCTGAGGCGCCGGAGCGCAGCGCAGGCCTCGAAGGAGCCCTCCAGAAGTCTCGCGATCCCTGGAGCCCTCCTTCGACGCCCGCTGACGCGGTCACCTCAGGATGAGGATGAGGGTTGGATACCCTCCGATTGAGGTCCCTGCTGAACCGGGTGGACCATTCAATCGTCCGCATTCAGGTCGGCCATCAGGGCATCGACATCGACGAAGCGCTCGCCCTTCTCCGCCTCGAGTTCCGCGAGGGCCGCGCGCGTCGTCGCGTTCGGTGCAAGGTCCTTCGTGGCGGCATCGATGTACGCACGGACCACCGTATCGGCCGCCATGGCTTCCAGCCCCTGTTGTAGCTCAGACGTAACGACAACAGGGGTCGATTGCCGGTTTGCCCGATCCTGCTCGCTCGCTCACGCCGCCCAGACGCGCCGATACAGCGCCACGATCTCCTCGGCGCTGGGCTCGACCGGGTTGTTGGCCGGCGACCCGGAGGCCAGCGCCTGGGCCGCCATGGTGGGGAGCAGCGCCTCCCAGCGGGCCGAGTCGATCCCGTATTCCTTGGGACCGGGGACGTCGAGGTCGTCGTTGAGCGCTTCCAGTTCCGCCACCAGGGCGGCGGCGGCGGACCTATCGTCGGCCTCCGGCTTGGCGACCCCGATGGCCCGCGCGCAGGCCGCGTAGCGGTCGATGGCGGCCGGCGCCGAGAACGACGTGACCGCCGGCAGCAGCATCGCGTTCGACAGCCCGTGCGCCACGTGGAAATGCGCGCCGATCGGCCGGCTCATCCCGTGGACCAGCGCCACGGAGGAATTCGAGAAGGCGATGCCGGCCTGGGTCGCGCCGAGCATCATCGCCTCGCGGGCCGCCCGGTCGCCGGGATCGGTCCAGACCCGGCGCAGGTTCGGGGCGATCAGCTTCATCGCCTGGAGCGCCAGCCCGTCCGAGAACAGGTTCGACTTGCGCGACACGTAGGCCTCGATCGCATGGGTCAGCGCATCGATGCCGGTATCGGCGGTGAGCCGCTTGGGCTTGGTCAGCGTCAGCTCGTAATCGACCAGAGCCGCCACCGGCAGGTAGGCGAGGCCGATGCAGAGCATCTTCTCGTCGGAGGTCTCGTCGGTCACGATGGTGAAGCGCGTCGCCTCCGAGCCGGTGCCGGCGGTGGTGGGGATCGCTACGATCGGCAGGCCGGGCTCGTCCTGCTGGCGGGGCGCCTTGTAGTCGCGCATGTGGCCGCCGTGGCGGGCGAGCACGGCAACCGCCTTGGCGGTGTCCATCGGGCTGCCGCCGCCGAAGCCGACCACGCAGTCGAAGTCGCCGGCCTTGAGCGCGGCGAGCGCCGCCTCCACGGAGGCCACGGTCGGGTCGGGCACCGTGTCGGCGAACACGGTGGCCTGCGTGCCGGCGCCCGAGAGCCGTTCGGTGAGCCGCTCCACCTGGCCGCTGCCGGCGAGGTAGGGGTCGGTCACCACGAAGGGGCGCGACAGGCCGAGCTGGGCGAGCACCTCCGGCAGGAGCCGCGAGGCGCCGGCGCCGACGCGCATCAGCCGGGGCAGGGCGATCGAGGCGACCATGATGTGTCCTCCGACCCGGCGCCTGTTCCGATCGGCCGGGTTCGCGCGATCTTAAGGCGCCGCCGGATCCGGCGAAACCGCCGGTGCTGACATCGCCGGCCCGGCGAACAGCCCGGCCGCCGCCTCGACCTCGGCGGCGATGAAGGTCGCGACCGCACGGATATGGGCCGCCTTCCGGTGGTCCTCGTGGATGTGCATGTGGAACGCGCGCGTCAGCGAGACCTGCTCGGGCAGCACCGGCACCAGCCCGGGATGGGCCGCCGCGATGAAGGCCGGCAGGACGCACAGGCCGGCCCCGGCGCGCGTCGCGTGGACCTGGGCCAGGAGATTGGTCGAGCGCAGCCGGGCGCTGAGCGGCGGCCCAAGGGCGCCCAGGTAGTTCAGCTCGCGCGTGAACAGCATGTCCTCGATGTAGCCGACGAAGGGGTGCGCCGAGAGATCCGCGACCTCGGTGATCGGCGCCGCAGCGGCGCGGTAGGACTCGGCCGCGTAGACGAACAGCCGGTAATCGGTGAGCCGGCGCGCCACCACCCGGGCCTGCTGCGGCCCGGACAGGCTGATGACGATGTCGGCCTCGCGCTTGGACAGGCTGAAGATCCGGGCGGTCGCCATGATCTCGACCTCCAGCCCCGGATGCCGTGCGGTCAGCCGATGCATGCGCGGGGCGAGGAAGACGCTGCCGAACCCGTCCGGCGCGCCGATCCGCACCGTGCCGGAGACCGTCTGGGCCGCCCCCGTCGCGGCGCTCGCCGAGAGGAACGCGCTCTCCATCGCCTCGGCGACGCCGAGCAGGCTCGCGCCATCCTCGGAGAGCGCGTAGCCCACGTTGCTGCGATGGAACAGGCGGGCGCCGAGGCCATCCTCCAGGGCGCGGATCCGCCGGCCGACCGTCGTGTGCTCGGTGCCGAGCCGCGCGGCGGCGGCGCTGAGCGTGCCGGTGCGCGCGACCGCGAGGAAGTAGCGCAGATCGTCCCAGTTCGGCCCGATCCTGGCCATGGCCGCACTCCCGCTGTGCATCGATGCACAGCGGCTGTAAGCGCATCCGGCTTTATCGCTCAAGCGATCCTGTTAGGGTGCGCCAAAATCATACGCCACATCACAGGGAGGCGCGCATGCGCACGATCGGGCATTACATCGGCGGCCGGAACGTCGGCGGCGAGAGCGGTCGGTTCGCCGACGTGTTCCATCCCTCGACCGGCGAGGTCCAGGCCAAGGTCGCGCTGGCCAGCAAGGCCGAGATGCGCGCCGCCGTCGAGAACGCCAAGGCGGCTCAGCCGGCCTGGGCGGCCACGAACCCGCAGAAGCGCGCCCGGGTGATGATGCGCTTCCTCGAACTCATCCGTGGCGAGAACGATGCGCTGGCCGAGCTGCTGGCCTCCGAGCACGGCAAGACGGTGCCGGACGCCAAGGGCGACATCCAGCGCGGCGTCGAGGTCGTGGAGTTCGCCTGCGGCATCCCGCACCTGCTCAAGGGCGAGTACACCGAGGGCGCCGGCCCCGGCATCGACGTCTATTCGCTGCGCCAGCCGCTGGGCGTGGTAGCCGGCATCACGCCGTTCAACTTCCCGGCGATGATCCCGCTGTGGAAATGCGCCCCGGCCATTGCGTGCGGCAACGCCTTCATCCTGAAGCCGTCCGAGCGCGACCCGAGCGTGCCGATCCGCATCGCCGAGATCTTCCTGGAGGCGGGCCTGCCGCCGGGAATCCTCAACGTCGTCAACGGCGACAAGGAGTCGGTCGACGCGATCCTCGACGACGAGGACATCAAGGCGGTGGGCTTCGTCGGCTCCTCGCACATCGCCGAGTACATCTACGTGCGCGCCGCCGAGACGGGGAAGCGCGCCCAGTGCTTCGGCGGCGCCAAGAACCACATGATCATCATGCCCGACGCCGATATGGGCCAGGCGGTCGATGCGCTGATCGGCGCCGGCTACGGCTCGGCCGGCGAGCGCTGCATGGCGATCTCGGTGGCGGTGCCGGTGGGCGAGAAGACCGCCGACCGGCTGATGGAGAAGCTGATCCCGCGGGTGGAGTCGCTCAAGATCGGCCCGTCGCATGACGGCTCGGCCGATTACGGCCCGCTGGTCACCGCCGAGGCGGTAGAACGCGTAAAAAGCTACATCGACAAGGGCGTCGCCGAGGGCGCGCAGCTCGCCGTCGACGGCCGCGGCTTCAAGCTCCAGGGCTACGAGAACGGCTTCTACATGGGCGGCTCGCTGTTCGACCGCGTGACCCCCGACATGACGATCTACAAGGAGGAGATCTTCGGCCCCGTGCTCTCGGTGGTGCGCGCCAAGGATTACGAGGAGGCGCTGGCGCTGCCCTCGACCCACCAGTACGGCAACGGCGTCGCGATCTTCACCCAGGACGGCGACGCGGCCCGCGACTTCACCGCCCGGGTCAACGTCGGCATGGTCGGCGTGAACGTGCCGATCCCGGTTCCGATCGCCTACCACACGTTCGGCGGCTGGAAGCGCTCGGGCTTCGGCGACCTGAACCAGCACGGACCGGATTCGATCCGCTTCTACACGAAGACCAAGACCGTGACGCAGCGCTGGCCGAGCGGCATCAAGAGCGGGGCGGAGTTCTCCATCCCGACGATGCGGTAAGCCAAAACCCTCCCCCCTCTGCGGGGGAGGGTGCCCTGCGGATGCAGGGCGGGAGAGGGGAGCGACGGTGCAGAACCAGGCATTGAGCTTCATGCCGGTTGCGCCCTGTCCGGACGCGTCGCTCCCCTCTCCCGACCCCCTTCGGGGGCCACCCTCCCCCGCAGAGGGGGGAGGGACACCGCCCGTCTGACCTTTGGAGCCACGCCCATGCGTTTCGGGCTCGATGAGGACCGCACCGCGATCCGCGAGATGGCTCTCGGCTTCGCGGCCGAGCACATCGCCCCCCACGCCCTCGACTGGGACCGCGACAAGACGTTTCCCGTGGGGACCCTGCGGGAAGCGGCCGCTTTGGGCATGGCCGGCATCTATGTCCGCGAGGATGTCGGCGGCTCCGGCCTGTCGCGCCTCGACGCGACCCTGATCTTCGAGGCGCTGAGCACCGGCTGCCCGACCGTGGCGGCGTTCCTGTCGATCCACAACATGTGCGCCTGGATGATCGACGCCTACGGCGACGAAGCCCAGCGCCAGCGCTGGCTGCCCTCGCTCATGGGGATGGAGCGCATCGCCAGCTACTGCCTCACCGAGCCGGGATCGGGCTCCGACGCGGCGGCGCTCCGCACCCGCGCCGAGCGCGACGGCGACCATTACGTTCTCACCGGCGAGAAGCAGTTCATCTCGGGCGCCGGCGCCAGCGACCTCTACGTCTGCATGGTCCGCACCGGCGAGGCCGGCCCGTCGGGCATCTCGGCGATCGTGGTCGAGAAGGGCACGCCCGGCCTGTCCTTCGGGGCCGACGAGCGCAAGATGGGCTGGAACGCCCAGCCGACCCGCGCGGTGCGCTTCGATGGCTGCCGGGTGCCGGTGGAGAACCGCCTCGGCGCCGAGGGCCAGGGTTTCAAGATCGCCATGAGCGGGCTCGACGGTGGGCGGCTCAACATCGCGGCCTGCTCGCTCGGCGGCGCGCAGGCGGCCCTCGACAAGGCGCTCGCCTATATGGGCGACCGGCGCGCCTTCGGGGCGAAGCTCACCGACTTCCAGGCGCTGCAGTTCCGCCTCGCCGACATGGCGACCAGCCTGGAGGTGTCGCGCACCTTCCTGCGCCACGCAGCCGCCGCGCTGGACGCCAAGGATCCGGCGGCCACGCAGCTCTGCGCCATGGCCAAGCGCCATGTCACCGATGCCGCCTTCGAGATCGCCAATCAGGCGCTGCAGCTGCACGGCGGCTACGGCTACCTCGCCGAGTACGGCGTCGAGAAGATCGTGCGGGACCTGCGTGTCCACCAGATCCTGGAAGGGACGAACGAGATCATGCGGGTGATCATCGCCCGCGGGCTGACCGGGGGCCGCCGATGAGCGATGTGATCGTCGAGCGCGTCGGCGCCCTCGGGCGCCTGCGGCTCGACCGGCCGAAGGCGCTGAACGCCCTGACCCACGGGATGGTCGGCGCAATCGACCGGGCGCTCGATCAGTTCTCGGCCGATCCCGGCATCGCCGCGGTGCTGCTCACCGGCGAGGGCGAGCGCGGCCTCTGCGCCGGCGGTGATCTGCGCACCCTGTACGACAGCACCGACCTCGTCGAAGCCGAACGGTTTTGGCGGGACGAGTACCGGCTGGATGCGCGCATCGCCCAGTACGAGAAGCCGTTCGTCGCGGTGATGGACGGCATCACCATGGGCGGCGGCGTCGGGCTCGCAGGCCATGCCGCCCACCGGATCGTCACCGAGCGTTCCCGCGTCGCCATGCCGGAGACCGGCATCGGCTACTTTCCGGATGTCGGCGGCACGTGGCTGCTGCCCCGCGCCCCGGGCGAGGTCGGCACCTATCTCGGCCTCACCGGCGAGCCGATGGGCGCCGCCGACGCGATTTTCTGCACCTTCGCCGATGCGCTTGTGCCCACCGTGGCGCTCCCCGACCTGATCGACGCCCTCGCGGCGCTCCCGCCGGATGCCGGGGATGCGGGCGTGCGGGACCTGATCGCGCGCCTCGCGCAGGATCCCGGACCGGCGCCGCTGGCCGCGCATCGGGAGGTGATCGACCGCTGCTTCACCTTCGACATGGTGGACGAGATCCTGTCGGCGCTGGCCGCCGACGGCTCGGATTTCGCGGCGGCGACGCGGAAAACCCTGCTGACCAAGGCGCCGACGAGCCTCGTCCTGACGCTCTACCTGCTGCGCCTCGGCCGCGCCTCCCCGAACCTGGAAGCCTGCCTGGAGCGCGAGTTCCACGCGTCGCTGGCCGTCCTGGCGGAGGGCGATCTGCGCGAGGGCATCCGCGCCGCGGTGATCGACAAGGACAAGAACCCGCGCTGGAACCCCGCACGCCTCGATGACGTCGATCCCGCGCGGATCGCCCGCTGGCTGGAGAAGCGGGCGGAGCCGGTATTCTCGGACGCGCGCACGGGGGCGGTGTGAGGTGAGGCTGCTCGCCCTGGCCCCGCTCTAAGGCAGCGCCCTTAGTCCTTGTCGGAGCGTAGGTCCCCTCTCCCGTGCGGGAGAGGGACAGGGTGAGGGACCAAGTTTTTCCGGAGAGGGCGTATCCCTCACCCCAACCCTCTCCCGCACGGGAGAGGGGGCGCGTCGCGCTCACCCCGACCGCCATGGCGGGCCGTCATGGTGAGCGCGGCGAAGATAACAAGGGAGGGTTGGATGGCGCAGACCATCGGGTTCATCGGTCTCGGCAACATGGGCGGCCCCATGGCGGCCAACCTTGTGAAGGCCGGCCATACGGTGCGCGGCTTCGATCTGGTGCCGGCCTCGCTGGAGACGGCCCGCGCAGGCGGCATTGCAGTGGCGGACTCGGCCCTGGCCTCGGTCGAGGGCGCGGATGTCGTGATCACCATGCTGCCCGCCGGGCGGCACGTGATCGAGGTCTGGACCCAGCTCGCCGAGGCGCTGCCGGCCGGCACCCTGCTGATCGATTCCTCGACCGTCGATGTCGAGAGCGCCCGCAAGGCCCACGCCCTCGCGGAGGCCCGGGGCTGCCTGTCGGTCGACGCGCCGGTCTCCGGCGGAACCGGGGGCGCGAAGGCCGGCACGCTGACCTTCATGGCCGGCGGCACGGACGCCGCCTTCGCCAAGGCCGAGCCCCTGCTGAAGGCGATGGGCAAGAACGTGTTCCATTGCGGCGATGCCGGCGCCGGGCAGGCGGCCAAGATCTGCAACAACATGATCCTCGGCATCTCGATGATCGGCGTCAGCGAGGCCTTCGCGCTCGGCGAAAAGCTCGGCCTGTCGCATCAGGCGCTCTACGACGTGGCCTCGGTCTCCTCGGGCCAGTGCTGGTCGCTGACCACCTATTGCCCGGTGCCGGGCCCGGTGCCGACCTCGCCGGCCAACAACGGCTACAAGCCGGGCTTCGCCGCCGCCCTCATGCTCAAGGACCTCCGGCTCGCCCAGGCCGCAGCCCTCGCCTCCGGCGCCGCGACGCCGCTCGGCGCCGAAGCCGCACAGATCTATGGCCTGTTCGAGGGCGCCGGCCACGGGGGAGAGGACTTTTCCGCGATCATCCGTATGCTCCGCGGGCAGGGAGGCGAGTCGTGAGCGACCCATACGAGACGATCCTGACGGAGACGCGCGGCCGCGTCCGGCTGATCACGCTGAACCGGCCGAAGGCGCTCAACGCCATCAATCTCCAGCTCACCCGGGAGGTGATCCGGGCGGCGACCGAGGCGGATGCCGATCCGGAGATCGGCTGCATCGTGCTGACCGGCTCCGCCAAGGCCTTCGCGGCCGGCGCCGACATCAAGGAGATGCAGCACGCCACCTACGCCGAGATGTACGCGGGCGACCGGTTCGGCGACTGGGAGCGGTTCACCGCCGTCCGCAAGCCGATCATCGCGGCGGTGGCGGGCTACGCGCTCGGCGGCGGCTGCGAGCTCGCCATGATGTGCGACATCATCCTGGCCGCCGACACGGCGCAGTTCGGCCAGCCGGAAATCAAGCTCGGCGTGATGCCGGGGATCGGCGGCAGCCAGCGGCTGACCCGCTTCGTGGGGAAGGCGAAGGCCATGGAGATGTGCCTCACCGGCCGGATGATGGACGCCGCCGAGGCGGAGCGCGCCGGCCTCGTCTCCCGCGTCATCGCCGCCGACCAGCTCCTCGACGAGGCCCTGAAGGCGGCCGAGACGATCGGGTCGATGTCGCTGCCGATCGCCATGATGACCAAGGAGGCGGTCAACCGCGCCTACGAGACGACGCTCGCCGAGGGCATCCGCTTCGAGCGGCGGGTCTTCCATGCCATGTTCGCCACCAAGGATCAGAAGGAGGGCATGGCCGCCTTCGTGGAGAAGCGGCCGCCCCGGTTCGAGAACACCTGAATGGGCAGAAGGCCATGGATGTCCTGGACCACGATTCGGAACACCGGTTCGAGATGGCCTTCCCCCGCGCGATCGTCGCCCAGAAGGCGCGGGGCCGCGAGGAGACCATCAACGAGCACTTGGTGAAGTTGCTGGCCTTCGAGGTGGCGCCGGAGACGCGGGCGGTCTGGTGGAAGGAGTTGGCGCGCCATTTTCGCTTCCTGGCTGCCCTGCGGGTCAAGCCGGGGGCCAGCCTGATCCCCGCGCGGGACTGGTGGACGTGGCTCTATGCCGACCCGTTCGAACACAACGAAGCCGGCTACACGGCTGGCCTGATCGCGCTGAACGCCGACGATTTTACCCGCAACGGCCGCAGCGTCGGGGCGATTGCCGGGCAGATCCGTGACTTCCACGCCGGCATGGTCCAGCGCCTCGGGCGCGGCGAAGCCGGCGAGGACCTGATCCCGGCCTGAAGAAGCCGGGACAGGAGAGGCAACGACGAGGAGGGGGAACGACCATGCCGAGCTTCCAGGAGGCCCGCGATCTGCTGCTGGCCCATCGCACCGATTACGCCGCCGCCGTCTCGGCCTTCGCGTGGCCCGAGCCGGTGCCGTTCAACTGGGCGCTCGACTGGTTCGACGCCGTGCTGGCCGGCCCGGAGAGCCGCGACCGGGCGGCGCTGCGGATCGTCGAGGCCGCCAGCGGCGCCGAGCAGAGCTTCTCGTTCGGTGACCTCGCCCGGCGCTCCAATCAGGTGGCCAACCACCTGCGGCAGCTCGGCCTCAAGCGCGGCGACCATCTGCTCCTGCTGCTCGGCAACGTCCCGGCCTTGTGGGAGACCATGCTGGCGGCGATGAAGCTCGGCGCCGTGGTCATCCCGGCGACCACCCTGCTGACCGCCGACGAACTGTCCGACCGCCTGGCCCGCGGGCGCCCCCGGGCGATCGTCGCCGGGCCGGAGCAGATCGCGCGGTTCGCGGGCCTCGACACGGGCGGTGCCATCCGCCTCGTCACGGGCGCCGCCCAGGCGGGCTGGGGCGCCTACGACGACGCCTTCGGCACCCCGGACAGCTTCGCGCCCGACGGGGAGACCGGGGCCGACGACCCGCTGCTCCTCTACTTCACCTCCGGCACGACGGCGAAGCCGAAGCTGGTGCGCCACAGCCACCGCTCCTATCCGGTGGGCGCGCTCTCGACCATGTACTGGCTCGGGCTCCGGCCCGGGGACGTTCACTGCAACGTCTCCTCGCCGGGCTGGGCGAAGCACGCGTGGTCGTCGTTCTTCGCGCCCTGGAACGCCGGGGCGACCATCCTGGTGATCAACCAAGCGCCGTTCAACGCTGCTGCCCTGCTGAGCCAGCTGGAGCGCACCGGTGCGACCACGCTCTGCGCGCCGCCGACCGTCTGGCGCATGATCATCCAGGAGGATCTGACCGGCCGGAACCTCGCCCTGCGCGAGGTCTGCGCGGCCGGCGAGCCCCTGAACCCGGAGGTGATCGAGCGCGTGAAGACCGCCTGGGGCCTCACGATCCGAGACGGCTACGGCCAGACCGAGACCACGGCACTCATGGCTAACACCCCCGGCCAGCCGGTGGTGCCGGGCGCGCTGGGCCGGCCCCTGCCGGGCTACCGGGTCCGCGTCCTCGACGCCGACGGCCAGCCGGCCCAGGAGGGCGAGGTCTGCCTGGAACTCGGTGCACATCGCCCGGCGGGCCTGATGCAGGGCTACGACGACGGCCAGGGCCACCTGTCGGGGGCGGAGGGCGACCTGTACCACACCGGCGACGTGGCCTTCGTCGACGGCGAGGGCTGCTACACCTTCGTGGGCCGGGCCGACGACGTATTCAAATCCTCCGGCTACCGGATCAGCCCGTTCGAGCTGGAGAGCGTGCTGATCGAGCACCCGGCGGTGGCCGAGGCCGCGGTGGTCCCGGTGCCGGACCCGATGCGCCACACGATCCCGAAGGCCTACGTGTCGCTGGTGGCCGGCGCCTCCGCGGGGCCCGAGACGGCCCTCGACATCTTCCGCTTCACCAACGCGCGGCTCGCGACGTTCAAGCGCCTGCGCGGGCTCGAGTTCGTGACCGATCTGCCCAAGACGATCTCGGGCAAGATCCGCCGGGTGCAGCTGCGCCGGCTGGAGCATGAAGGGGTCACCGAGGATCCGCACCGGGGGCGGGCCTACACGCAGGCGGATTTTCCGGAGCTGAAGGGCGAGGCGGAGCGCAAGCTCGACCAGACGGCGGGGTGAGGCGGCGACCCTTGCCGGCGCGTCTCGGGGCGCTCAAATCATGAGGATCGGAACGCTCGAGAATCAGGGCCGATGGCCGAGACCTCTACGCCGGACTCGCTCGATCTTGCTGAGCAGATCACACGGGTCTTCCGTGTGATGGACGAGTCACAAAAATTCGTCGCTGAGCAGAAGAAGCTGATGGCCGAAGCTGCGAAGCTCGAGCGGGACCGGGCGCTTGCCCCGTGGCAGGTCGCCCTGGCCGGGATGACGGCGGGTGCTGCCTTCTTCGGAGCCGGCGTCGCCTTCGTGAAGCTCCTCGGCCCTTGAACGAACGGTCAAGGTTTCCGCTTCGCGAAGCCGAACCCGCGGATTTGCCGAGCTTCCCAAGCCACCCGTCGACGCTGTCGCGCAGGACCCGGGGCCCGGCGGCAGATCGATAAAATTGCGCGCATCGCCTTCAGCGCCGCGGAGGCTCTGCGGCGCAATCCTGGCCTCAACAACGGGGACGGGTTCGATGCGCGCGGGGTTTCTCAGGACGGTTCGGGGGGCGCTGGCGGGCGCGGCGGCGCTGCTCGGTCTCGCCGCCACCGCCGAGGCGCAGACGCTCGCCAGCCTGCCCACGGAGGCCGGCGCCACGACTTTGGGCGATGCGAAGCCGATCGCGGCGTGGGTGACGTTCTGCCAGTCCTACGCGGCCGAGTGCGCGGTGGACCGGACCGAGCCCGCCCGCATCAGCCTGACGCCCGCCACCTGGGCGACGATCGTGTCGGTCAACCGCCGGGTCAACAAGGCCGTCGAGCCGATGACCGATCAGGACCACCTGCACGTGGCCGATCGCTGGGATCTGGCCGAGGACGGCATCGGCGACTGCGAGGATTTCCAGCTGCTCAAGCGCCACCTGCTGGTCCAGGCCGGCCTGCCGCGCCGGGCGATGCGCATGACCGTGGTGATCGACGAGAAGGGCGAGGGCCACGCGGTGCTGACCCTGATCACCGACCGGGGCGATCTGGTGCTCGACAACAAGACCAGCGCAATCCTGCCCTGGCACAGGACCGGCTACGTGTTCATCAAGCGCGAGAGCCAGGATGCGGTCGCCTGGGTATCGCTCGGCGGCGTCACATCCCCCGTCACCACCGCGAACCGCTGACGCCAGGACCACGGGGAGCGCCCGGCGGCCTCAGGGACCGGCTCGCGCGGGCCGAAACCGGGCCGAAGCTTCTGCTGCGGGATAGGGACGACGTTAACCGCACGCTAACCGCATCGGCACACTCTGCCCGGGTCGGAGTGCCTGAACGATGCCGCAAGCCCGCCTCGTAGCGCCGGTCCCGTTCCTGATCACCGTGCTTCTGGTTGCCATCGCCTGCCCGGCGCAGGCCGATGCCGGGGCCGCGTCACGTCACACGATCTGGCGCGATTGCCTCGCCCGCAACTTCAAGGTCCAGGCCGCGCTGACGGCACGGGATCTCGCCGCGGACGCCGCCTTTCAGGCCTGCCGGGCTCCCGAGGAGGCCTATCTCGCCGCCCTGACGGGCTCTCCACTCCTCGATGAGGAAGACGTCGCCCGCGCAGGGCCGCTGCTGGCCGGCCGAATCCGTGCGTGGCTCATCAGCAATCCCGGGTAAGCCGACGGGATACTGCCCGGGGGGCGATGCCGGTCGCGTTGCGACCGAAAACAGCGCCCAACCTCGAGTCTGTTGCGCGCACGGTACGCTCACACCCCACAGGCGCAACAGCTTCGAACGTTGGCGATCCTCTGCTCAGGCGATCCGTAGGCCGCCTTCCACGTGCCGTAGGCTCGCCAGTGCCGGATCCACTGCCGGACGTAGTGCCGGCCGTTCGGCGCGGCCGCCAGCTGGTGGGCCGCCCAGCAATCGGCCAGCTTCGTGGATCGCTTGTGAATCGCCAGCTGGCCGTAGGCTTGGACAAGATAGAAATGACTCGCATCGGAAACTTGCGTGTCGGCAATCGCGGCGCGCGATGGGCAATAGAAGATGCCATCTGAAACGACCAGAGCGATTTCACCTTCTGTCATCGAGCAGTTGTTTGTCACCGTAACATCGACAACCTCCCCAAAAGGGCTCCATTGTGCAACGGATGCGCCAATAAAAGAGGTATAAATGATAGACAAATGAATAAAAAATCGGAATTTGATCATAATAGGAGGTGAACCTCGGCTCGCGATAGCTGTCCGACGATAATGCCGAGTCGTCCTACTCTGACAAGAGATATCGCGCCGCTCCAAGCGAACCTTGCGCGGGGGCGTTATACGACCGATGCACCGGGACGGTCCGATCGGCCGCAGGGCGCATGCCATTGCTGCGCGGCTGTCGATCGGCATCGGCGTCTCGAACCGAATGCGCCCGGGCGGGACGGCCGTGATTGCACGGGGTCGGCGCGCGTCGGATCGTGGCCGGCGCTACGCCTTCAGCCGGGCCTTGATCCGCTGCGTGAGCCCGTCGCGGACATCCCGATAGGCGTCGAGCCGTTGCTCGCGCGAGGCCTCCTGCACCAGCGTCGGATCGGGGGTCGGCCAGTACTCGACATCGGCCGCGAGGGTGTGGGTCAGGTCGAGGGCCCGGTGATGGGCCTCCGGCGAGAGGGTGATGATCAGATCGAAGTTCAGCCCCTCCCAGTCCTCCAGTTCCTCGACCGTGCGCGGGCGATGGCGGCTCGCGTCGATCCCGATCTCGTCGAGGGCCGCGATCATGAAGGGGTCTGTCGGCTCGCCGGAGCGGACCCCGGCCGATTGCACGTAGGTGGATTTGCCGAAATAGGCGCGCGCGATCGCCTCCGCGGCCGCCGAGCGCACCGCGTTGTAGTTGCACATGAACAGGACGGACTGCACCCGCCGCTTCTTCGGAGTGCTCTCGGGAGGGCTCGCGGGGGTGAGCTCGGGAAGGGGCTCCGCCATCGACGGTCGGCGCGGAAGGCGCCTCAGCCCTTCCAGTGCAGGGCGAAGATCAGGGTGAACAGGCGGCGCGCCGTGTCGTGGTCGAGGTCGACCTTGCCTTCGAGCCGCTGCTTGAGCGTCTCGGACGCTTCGTTGTGCAGGCCCCGCCGGCCCATGTCGATCGCCTCGATCTGCGAGGGGGAGGCGGTGCGGATCGCGTTGTAGTAGCTCTCGCAGATCATCTCGTAGTCGAGGATCACCCGCCGGAACGGCGTCAGCGACAGCAGGTGCGTCATCACCGGCTCGCCGTCCACGGTGCTGATCGCGAACGAGAGCTTGTTCTCCACGAGGCCCAGCGTCAGCGCGTAGGGACCCTCGCGGCCGGGGATGGTGAAGGAATTGTCCTCCAGGATGTCGAACAGCGCGATCGCGCGCTCGTGCTCCTGATCCGGATTGCCGCGGGCGATGGAGGCCTCGTCGAGGCTCACCTTCGCGAGGCGGTTCGGCCCACGCTGCTTCTCCGCCATCCCCATCCCCTTACAGGTTCAACCGGATCGCGACGGAGCGGGCATGCCCCTCCAGGCCCTCCGACCGGCCGAGGTTTATCGCCGCCGGGCCGAGCGCCCGCAAGCTCTCGGGCGTACAGGCGAGAATCGTGGTCCGCTTCATGAAATCCAGCACCCCGAGCCCGGAGGAGAACCGGGCCGAGCGGGCGGTGGGCAGGACGTGGTTGGGGCCGCCGACGTAGTCGCCGATCGCCTCTGGCGTGTGCGAGCCGAGGAAGATCGCGCCGGCATTGCGGATTTTCGCGGCCAGCGCCTCGGCGTCGTCCGTCTCGATCTCCAGATGCTCGGGGGCGAGCCGGTCGACGAGGGGCACCGCCTCGTCGAAATTTCGCACCCGCACGATGGCGCCGTAATCGCGCCAGCTCGCCCGGGCGATCTCGTGGCGGGGCAGGGTGGTCAGCGCGCGCTCGACCGCGGCTTCGGCCGCCTCGGCGAGATCGGCGCTGTCGGTGATCAGGATCGCCTGGGCGGCCACGTCGTGCTCGGCCTGGGCCAGGAGGTCGGCGGCGATCCAGTCCGGGTTGGCGTGGCCGTCGGCCAGGATCAGCACCTCGGACGGTCCGGCGATCATGTCGATGCCGACCTGCCCGAACACCCGGCGCTTGGCGGCCGCCACCCAGGCGTTGCCGGGCCCGACGATCTTGGCGACCGGTGCGATCGTGGCGGTGCCGTAGGCGAGCGCCGCCACCGCCTGGGCGCCGCCGACCCGGTAGATCTCGTGGACGCCGGCGCGCTGCGCGGCGGCGAGCACCAGCGGATTCATCTGGCCGTCCGGGGTCGGCACCACCATGACGACGCGCGGCACCCCGGCGACCCGGGCGGGCAGCGCGTTCATCAGCACGGAGGAGGGATAGCTCGCCGTCCCGCCCGGAACGTAGAGGCCGACCGATTCCAGCGCCGTCCAGCGCCAGCCGGCGGTGACCCCGAGCGCGTCGGTGGCGCGGTGGTCGGATGGCCGCTGGCCACGGTGAAAACTCTCGATCCGCTCCGCGGCGAGGTCCAGGGCGTCGAGGAGGTCGCGCGGGCAGGCCTCGACCGCCGCGGCGATCTCCGCCTCGGTCACCCGGAGATGCGCGGCGGTGAAGTCCGCGCCGAGCCGGTCGAAGCGCCGCGTATAGTCCACCAGGGCATCGTCGCCACTCTGGACGACGTGCCGGATGATGCCGCGCACGGCTTCATCGACATCCTCGGCGATCTCGCGCTTGACCGTGAGCAGCCGCGCGAAATCGGCGGCGAAATGCGGATCGCTGCTGTCGAGCCGGACCATCGGAAGTCTCCTCTCAGGCGGCCGTGTTGGGGGCCGCGTCCGGCCGATCGACCTCATGGCCGGGCCGCGTGGCCGCCTCCCAGACCGGGCCGAGATCCTTCATCCGGACTTCGATGCACTCGACCTCCAGGCGCACATCCACACCTCCGGAAAAGACGAGATCGATGACGCCCGAGGGCGCGTCCGTCGGCGTGAAGGTCAGGGCGAGCAGGCTCATGGGCATCGCGTCGTCGCGCCGGAGACCCCGCGTCTTCACGGCGAGCACGCGCTCGATGTGCAGCCCGGTCAGCCGCCGCCGGGGCGGCACGTCGGGCGTCCAGTCGAAGCGCCGCGCCACCATCAGGAACCGCTGCTCGTCCGCGAGATAGGTCAGATCCTCCGGCCGCAGGATCGCGTCCTGAAGGTGCGCGGAGATCACGGTCAGGTCCTCGGCGTCGAGGGCGGCGAGCCTGAGCAGCTCCATGAAGGGGTCCTTGGGGAACACGGGGTGCGTGGGCGTCCGGTGCGCGTACGCGAGGGGCGCGGCAGGGCGTAGGTAGCGGCACCGCCCCGTTCGGGCAACGGCCGCAACCGCGATCGCGGTCCGGCTGCGCCACAGGTTCGCGCCAGCCCGGGCGTGCAGGATCACCCGGCCGACGATTCGAGGCGGGACCGGGATGGGAATGCGCATCACGCACGCGGCCTTGGTCGGAACACTTGTGGCCGCCCTGACGCTGGGCCTCCCGCTTGCCGTCCCGGTGCGCGCGCAGATGGAGCCCCCGGCCAAGACCTACATGTACGGGGAGCCCGGACCGGGCCGCTACGAGTACGGGGCGCCCCGGCCGCACCACCGGCCGCCGCCGCCGCCGCCCGCGGACGACGACTGGAACCTGCCGCCTTTGCCGCCACCCCCGCCGCCGCCCTATGACGCGTACGATCGGCCACGGGACCGATGGCGGGGGCCCGAGGCGCGCCGCCGGTGGGACGACGCCGTCTGCGTCACATCCCGCGGCACGTGCGCGGCACCGCCCGGGCTGCCCAATACGCCGTGCGGCTGCGAGATCCCGGGCTTCGGTTACAAGCGCGGACTGATCGGCGATTGAGCTCTCAGGCGGCGTCGTCCTCCAGGCGGTAGGGGGCCGCCAGCAGCGCGATCGGCAGGTTCCAGGCCGCGCTGATCGCCCGGATCTGGCCGAGGCTCAGCGCCCGCTTCCGGTTCAGGATTTCCGACGCGCGCGCCCGCGAGCCGAGCAGGCTGGCGAGTTCGCTCTGGGAGCGGCCCATATCGGTGATGGCGAAGTGCAGGATCTCGATCGGATCGGCCGCGGGAATCGGGAAATGTTGCTCTTCGTAGGCGGCGATCAGGGTGAGAAGAACCTCGAACCGATCGCCGTCAGGGGTCCCCACGACGGGCTCCTGCGCGAAGTAGCGGTCGACCTCCGCGAGCGCCCACCCTGATCCGCGGGCGTGCGGATCGGCCTGATATCCGCGACCGGTCCTGCGTGCTGCGTCCGATTCGTGTCGCTCTGCATTATCTGATCTCCACCGTAAGTGGATCGATGGCATCATACTCACTGTGGGTGCCGATACACTTAACTTGGCATGCCTTTCATGTGTAAGATATCCTGACAATTAATCGGTATTTGTTGCCGCCGATGTCGAAAATAGCGCGATTGTCGCCAATGAAATCGACGGCGTTGCCGGGCGCCGATTTGATGTCGGCGGGACTTGCCCACGTCGCCTTCGTGACTTGATCATACCACGTCTTGAGCGGCACTTCCGGCCGGGGATACCGCTTCCAGAAGGCCACGAGGGCAGAGCGCGCGATGACGTTCACAGCCAAACTAGGCTGTTCCCAAAAAGGGAACAAGCCGTGTGACGCCTTGCTGGAATCAGACCGGCCTCAGGCCCGCACCCGCTCGATCTGCGCGCCGCAGCGGCCGAGCTTGGCCTCCAGCGCCTCGAAGCCGCGGTCGAGGTGATAGACCCGGTTGATCTGGGTCTCGCCCTCGGCGGCGAGGCCGGCGATCACCAGGGAGACGGAGGCGCGCAGGTCGGTGGCCATCACGGGGGCGCCCTTCAGCCGCTCCACGCCCTCGACCACCGCGAGGTCGCCGTCGAGCCGGATCTTCGCGCCGAGGCGGGCCAGCTCCTGCACGTGCATGAACCGGTTCTCGAAGATCGTCTCGCGGATATGCGACTGGCCCTTGGCGAGCGTCATCAGCGCCATGAACTGCGCCTGCAGGTCGGTGGGGAAGCCCGGATAGGGATCGGTGGTGACGTCGACGGCGGCGATGCCGGCGCCGTTGCGGCGGACCCGGATCCCGCCCTCGACCGAACTGATCTCGGCGCCCGTCGTGGACAGGATGTCGAGGGCCGCGTGCAGCAGGTCGGCTCGCGTATCCTGGAGCACCACGTCGCCGCCCGCCATCGCCACCGCCATGGCGTAGGTGCCGGTCTCGATCCGGTCGGGCAGCACCGCGTGGCGGGCGCCGCCGAGCCGGGCCACGCCCTCGATCTCGATATGGGGCGTGCCGGCGCCGCGGATCTTGGCGCCCATCTTGTTCAGGCACTCGGCGAGGTCGACCACCTCGGGCTCCCGGGCGGCGTTCTCGATCACCGTGGTGCCGTAGGCGAGGGAGGCCGCCATCAGCGCCACGTGGGTGCCGCCCACGGTGACCTTCGGGAAGGCGATCTCGGCCCCGCGCAGGCCGTTCTTCGTCCGGGCCACCACGTAGCCGGCATCGATCTCGATCTCGGCCCCGAGCTTCTCCAGGGCCATGATCAGCAGGTCCACCGGCCGGGTACCGATGGCGCAGCCGCCCGGCAGCGAGACTTTCGCCTCGCCGAACCGCGCGAGCAACGGCGCGACGACCCAGAAACTCGCCCGCATGGTCGAGACCAGCTCGTAGGGGGCGGTCGTGTCGATCACGTTCGAGGCGGTGAGCCGGATCGTCTGGCCGGTCTCGGTGGTCTGCCCGGGCCGCTTGCCCACCACCATGTGGTCGACGCCATGGTTGCCGAGGATCCGTGTCAGCGCCGCGATGTCGGCGAGGCGCGGCACGTTGATCAGCTCCAGCGTCTCGCCGGTGAGCAGGCTCGCGATCATCAGCGGCAGCGCCGCGTTCTTGGCGCCCGAGATCGGGATGACGCCGTTGAGCGGCGTGCCGCCGGTGATGTGGATGCGGTCCATGCTGTGTCCTTGGGGCGGCGCGCCTCAGGGCGCGCGACCGTGCTCCTCGTCGGCGCCGCGGCGCCCAGGCTTGACCGTTCCTATAGCCGGGATTTGTCGGAATCGGGACCGTCCGAATCGGTCTCGTTCCCGCGGGTCTGATCCGCGCCGGGCGCCGGCGCCGGCTCGGAGCGGCCGCGGACCTGTGCCTTCCGGCGACGCAGATTCTCCCGGAGCGCGGCCGCCAGGCGCGCCGCGCGCGTCTCCTTCGCGTCCGTCATCGCGCGACCCTTCGTCGCCGCAAGATCCGATCGAGGCCAGCGTCCGGACAGGCGCCGGTTTCGGAGGACGAGGATCGGCGGCTCAAGGAACTAACACCCTATTGAGGGGGACGAGAGTGCCGCAACGCTAGCGCGTTCGGGCGGCCCTCTCAACGGATGCAGGGCAGCGATGCCGGAACCTTACCTTGAACCAGTTCCAGATCCGCGCGTATCTTGCGCCCCTCACGCGAAGGACTGACCGAGGCCGTACCTCGATCGCGGGACTGAGGGCGCCGGAGGGTGCCGCCCGCGCGGCCGAACACGCGAAGGACGCTCGATGACCGTGACCCGGATGCCCAGCACGACGCTCGCCCCCACGGGATCGACGCGGGCCGGATCCGGCTACGAGCGCTATTTTCGCGGTGCGCTCGATCAGCTCCACGGCGAGCGGCGCTACCGGGTCTTCGCCGATATCGAGCGTATTTCCGGCCGCTTCCCGACCGCGAAGTGGCGCCAACCGGACGGCAAGACCGCCGAGATCACCGTGTGGTGCTCCAACGACTATCTCGGCATGGGCCAGCACAAGGAGGTGGTGGCCGCCATGACCGAGACCGCCGCCCGCTGCGGCGTCGGCGCCGGCGGCACGCGCAACATCGCCGGCAACAACTCGCCGCTGGTCGATCTCGAGCGCGAACTGGCCGACCTGCACGGCAAGGAGGCGGGCCTCGTCTTCACGTCCGGCTACGTCTCGAACCAGGCCGGCATCTCGACCATTGCCAAACTGATCCCGGACTGCCTGATCCTGTCGGACGCCTTCAACCACAACTCGATGATCGAGGGCGTGCGCCATTCCGGCTGCGAGAAGAAGATCTTTCGCCACAACGACCTCCAGCACCTGGAGGCGCTGCTGCGCGAGGCCGGCGACCGGCCGAAGCTGATCGTGTTCGAGTCGGTCTATTCGATGGACGGCGACGTGGCGCCGATCGGCGCGATCTGCGACCTCGCCGACCGCTACGGGGCGATGACCTATCTGGACGAGGTCCACGCGGTCGGCCTGTACGGGGAGCGCGGCGCCGGCATCGCCGAGCGCGACGGGGTGATGCACCGGGTCGACGTGATCGAGGGCACGCTGGCCAAGGGGTTCGGCTGCGTCGGCGGCTACATCACGGCCTCGGCGGCGATCTGCGACGCGGTGCGCAGCTTCGCCCCGGGCTTCATCTTCACGACCGCGCTGCCGCCGGCTGTTGCGGCGGCGGCCCGGGCCTCGGTGCGCTACCTCAAGCGCTCGAGCGTCGAGCGGGAGGCGCACCAGCGCCAGGCGGGGGCCACCAAGGCGGCGCTCAGCGCGGCGGGCCTGCCGGTGCTGGAGACCGAGACCCACATCGTGCCGGTGATGGTGGGCGACGCCGAACTGTGCAAGGCGGCGGCGGATCACCTGCTGGAGCACCACGGCATCTACATCCAGCCGATCAACTATCCGACCGTGCCGCGCGGCACCGAGCGCCTGCGGATCACGCCCTCGCCGTTCCACGACGCCACGCATATCGAGCGCTTGGCTGCGGCGCTGACCGAAACCTGGGAGACGCTGGACCTACCGCGGGCCGGGACTGTGTTCGTCGAGGCGGCGGAGTAGGGCGCACGGCGCTCTCCGCGCGTCTCCCTCTCATCGCAGAGGGCTACGATAGTCACGCTTCGCGGGCCAGAGCGCGCTCTCCTCCCCCTTGCGGGGAGGAGTTGGAGGTGGGGGTGGTTCAGGATCGAGTGTTGCGGTGCCTCCTGCACCACCCCCACCCCTGACCCCTCCCCGCAAGGGGGAGGGGAAAGCCGCTCTGTTCTCATCGTGTTGGTGCCAGACGGAAACGTGTGAATCCCGGGCCCTCAGGTGTGGAGGGGAGCCGTGATGCGCTCAGCGCCGTTGCCGGCATCCCCCCATCTCCCGCCCCCATCTCGTCTTTTCCGGCGCCGGCCTGTAACGACGGCGCCAACCCGTCCTCGCGAAAAGTCCCGAACGATGATCTCCTCACCCCTCATGACCGTGATGGTCGATGCCGTGCGCAAGGCCGCCCGCGGCCTGCGCCGCGACTTCGGTGAGGTCGAGAACCTCCAGGTCTCGCGCAAAGGCCCCGGCGACTTCGTCTCGGCGGCCGATCGCAAGGCCGAGGAGGTGGTGCGCGACGGGCTCATGAAGGCGCGCCCCGGCTACAGCCTCGTGCTGGAGGAGAACGGCCTCATCGAGGGCACCGACAAGAGCCACACGTGGCATGTCGATCCCCTCGACGGCACGTCGAACTTCCTGCACGGCGTGCCCCACTTCGCCGTCTCGGTCGGCCTGGAGCGCGAGGGCCAGATCGTGGCCGGCGTGATCTTCGATCCGATCAAGGACGAGCTGTTCGTCGCCGAGCGCGGTAAGGGCGCCTATCTCAACAACCGGCGCCTGCGCGTCTCCGGCCGTCAGGACATGGCCGATGCGCTGGTCGGCTACGGCACGCCCTATCTCGGCCGGGGCAGCCATCCGCGCCTGCTGCGCGAGCTCGGCGCCGTGATGGCGGTGGCGGGCGGTACCCGCCGGATGGGCTCGGCGGCCCTCGACATGGCCTATGTCGCCTGCGGGCGCCTCGACGCCTACTGGGAGCGCGACCTCCAGACGTACGATTTCGCCGCCGGCGTGATCCTGGTGCGCGAGGCCGGCGGGTTCGTGAGTTCGGCGGACGGCGCGGCCGAGCCGCTGGCCCCCCGCTCGGTGGCCTGCGGCAACGAGGGGCTGCACCGGGAGCTCGTCGCCATCCTCAAGAAGGTCCAGGCGGCCTGAGCCGTCGTTCGGGCATCATTCCGAGAGCCGGTGACCGCCTCTCGGAATGATGCATGAAACTGGTCAGGGCGCCGGGCTTCTGCTTTAAGCCCGCGGTTCCTCACGGAAGGCCGAACGCATGGAAGCCCGCCGCCACGTCGCGCTGAAGGAATCGATCCGCTCGATTCCCGACTACCCGAAGCCCGGCATCATCTTCCGCGACATCACCACGCTGCTGAGCGACCCGCGCGCCTTCCGGCGGGCGGTGGACGCCCTGGTCCACCCCTATGCGGGCGGCCAGATCCAGCAGGTGGCCGGCATTGAGGCCCGGGGCTTCATTTTGGGCGGCGCCATCGCCCATCAGCTCTCCGCGGGCTTCGTGCCGATCCGCAAGAAGGGCAAGCTGCCGCACAAGACCGTCTCGATGGCCTACGCGCTGGAATACGGCACCGACGAGATCGAGATTCACGTCGACGCCGTGAAGCCCGGCGACAAGGTGCTGCTGGTCGACGACCTGATCGCCACGGGCGGCACCGCCACCGCGGCGGTGAACCTGCTGCAGAAGATCGGCGCCGAGATCGTGGCCGCCTGCTTCGTGATCGACCTGCCCGAGATCGGCGGCGCGCAGCGCCTGCGCGACATGGGCGTGGAGGTGCGCACCCTCATGCAGTTCGAGGGTCATTGAGGCCGGCGGGGAGAAATTCTGAGCCGCTGCGCGGCGCCTTGTGCGCTGGATCCCGGATCAGGTTCTGCTTTGCTCCACCGGTCCGGGAAACGATGGCGCCTGAGAGTGAAGCGCGGCGCCCTTTCCCGGGCGCATGCCGCGCCGGCGGAATGCGACCCGGGACTCAGCACCAGAATTGCCGCGTCGCGGCCCCGATCGAACGCCACAAAACGTTGACTTCGCCGGACCCATCCGCCATAAGCCCGCCACTCGCGACGTGGCGCCCCGCATGGGCGCCCTTCGTGTTTGCAGACAACCAGGACGCGTGAAGGTCGGGTGCAGCATCAGCTGCCCGCGAGCGCGCCTCGACCTTTGAAGGCTCTGTGCCATGAAGAGAACCTACCAGCCGAGCAAGCTCGTCCGTAAGCGCCGCCACGGTTTCCGCGCGCGCATGGCCACCGCCGGTGGCCGCAAGGTGATCGCGCGCCGCCGCGCCCACGGCCGCAAGAAGCTGTCGGCCTGAGGCCGGAGAGCCCCTCGCGGCCATGCCGCGGGGACTGGGATTGGCCGGGATCGGACCATCGATGGCGACGATCGAGCGGCTTAAGAAACGACCGGACTTCCTGGCGGCGGCCGAGGGTCGCCGCTTCCATACCGAGCGGATGAGCGCCCAGGGCCGTCTCCGGACTTCGGATGGACCGCCCGGGCTGCGGCTCGGCTTCACCATCACGAAGCGGGTCGGCCACGCGACGGAGCGCAACCGCATCCGCCGCCGCCTGCGCGCCGCCGTGACCCTGGTCGCGGCCGATCTTCCCGGCGACCTCGCGACCCTGCCGGCCGATATCGTGCTGATCGCCCGCCGCCCCGCGCTGAACGCACCCTTCGAGGCCCTCGCTGAGGATCTGCGACGTGCCTTGCCCGTGGTGACGCGCCCGGCCGCCCCGCGGCCGCCCGGCCAGGGCCGCGGCAAGCGGTCCGCGAACACGTCTGGCGACCGGCCGACCGACACCACACCTCTTCTCTCTGAGGCGGGCCAGCCCGCCCCGTCCGGCCAAGCCGACATCGGCGCGTCGTACGGGCGCGGCAGAGGTCCCCAAATCACAGGCGCGCGCGGGTCCGACGGGACCGGCGCCCGCCCTGACGTCACTCCGAACGCGTGCGGCGGTGTCCCTGATGGGCAATGACAAGACGAACATGTTCGTGGCCATCGGCCTGTCGCTGCTGGTGCTGCTCGGCTGGCAGTACTTCGTGGCCGGCCCGCGCATGGAGCAGCAGCGGCTGATCGAGGCGCAGAACAAGGCCGCGCAGCAACAGCAGCAGCCCCCGGGCGTGACCCCGGACGGGGTGCCGTCGCCGTCCCCGAAGGAGGGCGGCCCGGCCGCGCCGGTCCCCGGCACGCTGCCGACTCCGCAGGGCGGCCCGGTCTCCCGCGAGGCGGCGCTCGCCCGCTCGCCGCGCATCCGGATCGACACCCCGGCGATCTCGGGCTCGATCGCCCTGAAGGGCGGCCGCGTCGACGACGTGTCGCTGAAGAACTACCACGAGACCGTCGACCCCAAGAGCCCCGAGATCGTGCTGCTCTCGCCGGCCGGCAGCGAGACGCCCTACTACGCCGAGTTCGGCTGGGTCGGCGCCAATGCCGGGCCGCTGCCGACCAACGACACCCTCTGGACCAGCGACGGCAAGACGCTCTCCCCCGGCAGCCCCGCGACCCTGACCTGGGACAACGGCGCGGGCCTCGTGTTCAAGCGGATCATCGCGGTCGACGACAAGTACATGTTCACGATCCGCGACGAGGTCGAGAACAAGGGCTCGGGGGCGATCACGCTCTACCCGTACAGCCTCGTCTCCCGCTGGGGTAAGCCGCACACCCAGGGCTACTACGTCCTGCACGAGGGCATGATCGGCTATCTCGGCAACGACGGCCTGCAGGAACTCACCTACGACAAGCTCGCCAAGGAGGGCGCCTACGGCGGCGCCAACACCAAGGGCAAGGCCTGGACCGGCGTGACCGGCGGCTTCGTGGGCATCACCGACAAGTACTGGGCTGCGGCCGCGATTCCCGATCAGGACACGCCCTATACCGGCGCCTTCACCGACCGGACCGACGGCACCACCAACGTCTATCAAGCGAGCGTGCGCGGCGACGCCGTGAACCTCGCGGCCGGCGCCTCCGCCACCGCGACGCAGCGGCTGTTCGCCGGCGCCAAGGAAGTCAACGTCATCAACGGCTACGAGAAGGACCTCGGCATCAAGCACTTCGATCTGATGATCGATTGGGGCTGGTTCTTCTTCATCACCAAGCCGATGTTCCGGGCGCTGGACTTCTTCTTCCACCTGTTCGGCAATTTCGGCGTGTCGATCCTGGTGGTGACCTTCTGCCTGAAGCTGCTGTTCCTGCCGATCGCGAACCGGTCCTACGTCTCCATGGCCAAGATGAAGGCCGTGCAGCCGGAGATGGCCGCCATCCGCGAGCGGTATAAGGACGACCGCATGAAGCAGCAGCAGGCCACGATGGAGCTGTACAAGAAGGAGAAGATCAATCCGGTCGCCGGCTGCTGGCCGGTGCTGATCCAGATCCCGGTCTTCTTCGCGCTCTACAAGGTCCTGTTCATCACCATCGAGATGCGCCACGCGCCGTTCTTCGGCTGGATCCACGACCTCGCGGCGCCGGATCCGACGAGTATCGTGAACCTGTTCGGCCTGCTGCCCTTCCCGGCGCCCGACTTCGTCCATCTGGGCGTCTGGCCGCTGATCATGGGCGTGACCATGTTCGTGCAGATGAAGATGAACCCCGCGCCGCCGGACCCGGTCCAGGCGCAGATCTTCACCTTCATGCCGATCGTGTTCACCTTCATGCTGGGCTCGTTCCCCGCCGGCCTCGTGATCTACTGGGCCTGGAACAACACCCTGTCGGTGACGCAGCAATACATCATCATGCGCCGCAACGGCGTGAAGGTGGAGCTGTGGGACAACCTGCGGAACACGTTCCGGCGCGGGGGCACCAAGGCGGCCACCACCAAGGGCTGACGGGCGAGACGCCGTGCAAGAGATCGAGACCACCGACGACGCGGCCGACCTCACCGAGGCCGGCCGCCTTCTCTTTGCCGGCGCCGCCGACTTCTACGCGGCTGCCCAGACCCTCGACCGGCTGCCGCCGATGGAGGGCGTCGAGATCGCCTTCGCGGGGCGCTCGAATGTCGGCAAGTCGAGCCTGATCAACGCGCTGACCGGCCGCAACACCCTGGCGCGGACCTCGCACACGCCGGGGCGGACCCAGCAGCTCAACTTCTTCCGGATCGGCGAGCGCCTGTCGCTCGTCGACATGCCGGGCTACGGCTACGCGGCGGTCGAGAAGGCCAAGGTCGAGGCCTGGACCCGGCTGATCCATTCTTATCTCAAGGGGCGCTCGAACCTCGCCCGGGTGTTCATGCTGATCGACGCCCGGCACGGCTTCAAATCGATCGACACCGACGTGCTCGATGGCCTCGACAAAGCGGCGGTGAGCTATCAGGTCGTGCTGACCAAGGGCGATTCGCTCAAGAAGAGCGAGGTCGCCGCCCGCATCGCCGGGATCGAGGCGGGGCTCGCCAAGCGCCCAGCCGCCTATCCGCAGGTGATCCTCACCTCGAGCCGGGACGATTCCGGCGTGCCGGAGCTGCGGGCGGCGATCGCCAAGCTTCTGGTGGAGCGCGGCGCGTGAGGTTTTCGGGCGTCGACCGCGCGCTTGCGGCGCTCGCCTGCCTCTCCGGGCTGCTCGGGGTCGCGCTCAGTGCCGCGGCGGCGCACATCCCCGGGGCGGATTCGCTGAAGACCGCGGCGCAGTTCCTGCTGTTCCATGCGCCTGCGATCCTGGCGCTGGTCGCCTTCGGAGCCACAGGTCTCGCCCGAGCAGCACTCGCCCGCGCCGCGGCGGCGCTGCTGGTGCTCGGACTGGTCCTGTTCTGCGGCGACCTCGCGGTGCGGACCTGGCTTCAGCACCCGCTCTTCCCGATGGCCGCACCCACCGGTGGCTTCGCCCTGATGGGTGGCTGGCTGGTGGGGATGCTCTGTGCGCTCGTGCCTGTGCGGCACGGCGCCTGAACGCATCCGCGGGCGTCGCCTTATCGTGCTCTGACCTGCAGGAGGGCCAGCGCCGGCCCCCGCATCTCGGAAAAGACTCCGGCCGTGAGCATCCCGCCATAAACCGCCCCCGTATCGAGGTTGGTGCGGAATCGGCGCTGCTCCGGGCGGCCGTTGCGCTGGGGCGTGTGGCCGTGGACCACGTGCCGGCCGAAATCGTGATCGCCCTCCAGGAACGGCTCGCGGATCCAGAGCCGGTTGTGATCATCCGGATCCGGAATATCGGCCCCGGGCCGGAACCCGGCGTGGACGTACCAGTGGGCTGCGTCCCCGTGCAGGGTCGGCAGCGCCTCGATCCAGTCGAGGGTGTCGCGCGGCAGGTCGGCGGCCTCGTGGGCGCCGAACGAAGCGAGCGTCGCGTCGCCCCCATTGTACAGCCAGCGCTCGGCGGCCTGCGGCGTGTGGAGCGCGTCGAGCAGCATGCGCTCGTGATTGCCCATCAGGCAGGTGACGCGGTCCGGCTCGGCCCAGGCGAGGCGGCTGATGGTATGCAGGACCCCCGCGCTGTCCGGGCCGCGGTCGATGTAGTCACCCAGGAAGACGAGCCGGTGGGCGCGGTCTCCGGCGTGGTCGGCGATGCGTTCCAGCAAGGCGTCGAGGAGGGCGGCGCAGCCATGGACGTCGCCGATGGCATAGGTGAAGGGTCCGGAATCCATGGCCGCATCGTCCACCGGGGCGATCCGGGCCGCAAGTCCGGGCGGGACTCTATTCCGCGAGGTCCCGCATCACGGCGATCAGATCCGCCTTGCCCTCGAAGCCGATGCCGGGCAGCTCCGGCATGGTGATGTGGCCATCCTCGACCCGCACCCCGTCCGGGAAACCGCCATAGGGCTGGAACAGGTCCGGATAGCTCTCGTTGCCGCCGAGCCCGAGGCCGGCCGCGATGTTGAGCGACATCTGGTGGCCGCCATGCGGGATGCAGCGGGCCGGCGACCAGCCGAACTCGGCCAGCACGTCGAGGGTGCGCAGATACTCGACCAGCCCGTACGACAGGGCGCAGTCGAACTGCAGCCAGTCGCGGTCGGGCCGCATGGCGCCGTAGCGCAGCAGGTTGCGGGCATCCTGATGCGAGAACAGGTTCTCGCCGGTGGCCATCGGCCCGGGATAATAGGGCGCGAGGGCTGCCTGGAGCGCGTAGTCGAGGGGATCACCCGCCTCCTCGTACCAGAACAGCGGGTAGTCCCGTAGCATCCGGGCATACGCGATGGCGGTTTCGAGGTCGAAGCGGCCATTGGCGTCCACCGCGAGGCGGCCGCGTCCGTCGATCTCGGCGAGCACGGCCTCGATCCGGCGCCGATCCGCGTCGATCGGCGCGCCGCCGATCTTCATCTTCACGACGGTGTAGCCACGGTCGAGATAGCCGCGCATCTCGGCCCGGAGGGCGGAATCGTCCTTGCCCGGATAGTAGTAGCCGCCGGCCGCGTAGACGAAGACCCGCGGGTCGGCCGTGCGGCCCTTCTGCTCCGCCAGCATCCGGAACAGCGGCTGTCCGGCGATCTTGGCCGCCGCATCCCAGACCGCCATGTCGAGGGTGCCGACCGCCACCGAGCGCTCGCCATGGCCGCCCGGCTTCTCGTTGCGCATCAGCGCGGCCCAGATCCGGTGCGGATCGAGGTTGTCTCCGGCATCCGTCAAGAGGCTGGCCGGATCGGCCTCGAGGATCCGGTCGCGGAACCGCTCGCGGATCAGGCCGCCCTGGCCGTAGCGTCCGTTGGAGTTGAAGCCGTAGCCGACGACCCGGCGCCCGTCCCGCACCACGTCGGTGACCACCGCGACGAGGCTCGTGGTCATCTTCGAGAAGTCGATATAGGCGTTGCGGATCGGCGAGGCGATCGGCTTGGTGACCTCGCGGACGTCGACGATGCGCATGGCGGACCCTCCGGGCTGACTGATCCCGGCGCCGTAGCGTCGATCGGGGTCGATCGGCCAATGCCGTTTCCGGTATGCGCGATGCCCGGACGGCATCGGCCGCCCCCGGCGCGGAGCCTCCCATGGACCTCGACTGGCTGAAGGATTTCCTGGCGCTCGCCGAGCACGGGACCTTCTCGCGGGCGGCCGAGGCCCGCCACGTCACACAGCCCGCCTTCAGCCGGCGGATCCGCGCCCTGGAGGACTGGATCGGCACGCCGCTGTTCGTCCGGGGTGCGCAGGGGACGATCTCGACCCGCGCGGGCGAGGGCTTCCGGCCGCAGGCGGAGGCGCTGGTCCGCGACCTGGAGCGCGCGCGGCGGGAGGCCCGGGCGGCCGACGAGCGGGCGGCGGCGAGCCTCGCGATCGCCGCGACCCACGCGCTGTCGTTCACCTTCTTCCCCGGATGGATCCGGCAGCGCGTGCAGTTCGAGGCCCTCGGCGCCCTCAACCTGATCTCCGACAGCATGGAGGCCTGCGAGGCGATCATGCTCGCCGGGGAGGTGCAGTTCCTGCTGTGCCACCATCGCGCCGACGTCGCGCTGCGCCTCGACCCACGCTTCGAATCCGTCCGCGTCGGCCGGGACAGCCTCGTCCCGCTCTGCGCGCCCGCGGCGACGGGCGCGCCGCTCTGGCCGCTCGCGGACCAGGGGCAGCCCGCCCGCTATCTCGCCTATGGCAGCGCCTCGGGTTTGGGCCGGATCCTGGCGGCGAGCGGCGTCGCGGGGGCGTGCGAACCCGTCTTCACGTCCCATCTCGCGGCCACGCTCCTGACCATGGCCCGGGAGGGCTACGGCGTGGCGTGGCTGCCGGCGACCCTCGCCGCCGAGGCGCTGGAACGCGGGCAGCTCGTCCGCGCGGGGCACGAAACGCTGGATGTCCCGGTGGAGATCAGGCTGTTCCGCTCGCCGACGAACCGGACCGGCGCGGCCGACGCGCTCTGGCGGGGGCTGGGCGACGTCGATCCGGCGGGTCCGCCTCAGCCGTTCGCGGGCCTGGCGTAGCGTCCGTCGTAGCGGCCGGACCGGATCAGCGCGAGCACCTCCGTTTCCCGGATGGCTTGCGCGCGCACGGCCTCGCGCAGGTTCGGGATGATCCCGGGCGGGAAGGTGACGACCCCGTCCGCGTCACCCACCACCACGTCGCCCGGATTGACCGTCCATCCGCCGATGCTGACCGGCAGGTTGGTCGCGCCGGGCCCGGTCTTGAACGGGCCGCGGGGCGTCGCGGCGCGGGCATAGCAGGGGAAATCGGACGTGGCGAAGGCGTCGGTGTCCCGCACGGCGCCGTCGATGACGAAGCCCGCGAGGCCGCGGCTCTCGGCGATCGCCTTCATGATGTCGCCCACGAGGGCGCGGCTCGTGTCGCCGCCGCCATCGACCACGATCACGTCGCCGCGCCGAGCCGCCTCGAGGGCCTGATGGATGGCGAGGTTGTCGCCCGCCCGGACCTGGACCGTGAAGGCCGTGCCGATCAGCTGGCCGCCGCGATGGAAGGGGCGCAGGCCCGCCAGGACCGGCATGCGATCGAGGCAGTCGCTGATCATCGCCGTGGCGATGCCCCGGAAGGCGCCGAGCAGGCCGGGATCGACGGGATGCGGCAGCGGGTGGTGCGTAACGTCTGTCATCGGCCCGGATCTCTTCCCATGTCGCGGTCGCCGGAACCCTGAAGGGTTGGGCGCGTCGGCGCGGGATCCTGCCTCAAGCGGGGCGCGCTGTCGCGCGGCGTCCCGCGCCCGTCAGCGATCGGCCCCCGGCGCGGCACTGCTCGTGGCGAGCCTGCGGCGGGCATCCGCTTGGCTGCTGGTCGCGCCGAAATAGTTCGCCGAGTCGCCGAGCTGCACCGCGGGCTGGCAGTTCGGCGTGCAGGACAGCGACTCCCGCTCGAGCCCGCGCTGGACCGTGATGGTCGAGTCCCGCGAGGCCTCCACGCGGATCATCGTCTCGGCGACCATCGAGCCGGCATTGTCCAGGGCGATCAGGTTGGTCGACCCGAAGCTCTTGCCCGTGAGGACGAGCACGCCGTTCTTCTGCGGCGTGACCTCCGCGATGATCGGATTTCCGACGATGACGGTCGAGGTCTTCTCCGGCAGCCGGATCACTTTGGCGTTATCCACCAGCACGGTCACCACCGGCAGCGGCTCGGGCTGGCCGGCCGCGACCGCCGCGGTGCTCATCATCAGGACGAGGAGGCCGGCTCGGCCCGCCTGCGACAGGGTGCGGCGCATCGAAAAGGCTCCCGTGGAAGCGGTCGGTTGACGGGACCAGGCCCGCACCTGTGGATACGGGACACGGGTGAAGGAAGCGCTAAGCAAACCCAAGTCCTCGGCCCTGTAGGCGATACCGGGATCGGCGCACGACCGCTGAAACCGAACCTTCACCACGCTGGCGGCCGATGAGGTTCTTGGTGCGACCAAAATCGAGTTTAACCGATTTTCAAGGCGATATCGGCAGTTTGTGCGAGCCGCCGATCGAGACCTGAAAATTCTTCGTCGGTCATCGCGTAAGTTTTGGTCGCACTGAATTGATCGAAGGATCGTTCCTCATGAAGAGCCTGTTCACGCGCTTCGCCTCTGACGAGTCCGGCGCCACCGCCATCGAGTACGGCATGATCGCGGCCCTGATCGCGGTCGCCATCATCACCGCCCTGCGGACCGTCGGTACCAACCTGACGAACAAGTTCACCCAGATCTCCGGCAACCTCCAGTAACGGGTCGAGGCTTCACGGCCACGATCTGCGGCAGGTCCGAGCCGCCCCTGTCGTGCATGAGCCGACGGGGGCGTTCTCGACCGGCCGCCGCTGCCGTAGCGGACGCGTAGACGGCTTCCGAGGGTCGGATGGTCCCGGCCCCGTACCAGTTCCACCAACAGGCATCGCAGGTTGGCTCCGAGATGATCGGTGCAGGCGTCGCAAGTTCTCAGATGGCAAGTCTGGGTCTGGCAGGCTTCGGCCTGCTCGTGCTGTTCCCGTTCCTGATGGCCTATGCCGCAGCGAGCGACCTGCTGACCATGCTGATCCCGAACCGGATCTCGCTGGCCCTGGTCCTGGGCTTCGCGGTGCTCGCGGTGACGGGGCCGATGAGCTGGACCGAGATCGGTTTCCACCTCGGCGCCGGGGCCGCGATCCTGGTGGCGACGTTCACGCTGTTCGCCTTCGGGGTGATCGGCGGCGGCGATGCCAAGCTGGCCGCCGCGACGGCCCTGTGGCTCGGCTTCGACGGCCTGGGCGATTATCTCCTCGTCGCATCCCTGCTGGGCGGCGGCCTGACCCTGGCGATCCTGTTCGCGCGCGCCCATCCGCTGCCGATGCGGATCGCGCGCATGCCCTTCGCCCTGCATCTGCACGATGCGAAGACCGGCATTCCCTACGGCATCGCGCTCGCCGCCGCCGCCCTCATCGTCCTCCCCGAGACGGATGTCTGGAGCCGGGCGCTCGCGGGCTGAGCGTCCGAACGCGCTATCGCGGGCCCTTGGAGATCGCCGGTCTGCATCGAGAGCGGGTTCCGGGATCTGGAGCCCCGCCGCCGGCCCCGCTAGAAGTTGGGCATGCCCCTCGCGCTGCTGCGTCGTCCCGATCCAGATCACCTTGAGGTCCAGCACGAGGGCGTGCGGTTCCGCATCGCCCTCCGGCGGCGTCCGACCGCGCGGCGCATCACCCTCCGGGTGTCGGCCGCCACCGGCGAGGTGGTGATCACGCTTCCGAGCCGGACGGCCGTGAACACCGCGCAGCGTTTCGCGACGAGCCATGCCGGCTGGATCGCCGCGCGCTTGGCCCGCCTTCCCGAACGCGTGACCTTCGAGCCGGGCGCGAGCGTGCCGCTGCGGGGCGAGCCACACCGTGTGTGCCTGCGGGGCGCCCGGGGCGGCGTGCGCGTCGAGCGCGAGGCCGATGGGCCGGTCCTCTCCGTCGCCTGCGATCCTGCCCACGTGGCGCGTCGGATCCGGGATTTCCTGGCCCGGGAGGCCCGGAGCGACCTGACGGAGGCGGTCGAGCGCTACACGCCGCGCCTCGGGCAGCGGCCGGTCCGCATGACCCTGCGCGACACCCGCAGCCGCTGGGGCTCCTGCACGGCGCGCGGCGAGCTGAATTTCTCGTGGCGCCTGATCCTGGCTCCGCCGATGGTGCTCGACTATCTCGTCGCCCACGAGATGGCGCACCTGCGGGAGATGAACCACTCACCCCGGTTCTGGGCGCTCCTGCGCGAACTCTGCCCGAACGTGGACGCCGCGGAGGCGTGGCTCAAGCGGAACGGCGCGAGTCTTCACCGCTACGGCTGAGCGCTGCCCGATCCATCGGTCAGGCAGCCCCGGGCTTCAGCCCTTGGAGTGCAGCACCCGCTCGCGGGCGATGGCGTCGGCCGGCCAGGTCGGCCGCGGATCGACTTCGCCGGGGTTCAGGGTGCGGGGGGCGACGCTGTCGCAGACCTCGCGCTGGCGGATGATCACCGGGTTGTCGAACGCGTCCCGCCGACGGACCAAACCTCCCTCCCGGCAGAAGCCCGCGATCGCCGCCTGCCCGTTGCGACGACCGTACGGATTCACCGCGACAGGCGGATGCTCGATAATCAGCGTATCGCTGCGATTGAGTGAGCGCTCGACATAGGTGGTCTCGCCGACCGGCAGGCTCTGAGCCCCGGCCTGCGTGAGGGCGGCCATCAGGCAGGCGGCCGAAAGGGCGAGCGTACGCATCACGGCGACAGAATCCGGCGCTTGAGGACTGACCGACACTTATCTAGATCGCGTTGCCGTGTTCGGATAGCGCCGCCGCGCAACACAGGGCCCGGATCGCTTGACAGCGCGGGGCCGGCCATGGTCCCAACACGCCCGATTGTACGGCTCCCGCCCGCAGGCGGCCGGAGCGTTCCGAAGGGATCGGTGGTGCCGCTTCACGCGAGGCTCGTTCGATTTCGGCGCGCAGTTCGGTGCGCCGCGCTGCCGGTTGTCCTCGCCCTCATCGCGGCGGCGCTCGCCCCCGCGGGGCCCGCCATGGCCCAGGGCATGGTGCGCAATACCTTCGACGATTGGCAGTTGCGCTGCGAGACGCCCGCTGGCGCCAAGGCCGAGCAATGCGCCCTGGTGCAGTATCTCGCGGCCGAGGACCGGCCGAACCTGACCCTGGTGGTCATCGTGCTGAAGACCGCGGATAACCGCGGCTACCTGCTGCGGGTGGTGGCGCCTCTGGGCGTGCTCCTGCCCTCGGGCCTCGGCCTGAAGATCGACCAGACCGATATCGGCCGGGCCGGGTTCGTCCGCTGCCTCACCACCGGCTGCGTCGCCGAGGTGGTGATGGATGACGGCCTGATCCGCCAGTTCAAGAGCGGCACGCAGGCGACCTTCATCGTGTTCCAGACGCCCGAGGAGGGCGTCGGCATCCCGCTCTCGATGAAGGGCTTTGCAGCCGGGTTCGACAGCCTGAAATGACGGGGCCGCTCGGGAGCCGCGCGATGATCGGAGAACGGGACATCTTCGGAGGCCGGCGCCGGCCCGCCGCCGCGCTTCTCGCCCTCGCCGCGATGCTCGCCGCGGTGCCGGCCCGGGCCGAGGAGGGCAACGTCTTCTCGAACCTGTTCAAGTTCGGCGGCACCACGGTCCCGCCGTCGCAGTCCGAGAGCCTCGATCCGCCCTATTGCCCGCCCGTGGAGGTTGCCGACGGCGCCGCCGCCTCACGCACCATGGCCGGCGCGAACGTACGCACGCAATTCTCCCTCGCCCGCCTCGCCCGCGAATGCACGCGGCTTCCGGACGGCTCGATCACCGTCAAGGTCGGGGTCGAGGTGAACGTTCTGCTCGGGCCGGCCGGGGCGCCGGGCCGGTTCGACGTGCCGGTCACGTTCCAGATCCGCCACGACGACAAGGTGATCGTGAGCCGCGTCGAGCGCGCGGGTGTCGTCGTCGGGCCCGGTGAGGCGCAGGGTTTCGCCAACATCGTGGCCGATGCGCTGTCGGTTCCCGCCGCGATGACGGCGGATTACGACATCGCGGTCGGCGTCGGTGCGGTGGGCAAGGGAGCGACGGGCAAGAAAGCCGCAAAGCCCCGCCGCCGGAAGCCCGCGGTCGCCGAGGCGCCCCCGGGCGGAGGCGATGACGCTGCCCAGTGACGCCGCGGCGCGCCGCGTCGATTCGGGTTCATCCGCCGCTTATCGCGACCGACTCTGGCCCGGCCGCGCGACCCGATTCCGCCTGGAGCCGGCGGATGATCCGGTCTTCGATCGCCGCCTCGTTCTCCCGGACCATCCGACCGGCTGGGTCGTGCTGAGCTATCGGGACGGCGCCACGGTGGCGCCGCGCCGCCCGGTTCTGCGCGTCCTGCGCCATTCAAGCGAGACGCCCCAGGATTTCGTTCTGCCGGGCGCGTCCCAGGGCGTCGCGCACTGGCTCGGCCTGATCCCGCCGGATGCGCAGGAGATCCGCCTCTGCGCCGGGCCCGATTTCACCCTGGAACGGGTCGGCGCCCGGCGCGAGATCGGCGTCCTGGCGCAATGTCTCCTGCGGCGCCCCTGGCGCTGCGTCGGGGCGCTCTACGAGCGGGCCCGCGGTTCGGAGCGCCGCTACCGCGATACACTGCGCGGGACCTGCGCGGTGACGCCTCTCGCCCGGTTCGACGCCTGGGCTGCCGCGCGGACCCGGCCGATCCCCATGGCGTCCGCGAACCTGCGAATTCGGTGCCTCGTTCTCTCCCATCCCGCCGAGCCGGCGGCCCTGGCCGCGACCCTCGACGCCCTTCACGCGCAGACGCACGGCCCCGACGCGATCGGTGTCGTCTGGGACGGAGCAGTCCCCGGTACGCCCGATGCCCGCGCCGATCATCGAAGCTGGGACGAGCGCGCCGGACCGGAGGATCTCGTCGCACGCTCCGACGCCCTGTGCCTGCTGCGGTCGGGGGACATCCCGGAGCCCGATGCCCTGGCGCTCTTGGCGCAGGCGCTGGCCGACGCGGATCTCGCCTACGGCGACGCCCTCGGGCCGGACGGCAGGCCGCGCTTGAAGCCGGACTGGAGCCCGGACCTCGCCCTGGCGACGGGCTATCCGGGCCGTCCGCTGCTCGCCGCGCGCCCGTTCCTGGCCGCATCCCTGCCGGCGCCCCTGGGGCCGATGGTGCAGTTGGAGCTGGCGCTTGAGAGCGCCGCCGTTTCGGCGCGGGCGCGGGTGGCCCATGTCGCGCGCCCGCTCGCCCGCAACGCAGCCGATCCCCTCGATCCGCCCGCCCGGGTGTCGGCCCTCGGCGCGCGCCTGAAGACGCCGGCGGCCACGCTCCGGAACGGCGCCGTCCGGCTGCTCTGGCCGCTGCCGGATCCCGCGCCGATGGTCAGCATCGTGATCCCCTCGCGCGACCGGCTCGAGCTGATCTCCCGTGTCTGCCGCGGCGTCCTGCACGAGACGGCCTACGCGCCGCTCGAGCTGATCATCGTCGACAACGGCTCCACCGACCCCGCGGTGCTGGCCCATTACGAGACCCTGCGCCGGGATCCGCGCGTTCGCATCCGGATCGACCCGCAGCCCTTCAATTTCGCCGCGATGGTCAATGACGGCGTCGCGCTGGCATCGGGGGCCGTGATCGTCCTCCTCAACAACGACGTGGCGGTGCTGGAGCCCAGCTGGCTGGACGCGATGGTCCGGCAGGCCTGCCGGCCCGAGGTCGGCGCGGTCGGCGCCAAGCTCCTCTACGGCGACGGCACCCTGCAGCATGCCGGTGTCGTGGTCGGGCTCGGCGGACGGGCGGGCCATATCCTGCGGCGGCGCCCCGGGGATACGCCGGGCCATCTCGGGCGCCTGCGGGTCGCCCACGAGGTCTCCGCCGTGACGGCCGCCTGTCTCGCGGTGTCACGCGAGAAATATCAGGCCGTGGGCGGCTTCGACGCCGAATCCTTCCCGGTCGACTTCAACGACGTCGATTTCTGCCTGCGGCTCGGCGCGGCCGGCTGGAAGAGCGTCTGGACCCCGGACGCGACCCTCGCCCACCTCGAATCCGTGAGCCGCGGCCCATCGGTGGGTCCCGAGCGCGCCCGGTTCGAGCGGGAGGCCGCGCGCTTCTCCGAGCGCTGGCGCGACGTGATCCGGCACGATCCGTTCTACCATCCCGCCCTGTCGCTCACGACCTTCGGTGAGGATCTGGAATGATACGCCGCCCCCCCCGGCGCGGCCTCGCCGACGCGGCGCGCCGGATCCTGGGCCATCCCCGCGAGGCCGGCGCGATCCTCTGGGCGCGCCTGACGGGCAAGCGCCTGCGCGCCCGGCAGAGGCTCGCGGCGCTGGTGGGCATCGATCACCGGCTCGCCCTCCCGAGACGGATCCTCGACCGCTTTCCGCCGGCTCCGGAGGCGCCGGGCGACGACATCCGCCTGATCGGCAACGGCACCCTCGTGGCCGGCGCCCCCGCGCGGATCGCCGCGGCCTTCGCGGCCGATCCCAGCCTCCAGGCCCTCTACGGCGACGCCCTCGTACAGGCGCGGCCGGGCGGTCCGGTGCTACCGCTCCTGCTGCCGGTCTTCGACGCCGACCGGCTCGCCGCCTTCGATGACCTCGGCCCCGTCCTGGCCTATCGGCAGACTGCCCTCGATCCGGATTTTCGCCCGCTCACCCCGGCCGATGCCGCGTTCCGCATCGCCGAGCGGCACGGCCCGCGGGCCATCGGCCATCTGCCGGAGATTTTATCGATTCGGCGTGAGGACGGCGATCCCCTCGCCCCGCGTGCGGGGAGAGGGCCGCGTCTCCCCCTTGTCGGGGAGCGCGGCGAGGCGGCAGCCGAGGGTGAGGGGGCTCGAACGGACGAGCCTCTTCCGGAGCCGCCCCCTCACGGCCGCTTCGCTGCCCGCACGGACGACGGGGTCCGTGCGGGCCTCTCCCCGCAAGCGGGGAGAGGGGGACCTGCGCTTCAGCCTGAAAGGGGTGAACATCACAGGGCAGGGGAGGGGGGCCAGATCCATCACCGCGTGGTGGAGGCTCATCTCTATCGTACGGGCCGCGCCGGGGCCCGCATCATCGTGGCGCCGGACGGGCTCCTGCGCGTGGACCATCCGCTCCCGGATCCGCCGCCGCTCGCCAGCCTGATCGTGCCGACCCGCGACCGGCTCGACCTGCTCCGCCCCTGCCTCGACAGCCTGCGGGCCTGCACCGACTGGCCGTCCATCGAGATCCTGGTCTGCGACAACGACAGCCGCGAGCCGGAGACTCTGGCCTACCTGATCGCGCTCGAACGAGAGGGGAGGGGGCATGTCGTGCCCTGTCCCGGGCCGTTCAACTTCGCCGCCATGAACAACGCCGCCGCCGCCCGGGCGCGGGGCCGGCTGCTGGTCTTCGTCAACAACGACGTCGAGGCGTTCCGGCCCGACTGGCTGACCCTCATGGCCTGCGAGGCCCTGCGCCCGGAGGTCGGTGCCGTCGGCGCCAAGCTCCTCGACGGCGAGGGCCGGATCCAGCACGGCGGCATCGTGCTGGGCACCGGCGGCCTCGTCACCCACGGGCACCGGCATTTCCCGGGGGACGCCCCGGGTTATCGCGGGGCGCTGCGGGCCACGCACGCGGTCTCGGCGGTGACGGCGGCCTGCCTGGTCGTCGAGGCGGACAAATTCCGGGCGGTCGGCGGCTTCGACGACGCGGCCTTCGCGGTCGATTTCAACGACGTCGATCTCTGCCTGCGCCTCAACGCGGCCGGCTACCGGACGCTGCTGGTCCCGGAGGCGGTGCTCCACCACCGGGAGGCGGCGAGCCGCCGCTGGACCCCGGAGGCCCGGGCCCGGCACGCCCGCGAGATCGCGGCCCTCAAAACGCGATGGGGGCCGCTGCTGGCGCAGGACCCCCATTATCACCCGGGCTTCGACCCGGACCTCTCGACCCACGCGCGCCTGCGCCGGGACTTTCCGGCGGCAGGGCCGGCGTCGGTCCGCCGCCCGCCCGCCTGAGCGCGCCTACTGGACGAGCCGCGGCCCGCCGCCCTGCACCTTCTCGTTCTCCGACATGATCCCGAGCCGCTTGGCGACCTCGGTATAGGCTTCGATCAGGCCGCCGAGATCCTTCCGGAACCGGTCCTTGTCGAGCTTGTCGGAGGACTTGATGTCCCAGAGCCGGCACGAATCCGGGGAGATCTCGTCGGCCACGACGATGCGCATCATGTCGCCTTCCCAGAGGCGGCCGGTCTCCATCTTGAAGTCGACGAGCCGGATGCCGACGCCAAGGAAGAGGCCCGACAGGAAGTCGTTGACGCGGATCGCCAGCGCCATGATGTCGTCGATCTCCTGGGGCGTCGCCCAGCCGAAGGCCGTGATGTGCTCCTCGGAGACCATCGGGTCGTTCAGCGCGTCGTTCTTGTAGTAGAACTCGATGATCGAGCGCGGTAGCTGGGTGCCTTCCTCCAGGCCCAGCCGCGTGGCGAGCGAGCCGGCCGCCACGTTGCGCACCACCACCTCGAGCGGGATGATCTCGACCTCGCGGATCAGCTGCTCGCGCATGTTGAGCCGGCGGATGAAGTGCGTCGGCACGCCGATGTCGTTGAGGTGCTGGAAGACGAACTCGGAGATCCGGTTGTTCAGCACGCCCTTGCCGTCGATGACCTCATGCTTCTTCGCGTTGAAGGCCGTCGCGTCATCCTTGAAGTGCTGGATGAGCGTGCCGGGCTCGGGCCCCTCGTAGAGGACCTTCGCCTTGCCCTCGTAGATGCGACGGCGGCGGTTCATAGGCGTGTACCGTGGTTTGAGGAAGTCCATGGGCCGAGGCTCCTGATGCGCAACGATGGGGAGGATCCGCGGCGCGGCGACCGGACGCGAGGTCGGGCAGCCGGACGGCCTCTGCCCGACGGCCCCGGCGACCGGGCGCCAAACTAGCCGAACCGGGTTGCCAGCACAACGCGTTAGCCCGCGGGACGGGATTGCGGAGGACGTCCCGCACGGGCCCCGGATGCCATCACGCCGTCGTCTTGGACGGGTATCGACAGAGATCCGCGATGCCGCAGCGCGGGCATTCGGGCTTGCGCGCCTTGCAGGTGTAGCGGCCGTGCAGGATCAGCCAGTGATGGGCGTGCAGGCGGTAGGCGTCCGGGACGATCGCCTCGAGCCCGGCCTGGACCTTGTCGGTGGTGGTGCCGACGAAGAGCGGGATCCGGTTCGAGACCCGGAAGATATGGGTATCGACCGCGATCCGCGGAACCCCGAAGGCGATGTTCAGGACGACGCTCGCGGTCTTGGCGCCGACGCCGGGCAGCACCTGAAGCGCCTCCAGGCTCGCCGGCACGGCGCCGCCATGCTGCTCCATGAGGATGCGCGAGAGCGCGACGACGTTCTTGGCCTTGGTGTTGAACAGGCCGATCGTGCGGACGAAGTCGCGGACCCGCTCCTCGCCGAGGGCCAGCATCTTCTCCGGCGTGTCGGCGACCGCGAAGAGCGGGCCAGTGGCGAGGTTGACGCCCCGGTCGGTGGCCTGGGCCGAGAGCACCACCGCGACCAGCAGGGTGAACGGGTTGACGTAATGCAGCTCGCCCTTCGGCTCCGGCTCGGCCTCCTGGAACCGGCGGAAGATCTCCGCGAGGGTCTCCGAATCGACGGCGTCCGGCACCGTATCGACCTGCGCGGTGACGGCCGGTCGGATCGGACCGGCGAGCCGACCGGTGGCGGCGGCCTTGCTCCGCTTCGCCGGCCCGCGCGCGGCGCGATCCGTCACGGGAGTGGATGTCTTTCTGGCGGGCATGAGCGCGTTATATGGATCGCATGGCGAGCGGCAATCCATCCGTCCATCCCTATGGCCTCGATCCCGATTCGATGGATCGGCCCGTGTTCGCGGCGACCATCCGGCCGCACCAGTCGCTGAGCCGGCTCGGTTTCCGCGTGGTGATGACCGGCTGCTGCGCGGTCTCGCTCACGGTCTCGGTCTGGGCGTGGCGGATGGGGTTCTGGCCGGTCGCCGGCTTCTTCGGCCTCGACATGCTGGCGATCTACGCGGCGCTGAAGGTGAGCGCCCGCCGCGGGCGCTCCTTCGAGGAGGTGATGATCTCGCAGATCGAGATCCTGCTCGCCCGGGTCAGCCACCGGGGCGAGCGGCGCGAGTGGCGGTTCAATCCGCTCTGGACCAAGATCGAGACGGTGGAGGACGACGAGTACGGGCTTCAGCGCCTGACCCTGGTGTCGCGCCGGCAGCAGGCACTTGTGGCTCGGGATGCCGGCCCGGACGAGCGCGCCCGTGTAGCTCAGGGTCTGAGTGCGGCGCTGGCACAGGTGAAGAAGGGCTACTGAACACGCCTTCTCGGTTGCACGCTGCAGATCGCGTGAGGGGGGCCGCCAGGGCCCGCGCCCGGGCCGGATCGAAAAAATGACCCAGCCTTGAACAAAGCCGTTGACGGGTCGGGATGGTGGATCTATACCCCGGTTCATCGGCGCCGGCCGCGGAAGTGGACCGGGCGCTGAGCCATCTTCTGACAAGCGGCGGGACTGGCCGGCGAAGTAGCCGGGCGGGCCTCTGTTTGCCTCTGATGAGCCTCGGGATACCGAGGTGCTCTTTGACAAGTTGGAATTGAGGAAGGGAGACGCGGGCGGCGTTTGTCCTTGCGGCCAGGCCTTAGGGTCTGGCGTGAGTAGACTTGTGCCGATCTTGTGTTCTTCTTTCTGAGCTCACCGACGGGT
>NZ_JBBXMX010000019.1:0-94918 GCF_038442355.1 Methylobacterium guangdongense
CCGGGTTCAGCGTTGTTTCTCACGCCCCGCATCCGAGCACGCCCTGTACCGGTTCCGCCGCCCGGGGCGATGGCGGCTGAAGCCACCGACGCGGGCACCGCCCCATCCGCAGACCCGACCGGTCAGCTACCGGACGGGCCCCCGAAGGACGCCGCCGGATCACCCCGAAGGGTCACCCCGGCAACGCCGCGGACAGGTGGCGGCTAATGAGCACAAAATAGGAACATTGTCAAGGGCGACATCCGCGCCGGCACTGCCCTTCGAACGAGCCGCCCCTACCCCGCGCGCTGCAACCGGCTCGCGAAGAACCCGTCGAGCCCACCGCGGGCACCCGGCACCTCGGCGAAGTGACACGGCAGCGTGCGCAGATCACCGTTCGCGTCGATCAGCTCAGCCGCGCCGCCGACCTCCTCGGCCCGCACGGGTACGCGCGTGAACCGCGCATCCCGTGCGAGGAAGGCCGCGACCTGCGCCTCGCCCTCCTCCGGCTCCAGCGAGCAGGTGCAGTAGACCAAGCGTCCGCCCGGCCGCACCAGCCCGGCCGCGTGGTCCAGAAGCTTGCCCTGAAGCGCGGCGAGCCGGCCGATATCGGCCTCCGCCTTGGTCCAGGCGACGTCCGGGTGGCGCCGGATCGTGCCGGTGGCCGAGCAGGGGGCGTCGAGGAGCACCGCGTCATGGTCCTGCCCCTCCAGCGCCAGGGCGTCCGCCACCACGATCTCCACATCGAAGCCGAGCCGCGCGACGTTCTCGCGCAGGCGCTCCAGCCGGGGGGCGGAGCGGTCGATTGCGGTGACGTGCGCGCCCGTGGCGGCGAGCTGCATCGTCTTGCCGCCCGGGGCGGCGCAGAGGTCGAGGACGCGGGCGCCGGGACCGGATGCGAGCAGCCGGGCGGGGATCGCCGCAGCGGCATCCTGCACCCACCACGCCGCCTCCTGGAAGCCCAGCAGATCCGGGATCGCCGGCCCGTTCTCCGGCAGGCGCAGGGAGCCGGTGGGGAGCCGCACGGCGCCGAGCCGCTCGGCCCAGTCCGCCGGGTCCCCCCGCGGGGTCAGGTCGATCGCGGCGCCCGCCAGATGCGCCCGCGCGATCGCGCCCGCGACCTCCGGCCCGTAGGCGGCGCTCCAGCGGCGGGCGAGCCAGTTCGGCGTGTTGGTCGCCAGGGCGTCGGCGCCCTCGGCCAGGATGGCGGCGCGCTCCCGGGCGATCCGGCGCAGCACCGCGTTGACGAGGCCGGCGAGATGGGCCGTCCGGTTGTCCGCCTTGGCGAGCCGCACCGCGCAATCGACGGCGGCATGGTCGGGGACCGCAAGATCGAGGATCTGGGCGGTCGCGGTGGCGAGGAGCGCCATGAGCTGGGGCTTGGCGGTGGGGAGCCCGCGCTCCAGTCGATGGCTGAGCGCCCCGCGGATCTGACCGTAGCGCCGGAAGGTCGCGACCGCGATGGCCCGGGCCAGGGCGGCGTCCGCCGGCGCCAGCGCCTCGGTGCGGATCGCCTGCGCCAACGCCTCGTCGAGGGCGGGCGGGCGCTCCTGGCCGATCAGCGCCGCGACCGCCCGCTGCGCGGCCCGCCGGGCGCCGAGGCCCGCCGTGTCGGCGCCCGTCCCCTGCGGTGAAGTCTTGGTCCGCGTGTTGCGGCCGATGTCCCGCGATGCCACTTCTGCTCCGAAGCCGAATTCTCTCGACTTAACGCCCTCACACCCGAGCGAGCGCGATGCAAGACCAGAACGACCAGAACGCAACCGGGGCCGCATCCCGCACGCTGAGCCCGGCGGCGGAGCGTGCGCTGGCGGAGGCGGCCGAACGCCGCGCCGCGATCGACGCCCGCGCGGCCGAGATCAGCGCCAAGCCGGAGCGCCAGGGTCGCGGCGGCCTGGAGCCGGTGCGCTACGACGACTGGGAGGTTAAGGGCCTCGCGGTCGACTTCTGACGGCCGGAACGCGGCGGCCCGAGGGCCGTTGCCCCTGCCTGATCGACAGGGAGAGCACGCAATGGCGACGAAGGTATCGGCTCGGGGGACGGCCGAGGGGCCGCACGGCGAGATCGCCCTGGCCCGCGGCGAACGGCTCGGCATGCGCATGTGGCGCGGCGAGGAGCCGAACAACGACAAGCCGATGACCACATCCCCCCACGAGACCGTGGGCTACGTGATCAGCGGCAAGGCAGAGCTGGTGGTGGGCGGCGAGACCGTCACCCTTGCGGCCGGCGATTCCTACTGCGTGCCGGCCGGGGCCGAGCACACTTACCGGATCCTGGAGACTTTCACGGCCGTCGAAGCGACCGCGCCGCCGGCCGGCTGAGAGTCCGGGATCCCAAAGGGCTCCGCCCTTTGGCGGGTTCTCAGGGCCGAGCCTTGAGATCGGGCGAAGCCCGGCACCGGACGAAGTCCGGCACCAGGGCTCTGCCCTGGACCCGCGAAAGGTCCCGACCTTTCGAAACCCGGACTTGATGTCAGTGCGTCATGTAGACCGGCGTGCCGACATCGACCCGGGCGTAGAGATCGACCACGTCCTGGTTGTACATCCGGATGCAGCCATAGGACGCCCAGGTGCCGACCGAGCTCGGGCGGTTGGTGCCGTGGATCGCGTACTGGCCGCCCTGCAGCGTCATGGCGGCCGCGCCCATCGGGTTGTGCGGCGAGCCGCCTGCGATCAGGTTCGGCAGGCGCGGGTTGTCGCGCTTGACCTCGGCGGGCGGCGACCAGGCCGGCGCCACGTACTTGCCGTCGATCGCGGCGGTGCCGAACCATTGCTTGCCGGGCTTGCCCACCGCCACGGGGTAGCGGATCGCCGTCCCGTCGCCGTTGACCAAGTAGAGCTTGCGCTGCGTCACGCTGATCACGATCGAGCCTGGCGCGACGCCGTTCTGGAACGGCACGATCTCGCGCGCCTGCGCGCCGCCAAGACATCCGGCCAGCATCGCGCCGGCCAATCCCCATGAAGCCGCCACCCGACCCGACATAACCCGTTCCTCGATACGCACGATACGCTGCGGCCGAGTAATCCACGGTCGAGCTTGGCGTTCCAGGGGAAGCACTGGTTGACGTGGGGATGGCACCTGAAAGCAGGGATTACGGTAAAGCAGCAACGTAAATCCACCTGCCGAAATCTTGGGCCCGACTTCAGACCTTGCGGCGGCGTCGCTCAGCGCTCGAACAACCTGCGGCCGCGCGCATCCTCGTCCTGCCAGCCGTGGCGCTCCAGTTCCGGATCGCGGTGCTCCTCCACCGGATGGCCGACGCACAGGTAGGCGACGAGCCGCCACGTCTCGGGCACCGCCAGGATCGCCGTCACCGCCTCGGGTTCGAGGATCGAGACCCAGCCGACGCCGAGCCCCCGCGCCCGGGCCGCCAGCCAGAAGCACTGGACCGCGCCGACCACCGAATACGCCAGGGTCTCCGGCATGCTGGCCCGGCCGAGGCCGAGGCCGGTCTCGGTCGCCGTATCGCAGAAGGCCGCGAGGTGGATCGGCGCCTCCCGCAGGCCGGCGAGCTTCAGGGCCCGGTAGCGCGCCGCCCGATCCGCATCGTAGCGCTCCGCCGCCGCCGCGTTGCAGCGGCCGAAGCTCGCCATGATGGCGGCCCGCCGGTCGGGGTCCGAGACCCGCACGAAGCGCCAGGGTCGGCTGTTGCCGACCGACGGGGCCCGGTGGGCCGCCGCGAGGCAGGCGTCGAGCCGGTCCGCATCGACCGGGTCGGTTCGGAAGCGGCGCACGTCCCGGCGCCACGCGAACAGCGCGTCGAGATCCTGCAGGAAGGCGTCGTCGAAGGCGGGCGGCCCCATGGCGTGTGGCATACAGGCATCCCGGCCCGGACCGGAACAGAAAAAAGGCCGCCCGGGTGGGGCGGCCTGAAGTCCTTGGGTCTCGAAACCTCGGAGTGCCGGGCCCTGGGAGCCCGACCGGCGACCGATGGCTGGGGAGCTGGGTCGCGGGCGCCGGCCGGTCAGACACCGGCGAGGTTCGACGCCTGTTGTGCCACCGCAACGCGGCTCGCAAAAGGCGCGAATCGGGCGGAACGGTGTTTTTTGTCGCTTGGATGTGTCCTGGGCGACACGAATGGGCCCGGTCAGCACCCTTGCGGGCCGCTCCGGCGGGGGCCATCATTCGGCAAAGCAAGGATGCGCGGGAGTTCGAATGACTGAGCGGATGGGCGTCGGGTCGGGGCCCGACGAGGCGGCCGGCCACGTGATTCCCTTCCCGGCCCGCGCGGCGCCGCCCCAGATCGCCTTCAACCGGGACGAGTTGCGCGTGATCTTGAACCTCTATGGCCGGCAGGTCGCGGCCGGCGAGTGGCGCGACTACGCCCTCGATTTCCGGCGCGACAAGGCGGTGTTCTCGATCTACCGCCGCACCTCCGAGATGCCGCTGTACCGGATCGAGAAGGATCCGAAGCTCGCCCGCCGCCAGGGCGCCTACGCGGTGATCGCGGCGAGCGGCCAGATCCTGAAGCGCGGCACCGAGCTCGCCCGGGTGCTCGCCGTGCTGGAGCCGGCGCCCCGGGCGGTGTGACGGGCCGATCTCAGGACAGGGACAGCCCACTGAGGGTCGCGGCGATCTCCGCCCGGACCTCTGGCGGGAGCGGCCGGATCGGACGCGGCGGCTCGGCCCGGCAGAGGCCGAGGATCTCGGCCAGCGCGTAGACGACCCGCAGGCTGGAATGGGCCCGGAACAGCGCCCAGAGCGGCTCGAGTTCGGCGTTCAGGGCCCGGGCGCGATCGGCGTCCCCCGCCTCGGCCGCCCGGACGATGGCCAGGCACGCCCGCGGGAACAGGCCCGCCGCCACGCTGAACCACGCGGCGCCCCCGGCGATCAGCGCCTCGGCGGCGTTCCAGTCGCCGCTGAACCCGACCGGAAAACCGGTCGGTACGGCAGCCCGGAGAACGGCCACGCCGGCCGCGGCGGCGTCCGGCCCCGGCGCCGAGCATTTGGCGGCGATCACGCCCGGCAAGCACGCGATCCGGCCGATCAGCTCCGGCGCAAAGCGGAAATGCGTCGTCGCCGGATTGTCGTAGATCACCAGCGGCAGGCCGCCCTCCCCCGCCACGGCCTCGAAATGCGCAAACACCTCGGCGTCCGTGAGCGGCGTGTACGACACGGGCGCGAGGAGCCCCGCGGCCGCGCCGGCCGCGCGCGCATCCTGCGCCAGACGGATCGCCTCGTCGGTGCGCAGCGCGCCGATGCCGACCAGGAGCGGCACCCGGCCGGACACGGTCTCGGCGGCGATCTCCACCGCGCGGCGCCGCGCGTCGCGGGACAGGTAGGCGTAGGTACCGGTGCTGCCGAGCAGGCCGATCGAATCGACCCCGGCCGCCGCCAGCGGCTCCAGCAGCCGGCGCAGGGCCTCGGCCTCGACGCGGCCCTCGGCGTCGCTCGGCGTGATCGGGAAGGCGGAGAGGCCGGTGAGTCGCAGCATGCCGGCAGGGTAGCGCCCGAGCGCCGGCTCGTCAGGCAAAAAGAAGCCCCGGCGGTGTCCCGCCGGGGCTTCCTCATTCAGTCTTGTTCAGTCCGTCTTGCCTAGCGGCGGTCGCCGATCAGGCTGAGCAGGAACTGGAACATGTTGATGAAGTCGAGATAGAGCGTCAGGGCGCCGTTGACCGACATCTTGGCCGCCATCTCACCATTGAAGCCGCCGTAGAGATACATCTCCTTGAGCTTCTGGGTGTCGTAGGCGGTCAGCCCCGCGAAGATCAGCACACCCAGCACCGAGATGGCGAACTGGAGGGCCGACGAGGCGAAGAAGATGTTCACCAGCGAGGCAAGGATGATGCCGATCAGGCCCATCATCAGGAACGAGCCCATGCCCGACAGGCTGCGCTTCGTGGTGTAGCCCCACAGGCTCAGCGAGCCGAAGGCCGCCGCCGTGATGAAGAACACCTGCACCACGCTCGCGCCGGTGAAGACCAGCAGGAGCGAGGACATCGAGGCGCCCATCACCGCCGCGAAGGCGAAGAACATCGTCCGCGCCGAGGCGGCCGACATGCGGTCCATCCGCATCGAGAAGACGAAGATGAACGCCAGCGGGGCGAGCATCAGCACCCACTTGAGCGGGCTGGTGTAGAGCACCTGACCGAACTGGGTCAGGACCGGGCGCGTACCCTGGTAGGCCGCGACCGAGGCCATGTTCAGGCCGAGGGCGACGAGACCGGAGATCCCGAGGCCGACGATCATGTTGTTGTAGACGCCGAGCATGAAGGCACGCAGGCCCTGGTCGACCTCGACCTGGGTGCCGGCGTAGCCCGTCGGCTGCTGGGCGCCGTACCGGAAGGGGCTGTTCTCGAATGCCATGGGAGTTTCCTTGCGGAGGCTCTCTCAGCGTGGTGTTTCAGGCGAGGCCCACGCAGGACCTCTGGCGCCGGACTGGCGCCTCGTCCCGGAATATGTTGCGCGCGCGCCCCCGACACAAGTCCCCGGCCACGGTTGCGGGGCCGGTTTTCGATGTCCGGACGATGTATTTTTGTCCATCGGATCAGGGATTAAAACGCAATCCCCGCCGGTGCACCGCGTTCGACCCGCTCTCGCCCGGCCCCTGCACTTCACCGGCCCCGGGCGAAATCTTGACGGCTGCTTAACGGCACCGCTCGATACGGCCACGCAACGCCGGGCCGCCGCTGCCCGCCGCGGGGCTCAGATATCCTCCATCCACTCCACGTGGCCGTCGGAGAGGCCGTAGCGGGCGCCCACGACCTTCACGGTGCCGGCGTTCAACGCGTCCTTGATGACCAGGCTCTGGGTGGTGAGTCGCTTCGCGACCCGGCGCGCGTTGCTCCGGACGGAGGCTTCGAGCAGGTCGCCGCCCTGGGCCTTCGCCTCCAGCACCGCCGGCACGATCGGCTGCACCATCTCGCCGATGACACCCGGGAAGGTCGCGTTGGTCTGGACCACATCCACCGCGGCCGCGACGGCGCCGCAGGACTGGTGCCCGAGGACGATCACGAGGGGCACGCCGAGGACGCCCACGGCGTACTCGATGCTGCCCAGCGCCGCCGTGTCGACGGTGTTGCCGGCATTGCGGACGATGAACAGCTCGCCGAGGCCGCGCCCGAACAGGATCTCCGGCGAGACCCGGCTGTCGGAACAGCCCACGAGCACGCAGAACGGCGCCTGCCCGCGGGCGAGTTCGAGCCGTCGCTCACGGCCGTTCGCCGCCAGCGACGGCGCCTCGTTCCGGAAGTTCTCGTTGCCGTCCTTCATCAGCCTGAGCGCGTCGGCCGGGCTCAGCTGGGTCTTCGCCACCGGGCTGGCCGCCTGCGCGCCCCCGCTCGGAAGGGCGGTGGCCGCCAGAACGCCCGCGGCCCCGAACAGCAGATGTCTGCGGCCCAAACGCAGACCGGTCTGGGCGCAGCAATCACAGGTCCTGTGCATGTCGGATGATTACCCCCTTGGCGCCCGCACCGCCGAAACGCGCGCGGGGCAAGCCGGCGACCGTCGGGCCGCTGGCGTGTGGGACGTCCGATAGGCCGAGCGTCATCCCGCCGGCCGGTGCGGCGCTTGGCAGCGGGATCGGACAGCCAAATTCGGCAGGATCGATCGGGCTTCACGAGCCAGTCCGGCGGGTTGCTCCGCTCAGATCTGGCGCAGGTACGGCGCCGGCTTCTGCCCCAGGATCCGCCACGTGCCGGCGAGCCCGAGCAGGATCGCCAGCGCCACGGCGGCCAGCGCGGCCACCAGCGCGCCCGAGAGGTCCAGCCGGAAGTCGAGGTGCATCACCTTGGCGACGATCACCCAGCCGGCGAGCGTGCCGGCGGCCAGCCCGAACAGGGCGGTGGCGAGGCCGAGGGCCGCGTACTCGATGGCGTAGGCGGTGAGCAGGCGGGACCGGCTGGCGCCGAGCACCTTGAGCACCACGGCATCGTAGAGCCGCGCCCGGTGCCCGGCCGCGATGGCGCCGGCCAGAACGAACAGGCTCGCCAGCACCGCCACCGCGCTCGCCCCCCGGATCGCCAGGACCAGCCGGCCGACGAGGTCGCCGATCGCGTCGAGCGCGTCCTTCACCCGCACGGCGCTCACCGACGGGAAGGTTTTTGCGACGTCCCGCAGGATGTGGTTCTCGACCCCCGCATCGGTGCCGCCGGGCAGCGTCAGGGTGGCGAGGTCCGAATGCGGCGCGCCGCGGAAGGTGCCGGGCGAGAACACCATCACGAAGTTGATGCCGAGGTTGCGCCACTCCACCCGGCGCAGGTTGAAGATCGTCGCGGTGAGGTCGCGGCCGAGCACGTTCACCGTCACGGTGTCGCCGAGCTTCAGGCCGAGCTGGCGGGCGAGGTCGGCCTCGAAGGAGACGAGCGGCTTGGCGCCCTGCTCGGCGCTCCACCACGCGCCTTCGGTGAGGCTCGAGCCCTCCGGCACCGTGTCGGCGTAGGTGATGCCGCGGTCGCCGTCGAGCACCCAGGCGGCGTCCTCCGGCGCGCGGATCTTGCCCGCCGGCACGCCGTTTAGGGCGACGATCCGGCCGCGCATCATCGGCACGTCCTCGATCTTCCCGTTCGGCGCCGAGCGCGCCAGGAATTCCCGGAACTGGGCGGCGTCCCGCGAGGGGATGTCGAGGAAGAAGAGGTTCGGCGCCCGGGAAGGCAGGGTCGCGCTGATCGTCCGGCGGACATTGGCGTCGATCAGGCTGAGGGTCACGAGGAGCGTCACGCCGAGGCCGAGCGACAGGACGATGGCGGGCGTCAGGGCGCCCGGCCGGTGGAGATTGGCGAGGGCCATCCGGGGCGCCGGCCAGCGCGGATGCGGCAGGCGCCGGGCCGCCGCCATCAGGCCGAGGGCCACCAGATGCAGCAGGCCGAACGCGATGGCGGCCGCCGCGATGAAGATCAGCGCCACCCGCCGGTCGAAGGCGGTCGCCACCGACAGGCCGACGAGCGCCGCGAGGCTGAGGGCCAGCCAGATCCGGTAGCGCCAGCGCGGGCGCACCCGGGCGCGATCGACCGTGTCGCGGAACAGGCCGGAGACCGGCACGTCGTGGGCGCGGCCGAGCGGCGTGATCGCGAACGCGAAGGCGGTGATCAACCCGTAGGCGGCCGCCAGCGCCAGCTCCCCCGGGGCGAGCGTCGGATTGAGCGGCAGCGGCAGGTCGGCGGAGAACAGGGCGTCGAGAAGGAAGGGCAGGCTCGCCCCGATCACGAGGCCGATGAGCGTGCCGAGGCCGGCGATCAGCATCACCTGCGTCAGGTACAGGGCGACCACCTGCGAGCCCGGCGCGCCGACGCTCTTGAGGGTCGCGATGGAGGGCCGCTTGCGCTCCACGAAGGCGTGGACCGCGTTGCCGACCCCGACCCCGCCGACGATCAGCGCAGTGAGCCCGACGAGCGTCAGGAACTGCGTGAACCGCTCGATACTCTTGGCGAAGCGCGGATCGGCGTTGCTGCGCGAGCGGATCTCCCAGCCGGCCTCCGGAGTCGCGGCTTTGATGCGCGCCTGCGCGGCGTCGAGGTCGGCATCCGGCGTGCCGGGCGGCAGGATGAGGCGGTAGCTCCAGCGGTTGAGGCTGCCGGGCTGGACGAGGCCGGTGGCGCGCAGGGTCGGCTCGGAGATCATCAGCCGCGGCCCGAAGCCGATGCCGCCCGCGATCTTGTCGGGCTCCGACACGATGGTCCCGCGGATCGCGATCGGATGGCCGCCGATCGTGATCCGGTCGCCGACCTTGACGGCGAGGCGCGTGAGGAGCGCCGGGTCGGCCAGCGCCCCCGGCACCCCGTCGCGGTCCGCCAGGAGATCGGCCGGGCGGCCCGCCGGGTCGGTGGCGAGCTCGCCCGCGGCCGGATAGGTGGCGGGATCGACGGCCTTCAGCTCGACGAGCGCCGCATCGCCGCTCGGCGCCACCGCCATCGCCCGCAGGGAGGCGACGACGTCGAGCTTGCCTTCCCGCGCCAGGGCCTGCCTCTCCGCGTCGGTCGCCTCGCGGTTGATCAGGTTGTAGGCGAGGTCGCCCCCGAGGATGCGCCGGCCCTCCCGGCCGAGCCCGTCCGAGAGCGAGCGCGAGATCGACGCCACGCCCGCGATCGCCATGACGCCGAGCGCGATGCAGGCGAGGAACACCGCGAAGCCCGAGAGCCCGGCGCGCAGCTCGCGCAGAGCGAGGCGCAGGGTGAGCGGGATGCGGCGGCGGTTGGGTTCGGGGCGGGTGATCGTGCCGTGCATCAGGCCGCCACCGCTTCCTCGATCCGCCCGGAGCGCAGGCGCACGGTGCGGTCGCACAGGCGGGCGAGGCCGTTGTCGTGGGTGACCAGCACCAAAGTCGCGCCGCGGTCCCGCTTCAGCCGGAACAGGAGATCGACGATCTGCCGGCCGGTGGCCTCGTCGAGGTTGCCGGTGGGCTCGTCGGCCACCAGGATCGCCGGGTCGGGGGCGACCGCCCGGGCGATGGCGACGCGCTGCTGCTCGCCGCCGGAGAGCTGCGCCGGGTAATGGTGCAGCCGGTGCCCGAGGCCCACCGCCTCCAGCTCGGCGCGGGCCCGCTCCAGGGCGCCCGGCCGGTCGGCGAGTTCCAGCGGGAGCGCCACGTTCTCCAGCGCCGTCATGGTCGGCACGAGGTGGAAGGCCTGGAACACGATGCCGATCCGCCGGCCCCGGAACCGGGCGAGCGCGTCCTCGTCGAGGCGGACGAGGTCGGTCTCCTCGATCACGACGCCGCCGGAATCGGGCCGCTCCAGACCGGCCATCACCATCAGCAGCGTCGATTTGCCCGAGCCGGACGGCCCGACGAGCCCCACCGCCTCGCCGCGGTCGATGGTCAGCGAGATGCCGCGCAGCACGTGGACCCGGGCGGCCCCGCGTCCGAGGCTGAGATCGATGTCGGACAGCGCGATCGCGGGTGCGCCAACCACCTTGCCTTGGTTCATTGGGCGGACGATCTGTGGGCGATGACGAGCATGGCGCGCGAGGTCCTGTCCTGGTTACGATCCTGGCTGCACGGGCCGTGGTTGCACCGCGATATGGGTCGCCCATTGGGGCCGCGCCATGACGGCGGCGCCGTGTTCCGGCGCACGGCCCTGTTTGCCGCAGCGCTAGCGCTTCTGATGGTCCCCTTCATGACAGCGACGCAGGCCGCCCCCGGCGGCCCGATCAAGCTCGTCGCCCTCGGCGACAGCCTCACCGCGGGCTACAAGCTCCCGGCCGACGCCGCCTTCCCCGCCGTGCTGGAGCGCATGCTCAAGGCCAGGGGCGCGGACGTGACGGTCGCCAATGCCGGCGTCTCGGGCGACACGGCCACCGGCGGCCTCGACCGGGTCGACTGGTCGGTGCCGGACGGGACCGACGGCGTGATCCTCGAACTCGGCGCCAACGACATGCTGCGCGGCACCGACCCGACGGTGACCGAGGGGGCGCTGTCGGCGATCATCGCGCGGCTGAAGGCCCGGGGCATCCCGGTCCTGATCGCCGGCATGCAGGCCGCGCCCAATCTCGGGCCGGACTACAAGGCGCGGTTCGACGCGATCTTCCCGACGCTCGCCAAGCGCTACGACCTGACCCTATACCCGTTCTTCCTCGACGGGATCATCGGCGACCGGGCCCAGCACCTCGACGACATGCTGCACCCGAATCGGCAGGGGGTGGAGACCATCGCGGCCCGCATGCTGCCGACGGTGGAGACGTTTCTGGGGGGCCTCCGGCAGGGGGCGTCGCGCTAGTGCCGCGCCTGTTCACCGGGCTCGCCGTGCCGCATGCGGTCGCCGAAGCGCTCGAGGTCTATCAGGGTGGGCTGCCCGGCGCCCGCTGGATCGACCCGGACGACTTCCACGTGACGCTGCGCTTCATCGGCGACATCGATGCGCGGACGGCCGACGACGTCATGGAGGCGCTCGCCGAGATGCGGGCGCGCCCGGCCCTCACGGTGACGCTCGACGGCCTCGGCCTGTTCGGCGGCGACAAGCCCCGGGCGCTCTACGCCTCGGTGGCGGCCGATCCGGCGCTGACGGATCTCCAGGCCGAGCAGGAGCGGCTCGTCCGCCGGTCCGGGGTGGAGCCGGAACGGCGGAAGTTCACCCCGCACATCACGCTGGCCCGGCTGCGCCGCGACGCGACCCCGGAGGCGACGGCGATGTATCTCTCGCAGGCGCCGGTCTTCGCGCCGCTGACGTTCGCCATGGACCGGGTGACGCTGTTCTCGGCGCGGGACTCGACCGGGGGCGGGCCGTATGTGGCGGAGGCGGAATTTCCGTTCGCGTAGAACGGCCACTCCAATCCTCCACCTCATCCTGAGGTGCCGGAGCGCAGCGCAGGCCTCGAAGGAGCTCTCCAGCCAGCCGCGCGATCTCTGGAGCCCTCCTTCGAGGCCCGCTTCGCGGGCACCTCAGGATGAGGTGGAGGGTTGGGACTTCAAGAAGCCTACAGCCGCCGCAACGCCACGCTCTCGATCCGATGGCTCGCGCCCTTCGTCAGGATCAGGCTCGCCCGCTGGCGGGTCGGCAGAATATTCTCGCGCAGGTTGGGCAGGTTGATCGTGGTCCAGAGCCGGTCGGCGATGTCGAGCGCCTCGCTCTCGGGGATCTCGGCGTATTTCCGGAAGTACGAGCGCGGATCGCGGAATGCCGTCTGGCGCAGCTTCATGAAGCGCGTGACGTACCAGCGGTGCAGGTCGTCCTCGTGGCCGTCGAGATAGATCGAGAAGTCGAAGAAGTCGGACACGAACGGGATCGCGGTCCCGTCCCGCGGCAGGCGGGCGGGCTGGAGCACGTTCAGGCCCTCGACGATCAGGATGTCGGGGCTCTCCACCACCCGCTCCTCCCCGGGCACCCGGTCGTAGACGAGGTGCGAGTAGAGCGGCGCGGTCACCCGCTTGTGGCCCGCCTTCACGTCGTGGAGGAAGCGCAGCAGCGCCGCGGTGTCGTAGCTCTCGGGGAACCCCTTGCGCTCCATCAGGCCGTTGGCGGCGAGCTCGGCGTTGGGCAGCAGGAACCCGTCGGTGGTGACGAGATCGACCTTCGGGGTGTTGGGCCAGCGCGCCAGCAGGGCGGTCAGGATGCGGGCGGTCGTGGACTTGCCCACCGCCACCGAGCCGGCGAGCCCGATGATGTAGGGCGCCTTGGTCTCGCGCTCGGCCAGCAGGAAGCGCTGCGTCGCCTTGAACAGCCCCTGCGTCGCCGCGACGTAGAGGGCGAGCAGCCGCGACAGCGGCAGATAGATCGCGACCACCTCCTCCACCGAGATCGGGTCGTTGATCGATTGAAGCCGCTCCAGATCCTCCTGCTTGAGGGTGAGCGGCGTGTCGGCCCGCAGCTGGGCCCATTCCTCGCGGCTGAAGCGGCGATAGGGCGAGAGCCCGTCCGACGCTTCGAGGATCGCCTCGACCGTGCCGGGCAGCGCGGCCGCGTTCACGCGGGGCGCCTCGCGGCCTTCTCGGCGATGCCGCTCTGCGCGGTGCGCCGCTCCAGCTCGGCCATCACGTCGGCGAGGTCCACGCCGCCGGCCCGCAGCAGGACAACGAGGTGGTAGAGCACGTCCGCGGCCTCGTTGCGCAGGCCGGTCCTGTCGCCCTGGACGGCCGCGATCGCCGCCTCCACCGCCTCCTCGCCGAGTTTCTTCGCCGCCTTGGCGGGGCCCTCGGACAGGAGCTTGGCGGTGTAGGAGGTGGCGGGATCGGTCCCGGCGCGGCTCGCCACGAGGGCGGCGAGGTCGGCGAGCGTGTAGGCGGTCATGAAGCGATCTGCATGTTACGCCGGCCCCTTATACGGATCCGGGCCGATTTTCGGCAGGAAACTGCGCCACGACCGGGTCAGGGGCAAGCCGGGCGGGTGAAGCTGGGCGGGGATTGTCCGGCCTGCGGCCCGCGCCACCCTTTTCCCGGGCGCATGAAGCGCACGCGGACTGCGACCCGGGATCCAGCGCAAGACGTCGCGGAGCGTCCATCTGATTCAACCTGTGCCGCTTGCGCGGCGCCTCTCGTGCTGGGTCCCGGATCGCCTTCCACTGCGTTGCAGGCGTCCGGGAAAGTGGCGCGTGGCATCCCCCAACGAGCCGCGCCGCCCTACCCGTTCGGCAGGTGTCGGGCGAGCGCCTCCAGCACGGCCATGCGGACGGCGACGCCCATCTCGACCTGCTCGCGGATCAGCGACTGCGCCCCGTCGGCGATCTCGGAGGAAATCTCGACGCCGCGGTTCATCGGCCCCGGATGCATCACCAGGGCATCGGGCTTGGCCAGCGCCAGCTTCTCGCCGTCGAGGCCGAAGTATCGGAAATACTCCTTCACGGAGGGCACGAACGAGCCGTTCATGCGCTCGCGCTGGAGGCGCAGCATCATCACGATGTCGCAGCCGACGAGGCCTTTGCGCATGTCCGTGAAGGTTTCGACGCCGAAGCGCTCGATGCCGGCGGGCAGCAGCGTCGAGGGGGCGATCAGGCGGACCCGCGCGCCCATGGCCTGCAGCAGGATGAGGTTCGAGCGCGCCACCCGCGAATGCAGGACGTCGCCGCAGATCGCCACCTGCAGACCCTCGATCCGGCCCTTGTTGCGGCGGATGGTCAGCGCATCGAGGAGCGCCTGGGTCGGATGCTCGTGGGCGCCGTCGCCGGCATTGACCACCGCGCAATCGACCTTTCGGGCGAGCAGATGCACCGCGCCGGCCGACTCGTGGCGGACCACGATGATGTCGGGCCGCATGGCGTTCAGCGTCGCGGCGGTATCGATCAGGGTCTCGCCCTTCTTCACCGAGGACGAGGCCACCGACATGTTCATCACGTCGGCGCCGAGCCGCTTGCCGGCGAGTTCGAAGGAGGATTGCGTCCGCGTCGAGGGCTCGAAGAACAGGTTGATCTGCGTGCGGCCCCGCAGGGTCGTGCGCTTCTTCTCCACCTGCCGGGAGATGTCGACGGCGGCATCGGCGGCGTCGAGCAGCCCCTCGATGTCGGGCCGGGTCAGGCCCTCGATGCCGAGGAGGTGCCGGTGCGGGAAGGGCGCGAGGCTCGTCATGATGAGGCCCGGGTGTAGGTGCGGCGCGCCCGAGGGGCAAGGCTGTTCGGCAGACATCGATATGAGAAGACGTGGACCGACCGGCCCCGCGCATCCCCCTCCCCCCTTTGCGGGGGAGGGTGGCCCCTTCGTTAGAAGGGGTCGGGAGAGGGGAACCCGGGTTCAGGATTGGGCGAAACCTTAAAGATGGGCGCAGCCTCATTCTGCACCGTCGTTCCCCTCTCCCGACCCCCTTCGGGGGCCACCCTCCCCCGCAGAGGGGGGAGGGAGGGCGCGCGGATCCTGGCAAGTCGATTTTCCGAGTCGGCGTCGCTGCTTGGACGGGGCGTCGCCTGCGGCCTTTTTTCCGGCGGATGGTAACCGAACGGCCCTGCGCCACGTATCCGCCCGAACGGTCGGGATTCGTACGCTCCCGGCCCCGCGCCGCTGACCCGGGATCCAGACGCTTGGCCGCCTCCCCTGCCCTCGAAGCCCCCGAGACCGTCGACCGACGGGGCCGCCGCTGGTTCTACCGCCACCCGCTGGTGATCCGGCTGGCGCATTGGATCAACGCCGCGGTGCTGCTCGTCCTGCTGATGAGCGGCCTGCAGATCTTCAATGCCCACCCGGCCCTCTACTGGGGCGCGACCTCGACCTTCGACAATCCGGCCCTCGCCATCACCAGCGATCAGGGACGCGACGGCACGAATCGCGGCATCGTGACGATCGGCTCGCACACCCTCGACACCACCGGCGTGCTCGGCCTGTCGAAGCAGGACGGCACCGAGGTGGAGCGCGCCTTCCCGGCCTGGGCGACCCTGCCGGCCGATCAGGACCTCGCCACGGGACGGCGCTGGCACTTCCTGTTCGCGTGGTTCCTCGTGATCAACGGCGCGGTCTACCTGCTCTACGGCCTGTTCAGCGGCCAGCTCCGCCGCCGCCTGATCCCGGACGGCGACCAGATCCGCGACTTCGGCGGCTCGGTGAAGGAGCACCTGCTCCTGCGCTTCCCCGAGGGCACCGAGGCCAAGCGCTACAACGTGATCCAGAAGCTGACCTATCTCGTCCTGATTCTCGGCCTCCTGCCCGCCATGGTCCTCGCCGGCCTCGCCATGTCGCCCGGGATGGATGCCGCCTGGCCCTGGCTGACCGAGCTGTTCGGCGGCCGGCAATCGGCCCGCAGCGTCCACTTCATCGCGGCCGGGCTGATCGTGCTGTTCGTGGTGGTCCACGTGGTGCTCGTGATCGTCTCCGGGCTCGTCAACAACATGCGCGGCATGATCACCGGCTGGTTCAGCCTCGGCCGCGACCGGGAGACCGCGCGATGATCCTCCACCGCCGCAAGCTCCTCACCGCGGGCGCCGGCCTGATGGGCACCGCGCTCCTCGGCGGCTGCGACAAGTTCGCCGGGACCGAGACGGGTCAGCGCACCCTGAAGGTCGGCGAGGACGCCAACCAGTACGTCCAGCGCCTGCTGATGTCGCCGACGACCCTGGCCCGGGAATTCCCGGCCTCGATGATCTCGCCCTGGTTCAAGCCGAACGGCACGATCGACCCGCCGGACCGGGGTTACCGGGCCATGGCGGCGCAGAACTTCTCGGACTTCAAGCTCTCCGTCGACGGGCTCGTGCAGACGCCGCTGTCGCTGAGTCTCGCAGACCTGCGCGCCCTGCCCGCGCGCACCCAGATCACCCGGCACGATTGCGTGGAGGGCTGGAGCTGCATCGGGCAGTGGAGCGGCGTGCCGCTCGCCGAGATCCTGAAGAAGGCCGGGCTGAAGTCGCAGGCGCGCTACGCCGTGTTCCACTGCGCCGACACGCTGGAGGTCGAGGCCGGACCCAAGGGCGGCGGCAAGGCGCGCAACCAGGGCGCGTCCCTCTGGCGCCCGACTCATCCGGGGGCGGTCCGGGAGGCCTATGTCCAGCTCGCCGCGGCCGACGATTGGGGCGGCTCGTCCACCACCACCGACGCGCCCAACGACGATTGGGGCCAGGGTAGCCCCGCCCCGGAGCCCGAGCCGACGGGGATCCCGATCCGCTACTACGAGAGCATCGGCCTCTATGATGTCTTCAACCCGCAGACGATCCTCGCCTACGACCTCAACGGCAAGCCGCTGCCGGTCTCGAACGGCGCCCCCCTGCGCCTGCGGGTCGAGCGCCAGCTCGGCTACAAGCAGGCCAAGTACGTGATGCGGGTCGAGATGGTGGAATCGCTCGACGGGATCGGCCAGGGCAGCGGCGGCTACTGGGAGGATCGCGGCTACGAGTGGTACGCGGGGATCTGAGGCGTCCGCCGTGATTCCGAGCCGCTGACGCGGCACGTCGCGTGCTGGATCCCGGATCGCATTCCGCTTTCGCTGCATGCGTCCGGGAAAGGGTTGCGTGTCATCCTGCATCGCCTCTTTCCCGGACAGGTGAAGCGAAGCCGAAGCCGATCCGGGACCCAGCACGAAAAGCGCCGCGCAGCGGCTCAGCTGGACAACCTCACGATTTGACATCCCGCCGCCCGTGACCCACTTGTCCCCGGCGCGCGGCCCCGGCCCGACGGCGGGCATACGTCCCACGCGAATTACGAACAGAATTCGTCCGTCGCGCCCAGGCTCCGTTAGGGGCAGAGGTCTGAATGAAAGTCGTCGTCGTCGAGTCGCCGGCCAAAGCCAAGACGATCAATAAGTATCTCGGCCGCGACTATGAAGTGATCGCCTCCTTCGGGCATATCCGCGACCTGCCGGCCAAGGACGGCTCGGTGGATCCCGAGCAGGACTTCCACATGGTCTGGGAGTTGGCCGACCGTGGGGCGAGCCGGGTCGCGGAGATCGCCAAGGCGGTCAAGGGGGCCGACAAGCTGATCCTCGCCACCGACCCGGATCGCGAGGGCGAGGCGATCTCCTGGCACGTGCTGGAGGCGCTCACCGCCCGCAAGGCGCTCAAGGGCATCCCGGTCGAGCGCGTGACCTTCAACGCCATCACCAAGGCGTCGGTCGAGCAGGCGATGCGCAAGCCGCGGGAGATCGACCAGGCGCTGGTCGATGCCTATCTGGCGCGCCGGGCCCTCGACTACCTCGTGGGCTTCAACCTCTCGCCGGTCCTCTGGCGCAAGCTCCCGGGTGCCCGCTCGGCGGGGCGCGTGCAGTCCGTGGCGCTCCGCCTCGTGGTCGAGCGCGAGATGGAGATCGAGCGGTTCAAGCCGCGCGAGTACTGGACGCTCATCGCGACCCTGACGACCGCGGACGGCGCCACCTTCGAGGCCCGCCTCGTGGGCGCCGACGGCAAGCGCATCCAGCGCCTCGATGTCGGCACCGGCGAGGAAGCGGCCGCCTTCAAACGCGACCTCGAACTCGCGACCTTCCAGGTGGCGAGCGTCGAGGCCAAGCCCGCCAAGCGCCACCCGCAGCCGCCCTTCACCACCTCGACCCTCCAGCAGGAAGCATCGCGCAAGCTCGGGATGGCGCCGGCCCAGACCATGCGGGTCGCCCAGCGCCTCTACGAGGGCGTCGACATCGGCGGCGAGACCGTCGGCATCATCACCTACATGCGGACCGACGGCGTCGACATGGCGCCGGAGGCGATCCAGGACGCCCGCCGGGTGATCGGCAAGGAGTTCGGCGACCGCTACGTGCCGGACGTGCCGCGCAAGTACAGCGTCAAGGCCAAGAACGCCCAGGAGGCCCACGAGGCGGTGCGGCCGACCGATATGGGCCGCCTGCCCAAGATGGTCGCCCGCCACCTCGAGCCCGAGCAGGCCAAGCTCTACGACCTGATCTGGACCCGCACCATGGCGAGCCAGATGGAATCGGCCGAGCTGGAACGGACCACCGTGGACGTCGCCGCGAAGGTCGGGCCCCGCACGATCGATCTGCGCGCCACCGGCCAGGTGGTGAAGTTCGACGGCTTCCTCGCCCTCTATCAGGAGGGCAAGGACGACGAGGAGGACGAGGAGAGCCGCCGCCTGCCGCCCATGAAGGCCGGCGACCCGCTCAAGCGCGAGCGGATCAGCTCGACCCAGCACTTCACCGAGCCGCCGCCGCGCTATTCCGAGGCAAGCCTCGTGAAGCGCATGGAGGAACTCGGCATCGGCCGGCCCTCGACCTACGCCGCGGTCCTCCAGACGCTGCGCGACCGCGAATACGTCAAGATCGAGAAGAAGCGGCTGCAGCCGGAGGATAAGGGGCGGCTCGTCACGGGCTTCCTCGAGAGCTTCTTCCGGCGCTACGTCGAGTACGATTTCACCGCCGACCTGGAGGAGCAGCTCGATCGCGTCTCCAACGCCGAGATCGACTGGCGGGCGGTTCTGCGCGACTTCTGGCGCGACTTCTCGGCGGCGATCGGCGAGACCAAGGAATTGCGCGTCACCGACGTGCTGGAGGCGCTGAACGGGCTGCTCGGCCCGCACATCTTCCCCGACAAGGGCGACGGCTCGAACCCGCGCACCTGCCCGACCTGCGGCTCCGGCCAGCTCTCCCTGAAGCTCGGCAAGTTCGGCGCCTTCATCGGCTGCTCGAACTATCCGGAGTGCAAGTACACCCGCCAGCTCTCGGCCTCGGGCGTCGAGGGGGACGGCGACGGCTCCTCGGCCGAGGGCGGACAGCCGGGCGTGCGGGTGCTGGGCGACGATCCGGCGACGGGCCTGCCGGTGACGATCCGCGACGGGCGGTTCGGTCCGTTCGTGCAGCTCGGCGAGGCCTCCACCGAGAAGGGGGCGGCCAAGCCCAAGCGCTCGTCGCTACCCAAGGGGCTCAGCCCCTCGTCGGTCGATCTCGACAAGGCTCTGGCGCTGCTGTCGCTGCCCCGCGAGGTGGCGCGCCATCCCGAGACCGGCGAGCCGATCCTGGCCAATCTCGGCCGGTTCGGGCCCTACGTGCAGCACGGGAAGACCTACGCCAATCTCGGCAAGGATGACGACGTGCTGGAGATCGGCGGCAACCGCGCGATCGACCTGATCGTCGCCAAGGAGCAGGGCGGCGGTCGCGGCCGTCCGGCCGCCGATCCGGGCCGGCCGCTCGGCAAGGACGAGGCGAGCGGGCGCGACCTCGTGGTCAAGGCCGGCAAGTACGGGCCCTACGTCACCGATGGCGAGGTGAACGCGACGCTGCCGAAGGCGATGGCCGCCGAGGCGCTGACGCTCGACGAGGCGATCGCCCTGGTGAACGCCAAGCGCGCCGCGGGCGGCGGCAAGCCGGCGAAGCGGGGTGCTGTCCGGAAGAGTTCGGCGCGCGCGACGAGCGGCGACAAGCCGGCGGCCAAGAAGACCGCCGCGAAGAAGCCGGCCGCCAAGAAGGCCCCGGCGAAGAAGTCGAGCGCCGGCTGAGGGATCCGTTGACGGGCGTGTTGAGACGCCGCGACGGGACTCCTGGCCCCTCCCCTCATCCTGAGGTGCCCGCATCAGCGGGCCTCGAAGGAGAACTCCAGGGATCGCACGGCTGGCTGGAGGGCTCCTTCGAGGCCTCCGCTCCGCTGCGGCACCTCAGGATGAGGGCGCGGGTGGGCGCTGGGATGGACCGCCGCAGCAAAAGGCTGCGGACATCCTGTCCGGCTCAGACCAGATAGGTGATCGTCGCCGCCACCGCGGTGGCGAAGGTCGCCAGGGCGATCGTGGTGGCGTTCACCAGGGCCCGCGCCTGCGGCAGGTCGACCGCGTCGTCGTCGCACCCGAAGGCGGCGCCGGCCGCGTGCTCGAAGCGAATCAGCGTCAGGCGGCGAGCCTCGATCGCGGCGTCACTCATCGACTGCGGCTCCCTGACCACGGTCAAGTTTCTTCTCCGCCTTCAACGTCGATCCAGCGGAACCGTTCCGGTGGAGATCTACTGAGACCGGACGGATATGCTACGGGAAGCTTTAACCCCTCGTTGTGCAAAGTCCCGATGACGGTCGTTCGGGCTTCGAGATCCCCGAGGAGCTTCGCCCCTCGCTCGCCGCGGCGCAGCATGCGATGGTACGGCCGCGTCGCCAAAGCGAGCCGCTTCGGGCGAATGGCTTTGATGTTTATGGTTTGTTCCGCTATGATGCGGGGATGAAGGCGCATGCACCACGACCCCAGATTCGTCTGCGCGAAGCCGAGCCGGCCGACACGCCGCGCCCGCGGAGGCCGCGCGTGAGCGATCCGGCGCGCGACCTGTTCGGGCCGGGCGGCAAGGGCCCGGCCGCCCGTCCGCCCGAGCCGCGGCGGCGCCTGGACGCCTCGGCCTCCGTGACGGCGCTCGCCTCGGCCGCGCCGGAGGCCGGCTACACCGCCTCCGACATCGAGGTGCTGGAGGGGCTGGAGCCGGTCCGGCGCCGGCCCGGCATGTATATCGGCGGCACCGACGAGCGGGCGCTGCACCACCTCTTCGCCGAGGTGATCGACAACTCGATGGACGAGGCGGTCGCCGGCCATGCCAGCTTCATCGAGGTGGAGCTTGAGGAGACCGGCGCCCTCGTCGTCACCGACAACGGCCGCGGCATCCCGGTCGACCCGCACCCGAAATTCCCCGGCAAGTCGGCGCTGGAGGTCATCATGACCACGCTGCATGCCGGCGGTAAGTTCGACTCGAAGGTCTACGAGACCTCGGGCGGCCTGCACGGCGTCGGCATCTCGGTGGTGAACGCCCTCTCCGACCTGCTGGAGGTCGAGGTGGCGCGCAACCAGACCCTCTATCGCCAGACGTTCTCGCGCGGCCATGCGCAGGGCGCCTTGGAGCTGGTCGGCCGGGTGCAGAACCGGCGCGGCACGCGGGTGCGCTTCCACCCCGATGCCGAGATCTTCGGCTCGCTGAAGTTCGACCCGCGCCGCCTGTTCAAGATGGCGCGCTCGAAGGCCTACCTGTTCGGCGGCGTCGAGATCCGCTGGCGCTGCGCCCCAGCCCTCCTCGAAGGGCTGGCGGACGTGCCGGCGGAGGCGGTGCACCGCTTCCCCGACGGGTTGCGCGACTATCTCGCCCGGGACATCGAGGGCAAGGACCTCGTCACCGACGCGATGTTCTCCGGCAAGATCACCAAGCCGGGCTCGCACGGCTCGCTCGAATGGGCGGTGGCCTGGATGGTCGCCGAGGACGGGTTCTCGCATTCCTACTGCAACACGATTCCGACCCCCGAGGGCGGCACCCACGAGGCGGGCCTGCGCGTCGCCCTGCTGCGCGGCCTGCGCGAGCATGCCGAGCGGGTGAACCAGGCCAAGCGCATGACCGCGGTGACCACCGACGACGTCATGGCGACCTGCGCGTCGATGCTCTCGGTCTTCATCCGCGAGCCCGAGTTCCAGGGCCAGACCAAGGACAAGCTCGCCACCGTGGAGGCCCAGCGCATCGTCGAGACGGCGGTGCGCGACGCCTTCGACCATTGGCTCGCCGCCTCCCCGGCCCAGGCCAACAAGCTCCTCGACTGGGTGATCGACCGGGCCGAGGAACGCCTGCGCCGCCGCCAGGAGAAGGAGGTCGCCCGCAAGAGCGCAACCCGCAAGCTGCGCCTGCCCGGCAAGCTCGCCGACTGCTCCGCGGCCGGCACCGCAGGCTCGGAGATCTTCATCGTCGAGGGTGATTCGGCCGGCGGCTCAGCCAAGCAGGCCCGGGACCGGGCGACCCAGGCGATCCTGCCACTCCGCGGCAAGATCCTGAACGTCGCCTCGGCCTCGCGCGACAAGCTCGGCGCCAACCAGCTGATCTCGGATCTCACCCTGGCGCTCGGCTGCGGCACCGGCTCGGCCTTCCGCGAGACGGACCTGCGCTACGACAAGGTGATCATCATGACGGACGCCGACGTCGACGGCGCCCATATCGCCTCACTGCTGATCACCTTCTTCTACCGGCAGATGCCCAAGCTGATCGATCGGGGTCACCTCTACCTCGCGATCCCGCCGCTCTACCGGCTGCAGCAGGGCTCGAAGGTGGCCTATGCCCGGGACGACGCGGATCGTGAGCGGATCATCAAGACGGTGTTCAAGGGCGGCAAGGTCGAGATCGGGCGGTTCAAGGGCCTCGGCGAGATGATGCCGGCTCAGCTCAAGGAGACCACCATGGACCCGAAGAAGCGCACGCTCCTGCGCGTCGCGGTCCTGGACGAGGCCCGGGAATCGACCGGCGACACGGTCGAGCGCCTGATGGGCAACAAGCCCGAGGCGCGCTTCGCCTTCATCAGCGAGCGCGCGGCCTTCGCCGAGGGGGCGGATCTCGATATCTGAGGTCGCCTGATCAGCCAGGGCTCCGCCCTGGCGACCCGCCAAAGGGCTTCAGCCCTTTGGAAACCCTCGATCGCCCCTGCCGTACCGGTGTGAGCCTTCAATGGGCGGCGATCGCCTTCGCCGGATCGAAGGGCTGAGCCGCGGAGATCGCGTCCTTGCCCATGTTGAGAATGGCGGAGAATCGGTCTCCGCCGGGCCGCAGCACGACGGCGCCGGGTTCCACCGCGATGCGCTTGCTGCCGAGCCCGAGGAAGCCCCCGACGTCGATCACCACCGCCTTCAGGGTTCCGCCATCGGTGATCAGCAGGTCATCGATCTTGCCGACGCTGTCACCCCCTTGGTTGCGCACCTCGACGCCGATCATCTTGGTCGTCAGGAACGCGACGGGCTTCAGGCCCTGACGCTTCTTCGCGTCCTCGGCGTTGGCGGCTTCCATCAGCCGGCCGGTCCCGGTGCCGCCGACCGTGGTTCCCGGCCCGGTTCCGGGCAGCACGGTGCCCTTCCCGATCACGCTGGCATCCTGGGCGTGCGCCGGAACGGCCGCGAGGCCGATCGCTGCCAGCGACAGGAGAAGGATTCGGCTCCGCATGGCTGATCGCTCCGCTGCGCCCTGATCCCGCGAGGCGCCGCGGTCACAATCGCCCGGTGCCGATCCGGTTCCGGCCGTCCATGTCGCACCCGTCCGGTACGCCCAGGCATAGGAAACGAAAAAGGGCCCGACCTCGCGGTCGAACCCCTTCATTACGGCGCCGGAAGAACCCGGCTCCGGTCGTCGATCTCAGTACGAGCCGAACTTGTAGTTCACGCCGGCGCGGACAACCGCGAACTCGGTCTTGGCGGCGCCGCCGTTGAGGTAGGCCACGCCGTTCGGCGGCAGAAGGCTCGGGACGTAGACGCCGGCCGCGGCGTTCTTCTGCCGGTCGAGATTCACGTACAGGCCTTCGACCTTCAGCGTGACGGCCGAGGAGTGGAAGAAGTTCAGGAACGAGTCGGTGGGCAGGGCGTACTCGACGCCGCCGCCGACCGCGTAGCCCGTGCGGAAGCTGTCGCGGAAGCGACGACCGGCGAAGTTCTGGTCGTCCTGGCCCGAGCCGTAGGCGTAGCCGCCGGTGGCGTACACGAGGGTGCGGTCGAAGGCGTAGCCGAGGCGGCCGCGCACAGTGCCGAAGTAGTCGAGGCCGTTGCCGCTGGTGGCGACGTAGGCGCGCGGCCTGGTGAAGGCCGCGCCCGGATAGCCGAGACCGACATAGTCCTGCGTGCCGTTCGAGCGGCGGGCGAAGTCGACGTACTGAGCATCAGCCTCGAAGCCGATCACGACGCCCGAGCCCGGCGTGAACTGGTAGTTGTACCCGATCTGCGCGCCGCCGCTGAAGCCGTCGTTGTTCGCGCGGTTACGCACGCTGATGACGCCGGCCGTGTCCTCCGAGCCGACCACGGAGCCAGCCGGGAGGTTGTAGTTGGTGGTCCGGCGGTTGTTGGCATCGAAGCCGTAGCCGGCGTTCACGCCGAGGTAGAACCCCGTCCAGGTGAAGACCGGCACCGGCGTGAAAGTGGGCGGCGGGGCGGCGCGGCGCGGCAGATCCGCCGCGGAGGCAGCGACGGCAGTGCTGACGAGCACAGTCGATGCGAGGAGAAGCGTCTTCATGTCTGCGATGGTCCCAAGTTGAGCGTGAGCCGGGAGCCTTCTATGCGCTCTGGCTTCCAAGATCTGTCGCTTTCCTGCAACAAGCTACGGCAGACTAGATCGATTCATTCAATGAATCATGAACACGTTCCTGCTGTTATATATTTGATATATTGCCGATTTTGAGTAGTTAACTTTCGATGTATTGGCTTTAATACCAGATTGTCGCAGTTATATCCGAGATTATCTGGCGGTGATCGTATGACGTTACTGCTCTATGGCCGCGCTCTTTTAAGGGCCGGCCTGCATGCGTGCGGTGCGCGGCGCCGACGTCGCTCGCCTGCGTTACAGACTGTAGAGCTGTGATTAACCCTGTTGCGCGAGGATGGCCGATGGCCGGCGGCGCGTTCGGCGAAGCGAGTCGACGATGCAGGTCCGGCGCGATCAGGGTCCGAAATCCTTCGGCCGACGACGGCCGATGACGGAGATGGCCGCCCCGGATGCGGGCGGATCGGCCGCGCCGTTGAGCCTGCTCGCGTGGTCGCTGCGCGTGTCGGTGATCACCGGCCTCGTAGCGGTCGCCGGCACCACGCAACTCGCCCGGTGGAACGTGGCCGACGATCCCTCCGGCCGCGGTCCCGTCCGCATGGCCGCCGGGGCGAGTCCGATCCCGGCCGATCCCGAGACCACCGGCGCGGTCACGCCGGGTGCCGCGGCCCGGGCGGCGCGGGGGACGCATCTCGACCCCTGTTTCAGCCCGGTCGCCGTGCCCGCCACGGAGCCCCTCCGCCGCTGAACGCCTGTGCGTGGTGGCGCGCCTGTGCGCATTGCGAGATTGACAAGCCGCGCCAAGCCCCTAACTGACATCGGGACTGCGCCCCGCGGCCCCGGGAGCGTACCAGCGCCCCGCGCGAGCCTTTCCCAGCCGTTGCCGCGACGGTGTCCATCGCGCCGGCCGGGCGCGCAACGGTTCCTGAACGCAGATGCCTTTTTCCGACCTGGGACTGAGCGAGAAAGTCCTGAATGCCGTCGAAGCGGCGGGTTACACCGAGCCGACGCCGATCCAGGCCGAGGCCATCCCCCATGTGCTGGCGCGCCGGGACGTCCTCGGGATCGCCCAGACCGGCACCGGCAAGACCGCGGCCTTCACGCTGCCGATGCTCACGCTGCTGGAGAACGGACGCGCCCGCGCCCGGATGCCGCGCACGCTGATCCTCGAACCGACCCGCGAACTCGCCGCCCAGGTGGTCGAGAATTTCGACCGCTACGGCACCAACCACAAGCTCAACGTCGCGCTGATCATCGGCGGCGTCTCCTTCGCCGACCAGGATGCCAAGCTGATGCGCGGCACCGACGTGCTGATCGCCACGCCGGGCCGCCTGCTCGACCATTTCGAGCGCGGCAAGCTCCTGCTCACCGGCGTCGAGCTGCTGGTCATCGACGAGGCCGACCGGATGCTCGACATGGGGTTCATCCCCGATATCGAGCGGATCGTGAAGATGGTGCCGTTCACCCGGCAGACCCTGTTCTTCTCGGCCACCATGCCGCCGGAGATCGAGCGGCTGGCCGACATGTTCCTGCACAACCCGCAGCGGGTCGAGGTGGCGCGGCCCGCCTCCACGGCGACCACGATCACGCAGCGCCTCGTCGCCACCGGCTCCGAGGGCCATGCCAAGCGCGAGCGGCTGCGCGACCTGATCCGCGGCGAGGCGGAGCTCAACAACGGCATCATCTTCTGCAACCGCAAGCGCGACGTCGCCCTGCTGCAGAAGTCCCTGGTGAGCCACGGCTTCGACGCCGCCGCGCTCCACGGCGACATGGACCAGCGCGCCCGCACCACCGCCCTCGACGCGTTCCGGAACGGCGAGACCGCCCTGCTGGTCGCCAGCGACGTGGCGGCCCGGGGCCTCGACATCCCGGCGGTCAGCCACGTCTTCAACTTCGACGTGCCGCACCACCCCGAGGACTACGTCCACCGGATCGGCCGCACCGGCCGCGCCGGACGCAGCGGCACCGCCTACACCCTCGTCGCGCCGGAGGATTCCCGGTCGCTCGGCGCCATCGAGGCCCTGATCGGCCAGCCGATCCCGTGGCTCGACGGCGACCTGTCCACGGTGTCCGAGTCCGGCGGCGAGACCGGCACCCGCCATCGCGGCCGCTCCGGCGAGGGCCGCCGCGGATCCCGCTCCACCAAGGAAGCCGGACGGGGCGGGAGGGGCGACGGGAAGGTCGCGGCCGAGGCTGCGGAGCGCCCGAGGGCGCGCGGCGGCCGATCCGGGGCCGCTGCCCCGCGGGCCGAGAGCCGGCCCACGCCGGAGCCGCGCCGCGCGACGGGTCGCGAATCGGGACGCGAGGAGCGGGTGCGGGACGAGCGCGGCCGCCGGAACGAGGCCGAGGGCGACACCCCCGTCGGCCTGGGCTCGCACGTGCCCGCCTTCCTGCTTCGTCCAGTTCTGGCGAAGAAAGAGAAATAACCGAGGCTATTCCGGCTTAACCTCCTCGCTACCACCCTGCCGTACATTAGTTTTCGGGCCCGATGCAGTGACGCATCGCCAGCCCGCGTGCGGCGGGACGGGAATGAGCCAGGAGACCCATTCGGATCGTGACCGCAGCTTCGCGCTGGCGAAGCGGGCGCAGGATCTGATTCGCGACTATGGCCCTGCCCCGACGCCGCGCGCCTACGCGGTCTGGTACACCTACGTGTCGGCGGAGATTCCGCTGCTCAGCGATGCCGTGAAGCGCCTGACCACGCAGAAGGGCGGCCTGACCGAGGCCGATATCGACGCGCTGCACGAGACCTACCTCGACGGGCGGCGGCTCGCGAACGCCGCCGGCGAGATCAGCACCGTGGTGCTGAGCGAGATCGCGGCGGTCACCGAGATCCTGGACCTGTCGCTCGGCTCCACCGCCCAATACGGCGAATCCCTGCGCGGCCTCGCCCAGGACCTCGCACAGGGCCTGCCGAGCGGCGCGCGACTCGGCGAGATCGTGGCGACGCTGGCCTCCACCACCCGGGAGGTCGCGGTGAACAACCGGGTGCTCGAAGCCCGCATGCGCGAGACCCGCAGCGAGATCGAGACCCTGCGCGAGACGCTGGAGGCGACCCGCCTCGAGAGCCTCACCGACGCGCTGACCGGCCTCGCGAATCGCAAGCGGTTCGAGGAGACCCTGAAGGCGACGATGGAGGCGGCCCGCCTGCAGGCCGGCCCGATGAGCCTGATCATCCTCGATATCGACTTCTTCAAGCGCTTCAACGACCAGTACGGCCATCTGACGGGCGATCAGGTGCTGCGCCTCGTGGCGATCGTGATGCGCGAGAAGGCGGGCAAATCGGCCCACCTCGCCCGTTTCGGCGGCGAGGAGTTCGGCATCGTCCTGCCCGGGGCGGACCGCGCGGCGGCGCGGCAAGTGGCCGAGACCCTGCGCGCCAGCGTGATGGGACGCGAGCTGGTCAAGCGCTCGACCGGCGAATCGCTCGGCAAGGTCACGGTGTCGCTCGGCGTCGCGGTGCTGCGCCCGGGCGACACGCTGGCCTCGCTGATGGAGCGAGCCGACCTGTGCATGTTCGCGGCCAAGCGCGGCGGCCGCAACCGCGCCGTGGACGACACGGCCGAGGCCCTGACCCAGGTGGCGTAACGGGTTTCGAAAGGGCGGGCCCTTTCGCGGGTGCAGGGCAGAGCCCTGCGGTACGGATCCCGGACCCCCGAGAGGGGTCCGAGATCCGTAGGCCGGGGTTTCACCCCGACACCCCACCAAAGGACGCGTCCTTTGGAAACCCGGGACTTCAGGCCTGCGCGGGGATCCGGTCGGCCGAGACCGGCGTGATCGCCACGGACTCGCCGCAGCCGCAGGCCGAGGTCTGGTTCGGGTTGTTGAACACGAACTGCGACGCGAGCTTGGTGGTGGTGAAGTCCATCTCGGTGCCGAGCAGGAACAGCACCGCCTTCGGATCGACGAAGACCCGCACGCCGCGATCCTCGACCACGTCCTCGCCGGGCTTGGCGGCCTCGGCATATTCCATCGTGTACGACATGCCCGCGCAGCCGCCGTTGCGGACGCCGACGCGCAGGCCGGCGATCGGCCGGTCGGCATCCGCCATGATCGCCTTGATCCGGTCGGCGGCCCGATCGGTCAGCGAGAGAACCTTGAACCCAGTCGACATCGTCACCCTCCCGCCCAGCCGGGTTCAAGGCCCGGGGACGCGCATTCTGACGCCGATAAGATAAGCATTGGGTTGCACTCGGTCCACCGCGCCCGGGTCACACCCGCCCGGCATTCGGCGCCGGAGGGCCGTGCCCGATCACAAGGCGATCGGCTCATCGCACCAACCCCCTCATCCTGAGGTGCCCGCGAAGCGGGCCTCGAAGGAGGGCTCCAGGGATCGCGCGGCTGGCTGGAGGGCTCCTTCGAGGCCTCCGCTGCGCTCCGGCACCTCAGGATGAGGGGGTGCGTTGGATCGCCGGTCCGGTGCTTCCCGATGGTTGCCGTGTGACTCCCGACCCAATTCCACTCACGCAGCCCCGGCGGTGAGCCGCGCGAAGGTCGCGAGATCGACGTTGCCGCCGCTGATCACCACCCCGACCCGCTTGTCCTTCACGTCCACCAGCCCGTGCAGCACCGCCGCCGCCGCGAGGCAGCCGGTCGGCTCGACCACGATCTTCATCCGGCTGGCGAAGAACCGCATCGTCTCGACGAGCTGGTCGTCGGTGACGGTGACGATCTCGGCCACGTGGCTCCGGATGATCGCGAAGGTGAGCGGGCCGAGCGCCGTCGATTGCGCCCCGTCGGCGATGGTGCGGGGCACCGGGATCGTCACGATCGTGCCGTCGCGGAACGAGCGCTGCCCGTCATTGCCGGCCTCCGGCTCGACGCCGATCACCCGGCAGCCCGGCGACAGCTCGGCGGCGGCCAGCGCGCAGCCCGCGAGCTGGCCGCCGCCGCCGAGGCAGGCCACCAGCATGTCGAGGTCGCCCACCGTCTCGATCAGCTCCTGGGCGAGCGTCCCCTGCCCGGCGATGACGTCGGGATGGTTGAAGGGCGGGATCAGCGTCAGGCCCCGGGGCTCCGCGATCGACCGGCCGAGCGCCTCGCGGTCCTGGCTGTAGCGGTCGTAGAGGATCACCTCGGCGCCGTAGCCGCGGGTGCCCTCGATCTTCGCCGCGGGGGCGTCCGCCGGCATGATGATCGTGGCCGGGGCGCCGAGCAGCCGGCTCGCCAAGGCGATCGCCTGGGCGTGGTTGCCCGACGAGAAGGTGATCACCCCGCGGGCGCGCTCCGCCTCCGACAGGGCGCTGATGGCGTTGTAGGCCCCGCGGAACTTGAAGGCCCCGGCCCGCTGCAGGTTCTCGGCCTTGAAGAACAGCTTTGCGCCGGTCATCGCGTCGGCGGTGCGGGAGGTGAGCACCGGCGTGCGGTGCGCGACGCCCGCGATCCGGTCGGCCGCCCGGGCCACGTCGGCATAGGTGGGCAGCCCGCCCACCGCCTCGATCGATTCGCCCCGCATCGGATTCCGCCTCGCGCCCGCTTCGTACCGGGACGAGTCATACGGGCGAACGGCCCGCGCCGCATCCCGCGCCCATGCACAGCCGGAAGCGGAGCCATTCGCCGGCTCAGGGCTTAACCCGGCGGGATCATCGCGGCTGAGCTTGGGGGGCATCGCATGCGAACGGGATCGAACGGACGCCACGGCGCGGGGGCCGCGCGTCCGGCCGACGGGGTGGCCCGGTGAGCGGCTGGGTCCGGGAGCGTCCGCCGGGCGACGGCGCGACCGAGGTCACGTTCCGGGGCCGCGGGCTGGCCCTGCGCGCCGGCGGGCGGCTGAAGCTTCTGGTGTGTCCGCTCTGCTCGCAGCGGAACGCGGCCCGGGGGGCCGAGCGGGGGATCTGTGAGTGGTGCGCGTATGTGCCCTCGCCGGACGAGGCGGAGCCGGTGGAGGTGGGGCGGGGGTGATCGCTTACTATTTCCGCTCACCGAAGGTTGATGTGTTGCCATTGTGTTCGCGTTGGATACAATCTCGAGTTGGCGGGATAGCGAGACGCATCGGTGGCGAAATTTAAGGGCAAGGCCAAAAAGCCTGACAATCCTCTGGTTGTTCGGCCTGGAATGACAATTGGAAGTATATCAGCCGAGCGCGATGATGAGTATTTGTTTAACTGTTTTGTAGATCATCCAGCTGTTGCTACCTGCAAGAGTGTTAGGTCGCCTGGTATGGTAATTGCCGGCCGTACGGGAGCTGGCAAGACGGCTGTTATCCGTTATATCGAAGATACTTGCGATAATGCGATCGTAATAGATCCATCGGATATGGCATTAAGCTATGTAAGCAACTCTGACGTATTACGCTTCGTTCAGTCTATAGGTGGTGATCTCGATTTATTATTCTTGGCTCTTTGGAAGCATGTGCTGTGCATCGAGTTTATACGACTGAGGTATAAAGTAACAGACGAATATAAATCTCGAACTGCATTCTCCCGCTTAGTTGATAAGTTCAGGCTTGACCAGCGGAAGCGCAAATCCCTGGACTATCTCCGAGAGTGGGAGGGGCGCTTTTGGATCACTATGGATGAAAACATCAAAGAAATCGCTCAGCGCTATGAAGGCAAATTAGCTGTCGAACTGGGTACAGAGGTTCAGAAATTTAAGGCGGGCGGCCAGTACGAGAAGCGACTAAGTAATGAGAAGAAAAGCGAATTAGTCGCGCGGGCCAAGAAAATAATAAATAGCGACCAGCTTAGTGATCTCGGCGGTGTTATTGAAATGCTGTCAGAGCAGGCAAATGATGATTTTGGTGCCAAATATTTTATCCTCATTGACCGTCTTGATGAACGATGGGTAGATGTTTCAATTCGATTTAAGTTAATCCGTGCACTAATCGAGAGTCTGAAAGCCTTTCGTCGAATTACTAATCTCAAGATCGTGGTCGCGTTGCGCGCTGATATTCTCGAACGAGTTGTCCAAGAGACTGGCGACCTGACATTCCAGCGTGAAAAATTAGAGGAGTTTTTTGTTCGGCTGCGTTGGACACGTGGGTAGCTCAAAGAATTCGTAGATAAGAGACTTGCTCTCACCTTCCGACGTCAGTATTCTTCTGGCCAGCCTGTTGGCTTCGAAGATATATTCACCAACAAAGTAAACACCTCAGATCCTTTTGACTATATTCTTGAGCGTACTTTGATGCGCCCACGAGATGTGCTCGTGTTTATAAACGAGTGCCTCAACCAAAGCGAAGGTAGTACCAATGTAACTGCTGGTGCGATACGCAAAGCGGAAGCTGAGTATTCTCGCATACGACGGCAAGCCATTGAAGAAGAATGGCAAAGCGCATTTCCAAGCTTGCCAAGATTGCTCGATTACCTTCAGTCTTTCAAAAAGACTACAATTGATTTTAGAGATCTTTGTGATAAAGAGCCTGTGATGGAGTTGGCTCTGCCTTTCACCGAAAAGCGCTGGAACTTCGATCCCATCTATGATGAAGCTACAAAGTTATATGAAATTGGAGGTGATCCCTCGGAATTCATGAAAGAAGCGTTGGGTACGCTGTACAGAGTTGGAGCGATTGGAATTAAGCCAACGCCGGGAGAGCGTTTTTATTTTTCCCATCGAGACGACCCGGTTTATAATACGGCTCTGCTTGGCATGAGCGCACGCATTACGATTCATTTAATGCTGCATCGTGCATTCGGTATTGAAGGACGTCGTGAAGTCTGATCAAGTAGTCAAAATCGGCCGACTTATATTACCTCGAACCATCAGCGCATGTTCACAACCTGTTTTAAATTTTACAGGATTTTTAAATTATTAATTTGGTTTCCGTTGCGGTAAATTATTTAATGAAAAATCTCACTCGATTACTTATCGCCGGCACTTTTGCTAATGCGCGCTCAGAAGTACCTCGGGACTATTCTATACGCATTGTCCCGAGGCACTAGTACGGTAGTAGGAATGATGTCGATAGTTATTACAGGCGACTATCTGTTTTAAAATCTTCCCGCCTACGTATGGATCACCTTCCCATACGCATCCAGCACGCTCTCGTGCATCATCTCGCTGAGCGTCGGGTGCGGGAACACCGTGTGCATCAGCTCCTCCTCGGTGCTCTCCAGGTTCATCGCCACCACGTAGCCTTGGATCAGCTCGGTCACCTCGGCGCCGACCATGTGGGCGCCGAGCAGCTGGCCGGTCTTGGCGTCGAACACGGTCTTGATCAACCCGTCCGGCTCGCCCAGCGCGATCGCCTTGCCGTTGCCCGCGAAGGGGAACCGGCCGACCTTCACGGCAAAGCCCTGCTCCTTGGCCTTGGCCTCGGTCAGCCCGACGCTGGCGATCTGCGGCTGGCAATAGGTGCAGCCCGGGATCTTGGCCTTGTCCATCGGGTGGGTGTGCAGGCCCTTGATGGTCTCGATGCAGAGGACGCCCTCGTGCTCGGCCTTGTGGGCGAGCATCGGCGGGCCGGCGACGTCGCCGATCGCGTAGAGGCCGGGCACGTTGGTGCGGCCGAGCCCGTCCGTCACCACGATCCCGCGGTCGATCTTCACCCCGAGCTTCTCGAGGCCGATGCCCTCGATGTTGCCGACCACGCCCACCGCCGAGATCAGTTTTTCCGCGGTGATCTGCTGGGTCTTGCCGTCGCCACCCTCGATGGTCGCCGTGACCGAATCCGCGCCCTTCTCGACCTTGGTCACCTTGGCGCCGGTGAGGATCTTGATGCCCTGCTTCTCGAAGCGCTTGCGGGCGAGGCCGGCGATCTCGGCATCCTCCACGGGCAGGATCTGCGGCAGCAGCTCCACCACGGTCACCTCGGCGCCCATGGTGCGGTAGAACGAGGCGAATTCGATGCCGATGGCGCCCGAGCCCATCACCAGCAGGCTCTTGGGCATCGTCTCGGGGACCATGGCCTCGTAGTAGGTCCAGATCAGCTTCTTGTCGGGCTCGATCCCGGGGATCGCCCGGGGGCGCGCGCCGGTCGCCACGATGATGTGCTTGGCCTGGTAGGTGCCGGCGCCCTTGGCGCCCTTCGGCGGCTCGGCGCGCTTGGATTCCTTTACGGTGACTTGGCCGGGCTGGTTGCCCTTGGCGACGCTGTCGACCGCGGCCTCGCCCCAGATCACGTCGACCTTGTTCTTCTTGAGCAGCATGCCGACGCCGCCGTTCAGCCGCCCCGAGACGCCGCGGGAGCGCTTCACGATGGCCGCGGTGTCGAACCCGACCTTCTCCGCGGTCAGCCCGTAATCGCCGGCGTGCTGGAAATAATGATAGATCTCGGCCGAGCGGAGCAGCGCCTTGGTGGGGATGCAGCCCCAGTTCAGGCAGATGCCGCCCAGGTGCTCGCGATCGACCACGGCGGTCTTGAACCCGAGCTGCGCCGCGCGGATCGCCGTGACGTAGCCGCCGGGCCCGGCGCCGATGATGAGGACGTCGTAGGTGTCGGACATTTACCGCTCCGCGAACGCCGCTCTCCCGTGCGGGGAGGAGGCTGGGGGTGGGGGTGGCTCCGCCTCGCCGGCTGACTCCGGATGAGGCGCTTCGGATGCGGCCAGCGCCGCGTGGATCGTATCGAGGACGGTATCGATCTCCCGCAGGACCATACGGTTCGAGAAGCGCAGGACGCGGAAGCCCTCCGACTTTAGATAGGTATCGCGCCGGGTGTCGTAGGCCGACCCGGCTTCGAAGCCGTGCTGCTCGCCATCGACCTCGACGATGAGGCGGGCCGACAGGCAGCAGAAATCCGCCACGTAGGGGCCGAGGGCGACCTGCCTGCGGACATGCGAGCCGTCCATCGGCAGGCGATGGCGGAGATGCCACCAGAGGCGCTTCTCCGCTTCCGTGAGCGCGCGCCGCAGCGTCTTCGCGTTCGTCTGTGCTCGCGCTGCGACGAAAGTCTTCGGCGGCTCGTTCCACGGCATGGCAGTATATTCCGTACCAACGAGTGTACTATCAGTTGGATAGGGCGCGCGGGTGACGCGAAGAGCGCCGTAAGCCTCATCTCGAGCCAACCACATCTCGCCTCCGCGCGAATGACTCGAGTCTACACGCATTTCTAGCCGACGCGCGCTCTCCTCCCCCTTGCGGGGAGGAGCTGGAGGTGGGGGTGGTGCAGAAGGCACCGGGTCGCTGGTTTCTGAACCACCCCCACCCCTGACCCCTCCCCGCAAGGGGGAGGGGAAACGCGCTCCTCCCCGCAAGGGGAGGAGAGCGCCCCCCTCACACCAGCATGCCCATCGGGTTCTCGATCAGCCCCTTGAAGGCCGAGACCAGCTCCGCGCCGAGCGCCCCGTCGAGCACCCGGTGGTCGCACGACAGGGTGCAGGTCATCACCTGGACCACCGCCGGCGCCCCGTCCTTCACGACGACGCGCTTCTCGCCCGCCCCCACCGCCAGGATGCTCGATTGCGGCGGATTGATCACCGCGGTGAAGTGCTTGATCCCGAACATGCCGAGATTCGACACCGAGGTGACGCCGCCCTGATACTCCTCGGGCTTCAGCTTCTTGGCGCGGGCGCGCGCGGCAAAGTCCTTCATCTCGTTGGAGATGGTGGACAGCGTCTTCTCGTCCGCCCGGCGGATCACCGGGGTGAACAGCCCGCCGTCGATCGCCACCGCGACGCCGACCTCGGCGTGCTTGAAGCGCAGGATCCGGTCCTCGGCCCAGACCGCGTTGGCGGCCGGCACCCGGGTCAGCGCGAGGCCCATCGCCTTGATGACGAAGTCGTTCACCGAGAGCTTGAAGGCGGGCTTGCCGTCCTTGTCCTTGGCCGCAGAGCCGTTCAGCGTCTCGCGCAGCTTCATCAGCGCGTCGAGCTCGCAATCCACCGTCAGATAGAAGTGCGGGGCGACCTGCATCGCCTCGGTGAGGCGCTTGGCGATGGTCTTGCGCATGCCGTCGAGGGGAACTTCCTCGTAGGCATCCTTGGCGAAGAAGCCCTTGACCTGATCGGTGGTAAGCCCGGCCGGCGCGCCGCCGCCCGCGGGGGCGGCCTTCGGAGCCGGGGCCGCCTTCGGCGCCTCGGCGGCGGCCTGCGGAGCGGTGGCGGGGGCCTTGGTGGCGCCGGAGGCCTTCGCGGCCTGGACGTCCCGGGCGATGATGCGGCCGTGCGGCCCGCTGCCCTGGACGGCGCCGAGCTCCACGCCCTCCTGCTTGGCGATCCGCCGGGCGAGCGGCGAGGCGAAGACCCGGCCGCCGGAGCCGGCCTGGGCGCCAGCCTGCGGCGCCCCGCTCGGCTGCGCGCCCTCCGGCGCGGCGTTCACCCGCTCGTACGACATGTGGCCGCCGCCGGGCGTGGTGTTCTGGTCGGCCGCCGAGGCGTCGGCTTTCGGCGCCGGCTCGGCCGCTCCGCTGGAGGCCGCCTTCGGCGCGCCGCCGGCCTGGACGCTCGACGGGTCCTCGCCCTCGGCGGCGATGATGGCGATCAGGTCGTTGACCGGTACGTCCGCGGTGCCCTCGGGCACGAGAATCTTGGCGAGGACGCCCTCGTCGATCGCCTCCACCTCCATGGTGGCCTTGTCGGTCTCGATCTCGGCCAGCACGTCGCCGGACTTGATCGGATCGCCCTCCTTCTTGAGCCACTTGGCGAGGTTGCCCTTCTCCATGGTGGGCGACAGCGCGGGCATCAGCACGTTGATCGGCATGGCATCAGGTCTCGGGCAGGGCCGGGGCGGCCGGATCGTCGAAGGGAAACAGGTCGTCGAGGGGGAACGGGACGGCGTCGAAGGGCGGCAGGGCCACGGTCTCGCCGCGTTGGATCGTGGCGAGGAGAACCCAGCGCCCGTCCGCGAGGGCGAAGCCTTCGAGCACGCCTGCGGCCGGATCGAGCAGCCAGAGGTGTCCGATCCCGGCTTCAGCGTAGATCCGGCGCTTCGGCCCGCGATCGAGACGAGTCGTTGAAAGCGAGAGGATCTCGCAGACCCAATCCGGGGGCGTCTCGATGAATGCATCCTCGGGTTCGGTCGGCATCCGCTCGCGGCGCCAGCCGGCGAGATCGGGCACGACCACCTGGGATCCGAGGTGAAGTTCAGGCTCGATGATGAAGATCCATCCACCGGGGCCGCCGCGACCGCGTGCGAATGGCCGATCCAGCTCTCCCGACAGGCGCGCCGCGGCGATGCCGTGCCGCGGCCTCGGCCGCGGATGCGCCTCCAGCACCCCGTCGATAATCTCGGCGACGCGATGTTCCGGGACCGCCTCCAGATCCGCGTAGGTCGCCTGCCGGAGAACCGCCTCAGCCATGGTCGGACGCCATCGCTAGTTGAGGCCGCCGGGGTCGAGCCCCTCGGCCTCCCAGCCGGCGCGGATGCGCTCCAGCGCCTCCTCCTCCGAGAGGTCGGTCTCCAGCGCGTAGGCGCGGGCCGCCTGCCGGGCGAGGTCGATCAGCAGCCTTCCCCAGGTCGCCGGGTCGTCGAAGGAGCGGCGCAAAGCCACGCTCACCGCACCGTCGACCACGGCCGCGCGCAGCACCTCGATGCCGCCCTGTTCCAGGGCGTCGGGCGGGATGGCGAGTTCGGCGAAGTCGCCGCTGGGATCCTGGCTCATGGCGCGCCGGCTGTTCCTCGATCCGGGCCGGGGCGGGCGACGGTGCCGCCCGCGCGCCGGTCACTTGTAGCAGACGCTCTTGGCGGCCTCGACGACCTCCGCCACGTTCGGCAACGCCAGCTTCTCGAGGTTCGCCGCGTAGGGCATCGGCACGTCCTTGCCGGTGATCCGCAGGACCGGCGCGTCGAGGTAATCGAAGGCGTCGGCCATCAGGCGGGCCACGATCTCGGCGCCGATGCCGGATTGCGGGAAGCCCTCCTCCACGGTGATGCAGCGGCCGGTCTTCTTCACCGACTTGACCACCGCCTCGGAATCCATCGGGCGGATCGTGCGCAGGTCGATCACCTCGGCCTCGATGCCCTGCTCGGCCAGCACCTGCGCGGCCTTCAGCGCGTAGGTCATGCCGATCGAGAACGACACGATGGTCACGTCCGTGCCGGGGCGGTGGATCCGCGCCTTGCCGATCGGCAGCACGAAATCGTCGAGCTGCGGCACCGGGAAGGACTGGCCGTACAGGATCTCGTTCTCAAGGAAGATCACCGGGTTCGGGTCGCGGATCGCGGCCTTGAGCAGGCCCTTGGCGTCGGACGCCGTGTAGGGCGCGATCACCTTGAGGCCCGGCACGTTGGAGTACCACGCGGCATAGTCGTGGCTGTGCTGGGCGCCGACCCGGGCGGCCGCGCCGTTGGGGCCGCGGAACACGATCGGGCAGCCGAGCTGGCCGCCGGACATGTACAGCGTCTTCGCCGCCGAGTTGATGATGTGGTCGATCGCCTGCATGGCGAAGTTGAAGGTCATGAACTCGATGATCGGCTTCAGGCCGGCCAGCGCCGCGCCCACGCCGATGCCCGCGAAGCCGTGCTCGGTGATCGGCGTGTCGACCACCCGCTTGGCGCCGAATTCCTGCAGCAACCCTTGCGTGATCTTGTAGGCGCCCTGGTACTCGGCGACCTCCTCGCCCATGACGAAGACGTCGCCGTCGCGGCGCATCTCCTCCGCCATGGCGTCGCGCAGGGCCTCGCGCACCGTGGTGGTGACCATCGGCGTGCCGGCCGGGAACTCCTCCATCACCGGCTCGTCGGCCTTGTTGGTGATGACGGCAGGCGCCGCCGGCGCCTTCGGGGCGTCGTCGCTGGTCTTGGCCGCGGCGGCGGGCTTGTCGGCCATGCCCTCGGCCTGCATGTCGGGCGCCGGAGCCGGATGGCCGCCTGCACCATTGGGCTTGGACGCATTGGACTTGGCGCCGCCGCCGGACTGGACGCTCGCCGGATCCTCGCCCTCGCCCGCGATGACGGCGATCGGCGTGTTGACCGCGACGCCCTCGGTGCCCTCCGCGATCAGGATCTTGGCGAGGACGCCCTCGTCGATCGCCTCCACCTCCATGGTGGCCTTGTCGGTCTCGATCTCGGCCAGCACGTCGCCGGACTTGATCGGATCGCCCTCCTTCTTCAGCCACTTGGCGAGCTTGCCCTCCTCCATGGTGGGCGAGAGGGCGGGCATCAGGATGTCGGTCGCCATGCTCAGCTCTGCGGTCGTCTTTTCGATAGGGGCGGCCAGGGTTTCAGGATCGCGCTAGGCGTGCGCATCCAACAGAATATCGGTCCAGAGCTCGGACGGATCCGGTTCGGGATCGTTGGTGGCGAACTCGGCCGAGGCGTTGACGATCTCGCGGACCTTGGCGTCGGTCGCCTTCAGATCCGCCTCCGGCACCCCGTGCAGCTCGAGCAGGCGCTTGCGCACCATCTCGATCGGGTCGTGCTCGTCGCGCATCTTCGAGACCTCGTCCTTGGTCCGGTACTTGGCCGGATCGGACATGGAGTGGCCGCGATAGCGGTAGGTCTGCATCTCCAGGATGTACGGCCCCTGGCCGGTGCGGGCGTGCTCGACCGCCCGGGTCGCGGCCTCGCGGACCGTGCGCACGTCCATGCCGTCGACCTGCTCGCCGGGGATGCCGAAGGAGAGGCCGCGCTTCGAGAAATCGGTCTGCGCCGAGGCCCGGGCCACCGAGGTGCCCATGGCGTAGCGGTTGTTCTCGATCACGTAGACGACCGGCAGCTTCCAGAGGGCCGCCATGTTGAAGCTCTCGTAGACCTGGCCCTGGTTGGCGGCGCCGTCGCCCATGTAGGTCAGGCTGACCTTGCCGTTCTCCCGGTAATGGTCGGCGAAGGCGAGGCCCGTGCCCAGCGAGACCTGCGCGCCGACGATGCCGTGGCCGCCGAAGAACTGCTTCTCCCGGCTGAACATGTGCATCGAGCCGCCCTTGCCGCGGCTGTAGCCGCCGCGGCGCCCGGTCAGCTCGGCCATGACGCCCTTCGGGTCCATGCCGCAGGCCAGCATGTGGCCGTGGTCGCGGTAGCCGGTGATGACCTGGTCGCCGTCGACCGAGGCCATCTGCATGCCGATCACCACGGCCTCCTGGCCGATATAGAGGTGGCAGAAGCCGCCGATCAGGCCCATGCCGTAGAGCTGGCCGGCCTTCTCCTCGAAGCGCCGGATCAGCAGCATCTCGTGGTAGGCGTGGAGGTCTTCTTCGCGGGTGAATTGCGGCATGTTGGGTGCCGGCTTGTGCGCCTCGGCAGCCTGGGGGCTTCCGGCCTGCGATGATCCAGACGAGGCGTCCTTTGCGGGCTCCTTGGCGGCATCCATCGGCGCACTCCCCATGATTCCACGCGACTTCGGGGGGTGTAGGACAGCGACGAAGGGAAAGCGAGGGCTGCCGCTCTGACAGGAAGCCGCTCTTGTCAGAGGGTTGGCGGGAATGGGGAAACAGCGCCGCCGGACGTTACGGCGTGATGATGACCACGTCGTTCGCGTGAACCCGGCCCAGGACGATCCGCGCGCGCTCCTCAAGCAGGTCGCGGTCGATCTGATCGCTCTTCAGCAGGGCGACCCGGTGCTCCCAGGTGGACCGCTCGGCCTTCACGGCGTTCAGCTCCTGGGTGAGCTGGTAGGCGCGGATCTTCAGCGCCTTCTTGGCTTCGAGGCCCCGGTTGCCGCTCTCGGCCTGCCACACGAAATAGCCCACGACGAGCGCCGACAGGGTCCAGAGACCCAGCGGCAACACGACCATTCTGACTCGGCGGCGCACGACCATGGCGCGACCCTCGCGCGGAAAGGTTAACCGATCTTTGCGGTCGCGCGCCGCGGCCGGCACGAACAGGGGGCGAGCCTGGGATGGACCTGACGGATCTGGGGCGCTGGATCGCCGCGCACGCCACGGCGACCGACGATCACGACGCCCTGCTCACCGGTTTCTCCGAGGCGCTGGTCGACGCCGGCATCCCCGTCTGGCGGGTCAGCGTCATGGCCCCGGCGCTGGACCCGACGCTGCGCGGCGTCAGCCTCAACTGGCACGCGGGCGAGGGCATGTCCTTCGTCGCCAATGCCCACGGCGCCGACGAGGAAGCGGACTGGCTCCTGAGCCCGGTCTACGCGCTGGTGGAACAGGGTGAGAGCTTCGGGCGCTGGCGCCTCGACGCCCCCGGGCTGGAGGCGGACTTTCCGGTCCTGCAGACCCTCGGGGCCCAGGGCGGGGTCGACTACGTCCTGCACATCGTCGAGTTCGCGCCCGGCACTGCGCTGCGCGGCATCGCGGTCTCGTTCTGCACCCGCGCGGCCGCCGGGTTCACCGCGGCGCACCTCGCGGCCATCGCCGAGGTGCTGCCGTTCCTGACGCTGGCGATCGCCAAGATGGGTCTCGCCCACACGTTCCGCGAAGTGTCGGCCACCTATCTCGGCCGGTCCACGGCCGAGCGCGTCCTCGACGGCCAGATCCGGCGGGGCGAGGGGCGGGCCGTGCCGGCCGCGATCCTGCTGACGGATCTCCGCGGCTTCACCGCCCTGGCCGATCGGGTCGATCCCGCCGACATGGTCACGTGGCTCAACGCGCATTTCGACGCCCTCGGCGATCCGGTGGAGCGCCACGGCGGCGAGATCCTGAAGTTCCTCGGGGACGGGTTCCTGGCGATCTTCCCGGCCCCGGACGCCGACACCCTCCCCTGCCCGGTCTGCGGGGCCGCCCTCGACGCCGCGACCGAGGGCCTCGCCGCCAACGTGGCGCTCAACGCCTGGCGCCGCGCCGCCGGATTGCCCGAACTCGCGGCCGAGTGCGTCGTGCATTTCGGGACGGTGATCTACGGCAATGTCGGCACCGAGCGGCGGCTGGACTTCACGATCATCGGGCGGGCGGTCAACGAGGCCAGCCGGATCGAGAGCCAGTGCGCGGCGCTGGGCCACGACCTCTTGGTGTCGGAGGCCTTTGCCGAGCGCTGCGGCCGTCCGCTGGAGCCGGTCGGGACGATTGAGCTGCGCGGCCTGTCGCGGCCGATGCGGGTCTGGACCGTGCCGGGGGCGTGAAAGCCGACCTTCTCGTTGCGCTCCAAGTGGATTGCTTCGGGCGCTGCCCTTGTCCCGAGCGCATGCAGCGCCAGCGGAATGCGTTCCGGGATCCAGCCTAGGACGGCGCGAAGCGTCCGTCAGGTTCAGCCTGTGCCGCTGACGCGGCCTGTTCTTGCGCTGGCTCCCGGATCAGGTTCCGCTGCCGCTCCACCTGTCCGGGACAAGGGTGCGCGCGCCCAAAGCCCAAGGCCCGCTTCGCCCAGGCGAGGCGGGCCTGCCCGTCCTCAGCGGCGGGCGAGCTGCTTCAGCGCCGACGGGCCGGCGTAGAGCGCCTGCGGGCCGAGGCCCTCCTCGATGCGGATCAGCTGGTTGTACTTGGCCAGTCTGTCCGAGCGGGCGAGCGAGCCGGTCTTGATCTGCCCGCAATTGGTGGCGACGGCGAGGTCCGCGATGGTCGAATCCTCGGTCTCGCCCGAGCGGTGCGACATCACCGCGGTGTAGCCGGCGCGCTGGGCCATATCGACCGCCGCCAGGGTCTCGGTGAGCGAGCCGATCTGGTTGACCTTGATCAGGATCGAATTCGCCGTGCCCTCGCCGATGCCGCGGGACAGGCGCTCGACATTGGTGACGAACAGGTCGTCGCCCACCAGCTGGCACTGCGCGCCGATCTTGTCGGTCAGGAGCTTCCAGCCGGCCCAGTCGTCCTCCGACATGCCGTCCTCGATCGAGACGATCGGGTAGGTGGCGACGAGCTGCGCGAGGTAATCGACCTGGGCCTCGATGGTGCGGGTCTTGCCCTCGCCCTCGTAGGCGTAGCTGCCGTCCTTGAAGAACTCGGTGGCGGCGCAGTCGAGGGCGAGCGCCATGTCCTGACCGGGCTTGAAGCCGGCGGCGCTGATCGCGTCCATCACGAAGTCGAGGGCGGCTTCCGCCGACGGCAGGTTCGGGGCGAAGCCGCCCTCGTCGCCGACATTGGTGTTGTGGCCGGCCTTCTTGAGCTTGCCCTTGAGGGTGTGGAACACCTCGGAGCCCATGCGCACGGCCTCGGCGATCGAGTCCGCGCCCACCGGCATGATCATGAATTCCTGGAAGTCGATCGGGTTGTCGGCATGGGCGCCGCCGTTGATGATGTTCATCATCGGCACCGGCAGCACCCGGCCCTGCACGCCGCCGACGTAGCGGTAGAGCGGCAGGCCCGAAGCCTCGGCCGCGGCCTTGGCCACCGCCAGCGACACGCCCAGGATCGCGTTGGCGCCCAGCCGCGCCTTGTTGGGCGTGCCGTCGAGCTCGATCATCGCCTCGTCGACCGCGACCTGGTCCTCGGCCTCCATGCCGCCGATCGCGTCGAGGATCTCGGTCTGCGCCGCCTCGACCGCCTTCAGCACGCCCTTGCCGAGGAACCGGTTCTTGTCGCCGTCGCGCAGCTCCACCGCCTCGTGGGCGCCCGTGGACGCGCCCGAGGGGACCGCGGCGCGGCCGAAGGAGCCGTCCTCCAGGATGACATCGACCTCGACCGTGGGGTTGCCGCGGCTGTCGAGGATCTCGCGGGCGCTGATATTGGTGATCGCGGTCATGGAACGTCCTCTCGCGGGGGCCGCGGGTCGGCGACCGCCCCCCAATCGCGGGTGCGGCGCATCGCGGCGGCTTATCCGTCAAGCCGCGTTCGGCGGCAAGCGGCCGTGATCGGACTTCGGCCCGCGTCGCGACAAGCGCCGCGGCAACCCTAACGGGATCGCGCCGCGGTCGGGCGGCGGCCCGGCGCCAGGGCGCGAGTCAGCTTGCGCAACTGGGCGTCGTCGCGGGCGCAGAGATCGTGACGCGTCATGGCGTCGAGCATGCGCTGGGTCGCGTCGTCTCCGCGGGCCCAGGCCGGCACAGGCGCGGCCGTGACGACGCAGAGTCCGAACCATCCGAGGGCGGCGAGACGCATGGGACCCAGCTCCGGTCGGGCCGCGCCGACACCGATCGGACCCTGACGCGGAGCGGTGAAGATTGCGTCGCGGCGCAGATGGATGCGCACCGCCGCGGACGGCTTTATAGAGGTCCGATGACCACATCCGAGACACTCCAGCTCGGCCAGCCGGCGCCCCTGCCGGCCTCGCCCGAGGACGCCCGCCTCGATCGGGTGCCGAACCCGCACGCGGATACGGACTACGTAGCCCGGTTCACCGCACCCGAATTCACCTCGATCTGCCCGGTCACCGGACAGCCCGACTTCGCCATCCTGGTGATCGATTACGTACCGGGCGACTGGCTCGTCGAATCGAAGTCGCTGAAACTGTATCTCGGGTCGTTCCGTAACCACGGGGCGTTCCACGAGGATTGCACGGTGGCGATCGGCAAGCGGCTGCGGGACCTGCTGGCGCCGCGCTACCTGCGCATCGGCGGATACTGGTATCCGCGCGGCGGCATCCCAATCGACGTGTTCTGGCAGACGGGCGAGCTGCCGAAGAACGCTTGGCTGCCTGATCCGGGCGTCGCGCCCTACCGTGGGCGGTGAGCGACGCGCGGCATCCGCATCCATGATCCGCGACGCAGTCGCAAAAAGAGAGGGCGACCGGCTTGCGCCGGCCGCCCCCTGATGTCCCGGCTCTGAAAGCTCAGTAGCCGTAGCCGTAGTAGCCGTAGCCCGGGCTGGCGTAGCCGTAGCCACCGTAGACCGGGGCGTAGCCGTAGCCGTAGGACGGGGCGTAGCCGTAGCCACCGCCATAGTAGCTGTCGCGCGCCGCGCCGGCGGCGATCGCACCGGCGGCGAGGCCGGCGATGCCGAGGCCGATGGCGGCGCCGGTGCCGATGCCGCGGCGACCGCGGTAGTAGCCGTGGCCGTAGCCACCGTAGCCACCATGGTAGCCGTAGGGACGCGCCTCGGCGCTGGAGGTGACGGCAACGCTGCCGAGGGCCAGGGCGGCGGCGGTGGCGATGATACCGATCTTGCGCATGATCTTCCTTCTCGATCCTCGATCGAACCTGCCCAATAACGTAGCTACCCGGGGACAGTTCCAAGTTCTCGCAGGTCTTGGCGTGCGGGACCGCACACACACGGTTTTATGAACCGCGGTTCATCATGAACGATGCACCGGGCCGTCTGTGCAGCTTGACCGTTTCGGGTGCCGCGCGGCCTGAAACCTTGTGAAGATGGTCCGGGTCGGGGTTCCCGGTCCGCGTGGGCCGCCGGGCCCGTGAGATCGCCTCCGCCCGGTGTCGGCCCTATGATGGCGGTCCTGGAGGACCGACCATGGATGCCCTGACCCTGATCCGCGAGACCTTCGCGCCGCTGTCCGGAAAGCGGATCCTCGATATCGGGTGCGGAAGCGGGACGCTCGCCAAGCGGCTGACCGAGGACGGCGCGGCTCTGACCGGCGTCGACCCGGGCGCCGCGGCGCTCGCCCAGGCCCGGGCCGCCGTTCCGGGGGCGCGGTTCGAGGCGGCCTCGGGGGAGGCCCTGCCGTTCCCCGATGACAGCTTCGACGGGGCCGTCCTGCTCAACGCCCTGCACCACGTGCCCGACCCCGCCGCCGCCCTCGTGGAGGCGGCGCGCGTGCTGGTCCCCGGCGGGCGTCTCGTCGTGGTGGAGCCGCTTGCGGCCGGCAGCTTCTTCGACGCCCTGCAACCCATCGAGGACGAGACCGCGGTGCGCGCGGCGGCGCAGGACGCGATCGCAGCCGCCCTGGCCCGCGGCACCCTCGCCTGCCGCCGCGACGTCACGATCGAGCGGCACGAGAGCTTCGCGGACCTCGATGCCTTCCTCAAGCGGGTCTGTGCCGTGGACCCCGCCCGCAGGGCGACGATCGAGGCCCGTCGGCCCGCGGTGGAGGCCGCCTTCGAGGCGGCGGCCGAGCGCGAGCCGGACGGCCGCTACGGCCTCGTCCAGCCCCTGCGGATCCACGTGCTGGAGCCGGCCTGATCGGGGTTTCGAAAGGGCGGGCCCTTTCGCGGGTCCAGGGCGGCGCCCTTGAATCGGTCAGGGCCTTGCCCTGACGACCCACCAAAGGGCTCGCCCTTTGGAAACCCCGTTTACGCGGCGCGGGCCTTGGCCAGCCTGTCGAAGGCGATCAATTCGTCGAGCAGGGCCGGCATGTGCTTCAGCGCCACCATGTTGGGGCCGTCGGAGGGGGCCCGGTCGGGATCGGGATGGGTCTCGATGAACACGCCCGCCACGCCCACCGCCACGGCGGCCCGGGCCAGCACGGCGACGAATTCCCGCTGCCCGCCGGAACTCGCCCCCTGGCCGCCGGGCTGCTGCACGGAATGGGTCGCGTCGAACACGACCGGCGCGCCGCCGGTGACCTGCGCCATGATCGGCAGGCTGCGCATGTCCGAGACGAGCGTGTTGTAGCCGAAGGAGGCGCCGCGCTCGGTGACGATGACGTTCGGGTTGCCGGCCTGCGTCACCTTGGCGACGACGTGCTTCATGTCCCAGGGCGCCAGGAACTGGCCCTTCTTGATGTTGACCGCCCGGCCGGTCGCGGCGGCGGCCAGGAGCAGGTCGGTCTGGCGGCACAGGAAGGCCGGGATCTGGAGCACGTCCACGGCCTCGGCGGCCCGGGCGCAGTGCTCGGCGGCGTGCACGTCGGTCAGCACCGGCAGGCCGAGCGTCTCGCGGATCTCCGCGAAGACCGGCAGCGCCTCGTCGAGCCCGACGCCGCGGGCCGCGCTGCCCGAGGTGCGGTTCGCCTTGTCGAACGAGGTCTTGAACACGAGGCCGATCCCGGCCCGCGCCGCCATCTCCTTGAGGGCGGCGGCGATCTCCAGGGCGTGGTTCCGCCCCTCCAGCTGGCACGGGCCGGCGATCAGCGCGAGCGGAAGGTGATTGGCGAAGCGGGCGGTGCCGACCTGAACGATCGGGGCGGGAGTCTCGGGATTCGACATGCGCGCGGTCTAGCCCGCACGGCGGATCCGCGAAAGCCCGGCACGGGGTGCGACCCGGCAAACCGTCAGATCCTCCCGGAGGCCATCGGTTCGCGGGCCGGTCTCGCACAGCATCAGCGACCGGCCGGACGCGCCGCGCCGCGGGGCATCCGCCAGGAGGCTCGCCTGATGCAGGGTGAGCGCCAGCGCCTCGGCGGCGGCGGGATCCGCCCCGGCCAGAGCCCGGGCCGCGCGGCCGACCAGGACGAAGTACGCGGGCGGTGGTTCCCGATCCCGGGAGGCCACGGTGATCCGCGCCGGCTTGCGGCAATCGAGGCTCATCCGCTCCGCATCCTCGGCGCGGAACACCGCGTAGGGCCCGACCCGGCCGGCGAGCGAGGCGCCGGTGTCGCGGATCACCCGGGCGGCGAGCACGTCGCAGGCATCCGCGGCTTGAACCGGAGCTGTGCCGAGGCTGGTCACGATAGCAAGCGTTAAGATCGTTTTCGTGGCCGATGTCATTGACTCATCCCAGATCGTTTGCAACATCTCGTCGCGAGCTTTGCCGTCGGAAAGGCTAAAGTTTCGAATATTTATAGTATAGGCATCGATATTATTTGTCTCTTAAATCATGATGGCGACCATCGATCACGAATATGACCTCTGAATTGTGTGCTGGACGGTAACGGCGAGATGGATTTGTCTTGGCGGGTGCCATCGATCGGCGTCGCGCCTGGGTCGGAGGCCTGGGCGCGTCGGGCAGGATGCCACGCTGATCGATGATTGTCGGCCGAAAAGGTTCCTGGGCCTGCGATGGGTCGATCGCAAAGACGCGTGTGTAGAGGAGTTGGATCGTGGAAAATGAGCTGGGAATCGTCTTCAGGTCGGTCTTGGGGGTCCGGGATACGCTCGAAGGATCAATCGCGGAGATCAAGAGCCTCGTCGGTCCGAGCCAGGAGGCTTACGCCGAGTCGATCGACTTCCTGACCTTCGCGGCCCGGCGCGCGGCGCTCTCCACGGCGCCGCTCCTTCAGGATCTCTGGGTCCTGTTCGAGCTCGGCGAGAAGCGGAACGGCTACTTCGTCGAGTTCGGTGCCGCGGACGACCGGGGCGCCGGCACCACGCGGCTGCTCGAGAAACTCTACGGTTGGCAGGGGGCCATCGCGGAGCCGGCGCGCAGCCGGCACGAGAAGCTGCGCGCCGACCGGACCTGTTACGTCACCAACAAGTTCGTCTACACCGACGACGGCCTGAAGATCCTGTTCAACGACCCGGAGCATGCCGAGGAGGCATCGGCCGGGGTGGGCGCGCGGCGGAGCGGAAAGCGGTACGAGGTCGAGACGATCACGCTGCGCAGCCTTCTCCAGGCGGCGGATGCCCCGCGCACGATCGACTTCCTGAGCGTCAACGCCGAGGAGGATACCCTCGACCTTCTGGAGTCCTTCGATTTCGCCGAACACGACGTGACGCTGCTCAGCGTTGCGCATGCCGATCCGCAGCAGCGCGAAGCGCTCGCCGAACTGATGGCCCGGAAGGGGTATGAGCGCCGGTTCGCGTCGTTCTCGATGTCCGACGCTTGGTACGCCAAGCGTGACCAGGCTGCCGTGGCGCAGCCGGCCGCGGCCTGAGGCTGCCCCGTGCTGTCCGGCCCGGGCCCGGTGGCTGATGCACCGGGCTCGCGGCATGGACAGTGCCGTTCGGATGCCCGATCTGTGCCGGCGGCGCGGCGCCTCACGCCGCTGGCACACAGGCACCGACGCGGCCCATGCTTCGACCCATCCTCACCGGCGCGCTCCTCGCGCTGGCCACCTTCGGCACGGCGATGGCGGATCCCATCGCCGCCCCGGCCTACGGCCCGGAGCTGGAAGGCTTCCCCTATCCGTTCCCGGTGCAGCGCTTCACGTTTCCCTCGCAGCGCCAGACGCTCCAGATGGCCTATCTCGACGTGCCGGCCGAGAGACCGAACGGCCGCACCGTCGTGCTGCTCCACGGCAAGAATTTCTGCGCCGCCACCTGGGAGAGCCAGATCCGGGCGCTCGGCGCGGCCGGCTACCGGGTGATCGCGCCCGATCAGATCGGCTTCTGCAAGTCGAGCAAGCCGGCCGCCTACCAGTTCACCTTCCGGCAGCTCGCCGAGAACACGCATGCGCTGCTGGCGCAGCTCGGGGTCGAGCGGCCGATCCTGGTCGGTCACTCGACCGGCGGCATGCTGGCCGCGCACTACGCCCTGCTCTACCCGAAGGATGTGGACCAGCTCGTGCTGGTCAATCCGGTCGGCCTGGAGGATTGGAGCGCCAAGGGCCTGCCGCCGGTCTCCTTGGCGCAATGGTACCAGCGCGAGCTGAAGGTCTCGGCGGAATCGATCCGCGCCTACGAGACGGCGACCTACTACGCCGGCCGCTGGGAGGCCCGCTACGAGCCCTGGGTGACGATGCTGGCGGGGCTGAACAACGGCCCCGGCAAGGAGGCGGTCGCCTGGGACTCGGCGCTGGTCTACGACATGATCGTCACCGAGCCGGTGCTCTATCGCTTCCCGCAGATCGCGGTGCCGACGCTGCTGATGATCGGCCAGAAGGACAACACGGCGATCGGCAAGGATCTCGCCCCGCCGGAGGTGCGGGCGAGCCTCGGACACTATCCCGAGCTGGGGAAGGCGGCCGCGCGGGCGATCCCGGGGGCACGGCTCGTGGAGTTTCCGGACCTTGGCCACGCGCCGCAGATGTCCGATCCGGAGGGGTTCAACAAGGCGCTGATCGAAGGGATTGCGGCGCACTGAGGCCGCGATCCCCGTCCGGCTCCCAAGCAGACTTGCGTTGGGCTGCCCACGGTACACGACAGTTGTCTGCGGACCGGGTTGGCGAGCGCGACCGGCCCCCTCTCCCGTGCGGGAGAGGGTTGGGGTGAGGGCCGAGAACTTTCAGGATCGAGCGCACCACTGAAGCGTCGACAGGTCGCGCCCTCTCCGGGAAGACCTGATCCCTCACCCTGTCCCTCTCCCGCACGGGAGAGGGGACCTGCGTCCTGTTCGGGATTGTGGCGTCACTGCCGTGTACCATGGGCAGGCCAACGCTTCGTCCGCTCAGGTCCTTATGTGGTCGCAGGTTCTTGTCGCAGAACCGGCAGCCACTTTTGCGAAACCTGCTTAGAAGTAGGACTTCAGCACCCCGCGGCGGCGCACGTCGAGCGTCGCGCAGTGGAACGAGCCGCCGAACGGGCCGTAGCTCAGGAATGGCGCCGGGATCGGATCGAAGCCCCAGTCCTTGAGCGCCTTGATCAGCGTCGGCTGGCTCTGGTCGACGACGATCTTCTTCTCGGTGATCGCCAGCACGTTGATCGAGGTCCAGGGCGAGCACATCGAGATCTTGCTCATGAAGCCCTCGACCGGGTCGGGGCGCGGGGCGATCAGCACGTCCCACTTCTTGAGCACGGCCGGCAGCTTCTCGACGTCGACGTAGTCCGGGTTCACCAGCACCTTGCCGGGGGCCAGCGGCATGAACGACGAGTCGATATGCATCGGCTGCGGGCAGCGGCTCTCGATCTCGTGGATGCGGAAGCCCGGGCCGAGGTGGCGGCGCAGCCACTCGATGCCCATCAGGTTGGTCACGTTGGAGCGGGTCACGAACAGGTCGCGGCCGCAGCGCACGAAGTCGGCGGCGTCGAAGACCGGCTCGAACTCGTTGACGGTGAACTGCATGGGCTCGCCGGCCTTCAGGTTCGGCACCCGGTAGTCGTAATTGTAGAGGTCGTCGGTCAGCTGCGGCCGCGGCGCCGAGGTCCAGCGGGCGCCGGCGCGGAAGTATTCCTTGAACAGCGAGCGGTAGGCGTCGCCCTCGAAGTAGCGCGAGCGCCAGCACATCGGGCTCTCGATGATCTCGTCGCCGATGACGAGGTACGGGTCGCGCGGGCAGGCCACGCAGAAGCCCCGCGAGGTCCAGCGCGGCGCCTTGAACTTCTTGGAGAAGTCCACCGCGTCGGGGCGGCGGACCTTCACGCCCTCGCCCGCCAGGATGGTGATGAAGTTGTCGAGCTCGGCCTGGGCGAGCTTCTTCATGAACTTCGGATACTTCCAGCCGCTCGCCAGCCGGTAGAACGGCTGCGCGGCGCGCGGCAGGTTGAAGATCACCGTGAGATGGTGGGTCGGGATCGTGGCGCCGTCGAGGGATCCGACGATCACCTCCTCCAGCGGATCCCACTCGTTCCACGCCATCACCGGCGAGTGCGGGGCGGGCACGCCCGGCGCCGCTCCGCCCGCGTAGCTGCCGGCATGCGTGTCCTCAGCCACGGCCTCCAGGGCCGTGATCGGCGATTCGCGCTCCATGACGTGTGCCCCTTCTGCGACGTGCCGCGGCCTTCTACGCAGGCCCTTCAGCCCCGCCGCCGCTTTGGCTCCCGGTGTGTTAAACGGGTGATAGACAGCGCTCATCCATGCTGCAACGTGGCAGAAACGTTCTCGGCCCGGCTGACCTATTTCTGCCGCGACCGTGGCCGATTTCCCGCATCAAGCCTTTTGCGAGCTTGAAAGACGACAATGAAGCGCCTGACGACCTTGGCCTCGATCGCCGGTCTCTGCACGGTCGTCGGCCTGTTCATGTCCTCCGGTCTTGAGGATGTTTCGGCCGCCGTGGTGAGTGCCGGCTGGGGTGCCGCCCTGGTGGTGCTGGCCCGCGTGGTGGCGGTCGCCTGGGCGGGACTCGGCTGGCAGGTCGTGTTCCCGATGGACGCCGCCCGGCTCGCCGACTGCGTGTCGCTGCGCTTCGTGCGCGAGGGCATCAACACGCTGCTGCCGGTGGCCACCGTGGGCGGTGACTTCGTCGGGGCGCGCCTGCTGTCCAAGCGGGGCGTCCCGGGGGCGCTCGCGGGCGCCAGCATGTTCGTCGACCTGATGACCCAGGCGCTGACCCAGCTCCTGTTCACGGTGATGGGCCTCGCCCTGCTGGTCGCGATCTGCGGCGACGGGCCGATCGCCCGGACCGTGGAGGGCGGCCTCGCCCTGGCGGTGCCGGCGCTGGGCGCCTTCTACCTGATCCAGCGCCGGGCCGGGCATCGCCTGATCCAGGGCCTGCTCAGCCGCTTCGCCTCGGGCCGCGAATGGCGCGCCTTCGGGGCGATCGACCAGCTCTACGACAGCCTGCGCCGCCTCTACGCCCATCACGGCCGCTTCGCGGCCGCTCTGGGCATCCACCTCATCGGCTGGGTGATCGGGACCCTGGAGGTCTATGTCTGCCTGCACTTCATGGGCTATCCGATCGACTTCGCGCAGGCGCTGATGATCGAGAGCCTCGCGCAAGCCGTGCGCGGGGCGGCCTTCGCGGTGCCCGGCGCCCTCGGCGCCCAGGAGGGCGGCCTGATCGCCCTCTGCGGCCTGTTCAACATCCCGGCCGAGGCGGCGCTCGCCCTCTCGCTGGTCAAGCGCTTCGCCGATCTCGGCGTCGGCCTGCCGAGCCTGCTGCTCTGGCATCGGATCGAGGCCAAGCTGCGCGCGGAGGCCCCCGAGGAGGAGCGCGAGGTCGAGGTGGAGGCCGGGCGCAGCGTGAAGCGGGTGCCGCAGGCCGCGACGCTCGGCCCGTTCTACAGCTATGCCCCGCCCCGCATGGTGGCGCGGCTCGGCGAGGGCGAGGAGTTGAAGAAGTGCGCCTGACCCGCCGGCTCGCGGCCGCCCTGATCGCCGCCCCCTTGATCGCCGCCCCCCTGCTCGTCCCGGTCGCCGCCTGGGCCGCGGACGATCCGGCCGTCCAGACGGTGCGCGATCTCTACGCCGCCTTCTCGGCCGCCCTGAAGGACGGCCCCGGCCCCCTCCCCGCCCGGGTCGAGGCCGTGGGGCCGGCGATGGACAAGGCCTTCGACTTTCCCGCCATGACCCGCATCGCGGTCGGCTCCAAGTGGTCGAGCTTCACCCCGGAGCAGCAGGCGGCGGTGACCGACGCGTTCAAGCGCAGCCTGACCGTGACCTATGCCAACCGCCTCGCCCGTGCGGCGGGGGGCAAGTTCGACGTGACGCCGAAGGTCGAGGCGCGCGGCGCCCAGCGCGTGGTGCCGACCCGGGTCACCGCGGCGGATGGCGACGATTCCGATGTCGATTTCGTCGTCAACGCCGACAACCGCATCCAGGATGTCCTGCTCAACGGCGACGTGAGCGAGCTCGCGGCCCAGCGCACCGCCCTCGCGGCGCCGCTGAAGGCGGGGGGCGCGGACGGCGCCGTGAAGTTCCTGCGCCAGCGGGCCGACGGCATGCTCGCCGCCAAGCCGACGCCGTGAACGCCGCCGAGACTGCCGCCTTGAACCGGCCGTTCGCGGCCAACGCTGCCTGAGGCGGCGGGACGATCGCACGGACCCGATCGGATGGATGTTTCCGCCCTGACGCTGCTGGCCCTCTGGTGGCTGTCGCTGATCTGCCTGATCCTGGCGGCGGCGGGCTGCCTCTACGCCCTGGCGGCCGCCGTCTGCGCGGCCCGCTACGCGGCCCGCCCCGTCCCGGCCCTGGCGCCCGGTGCCCCCCTTCCCTCCGTGACGGTGCTGAAACCCCTCTGCGGGCTGGAGCCGAACCTCTACGCCAATCTCGAGAGCGTCCTGCGCCAGGACTATGCCGGGCCGGTCCAGATCGTGTTCGGCGTCCAGAAGGCCGCCGATCCGGCGATCGGCGTGGTGGAGCAGCTCAAGCTGGCCTACCCGGCGGCCCGCATCGACCTCGTGATCGACGCCCGCCAGCACGGCTCGAACCGCAAGGTCTCCAACCTGATCAACATGGCCGAGCGGATCGCCCACGACGTGGTCGTGCTGGCCGACAGCGACATGGTGGTCGGGCCCGACTACCTGGGGCGTCTGGTCGCCGAGCTGTCGCAGGCGGGCGTCACCGGGGTCACCTGCCTGTACCACGGGGTGCCGGCCTTCCGGGGCCTGTACGACCGGCTCTCGACGCTGGCGATCGACACGCACTTCCTGCCCAACGTCGTGATGGGCCTGAGCCTGGGGCTCGCCAAACCCTGCTTCGGCTCGACCGTCGCCTTCACCCGGGCAAGCCTGGAGGCGGTGGGCGGCTTCCGGACCTTCCGCAACGATCTGGCCGACGACTACGCGATCGGCGCGGCGCTCCGGGGCCTCGGCGGTCGGGTCGCGATCCCGAGCTTCACCATCGGGCACACCAGCGTCGACACCGAACTCGCCGGCCTGTGGCGGCACGAGCTGCGCTGGAACCGCACCATCCGCACCGTCGATCCGGCGGGCTATGCCGGCTCGATCGTCACCCACGCCTTCCCGCTGGCCCTCGTGGCTGCGCTGCTGCCGGGCGCCGGGCTCGGCACCCTGGCGGTGGCCGGCCTCGCCCTGGCGAGCCGGATCCTGCTCTGCCGGCAGGTCGAGCGGGCCTTCGGCCTCGCCCCGCACCCCTACGGACTGTTGCCGATCCGCGACATCCTCTCCTTCCTGAACTTCTCCTGGGCCTTCGTGTCGGGGGCGGTGACATGGAAAGGTCATGATTATCACGTGGTTGCGGATGGCACACTGATCCCCGACGCGGAGCTCGGCAGCGACGCCGGCGCGCCGCTCCGCTGATCCCCACCCATCCCCTCCCCCGCACTGCCCTGAGGCCTTGAACCCCATGCGCACGCTCTTCCTCCAGGCCCCCACCTTCGACGGTTTCGACGGCGGTGCCGGCTCCCGTTACCAGGCCAAGCGCGAGATCAAGTCGTTCTGGTACCCGACCTGGCTGGCCCAGCCGGCCGCCCTGGTGCCGAACTCGAAGCTGATCGACGCGCCGCCGCACAACATCAAGCTGGCCGAGATCGTGGCCCAGGCCAACGACTTCGACCTCGTCGTGCTCCACACCTCGGTGCCGTCGTTCAAGTCGGACGTGAAGACGATCGAGGCGCTCAAGGCCGCCAACCCGAAGCTGATCGCAGGCCTGATCGGCGCCAAGGTCGCGGTCGACGCCGCAGGCGCCATGGCCCAGGCCCCGGTGGTCGATTTCTGCGCCCGCAACGAGTTCGACTTCACCGTCAAGGAGGTCGCCGACGGCGTGCCGATGGCGCAGATCAAGGGTCTGTCCTATCGCGACGCCAACGGTGTCGTGGTCCACAACGAGGACCGCGAGATCATGACCGACATGGATCAGCTGCCCTTCGTCACCAGCGTCTACAAGCGCGACCTGGAGATGGAGAAGTACTTCATCGGCTACCTGAAGCACCCCTACATCTCGTTCTACTCGGGCCGGGGCTGCAAGAGCCGCTGCACCTTCTGCCTCTGGCCGCAGACGGTCGGCGGCCACACCTACCGCACCCGCTCGGTCGCCCACGTGATCGAGGAGATCAAGTACTGCCTGAAGGAGTTCCCGCAGACCAAGGAGTTCTTCTTCGACGACGATACGTTTACGGATAACCTCCCGCGTGCGGAAGAAATCGCCCGCGAGCTCGGCAAGCTCGGCGTTACGTGGTCGTGCAACGCCAAGGCGAACGTGCCGCGCGAGACCCTGAAGGTGCTCAAGGAGAACGGCCTGCGCCTGCTGCTGGTCGGCTACGAGTCCGGCAACCAGCAGATCCTGCACAACATCAAGAAGGGCATGCGGGTCGAGGTCGCGGAGAAGTTCACCAAGGACTGCCACGAGCTGGGCATCGCCATCCACGGTACCTTCATCCTCGGCCTGCCGGGTGAGACCAAGGAGACGATCCAGGAGACGATCGCCTTCGCCAAGCGGATCAACCCGCACACGATCCAGGTCTCGCTGGCGGCCCCCTACCCGGGCACCTTCCTGTACAAGCAGGCGGTGGAGAACGGCTGGCTCGACATCGAGAACGCCGAGCTCGTCGACGAGAACGGCGTGCAGGTCGCGCCGCTGCACTACCCGCATCTCTCGCACACCGAGATCTTCACCTCGGTCGAAGAGTTCTACAAGAAGTTCTATTTCCGGGCGCCGAAGATCGCCTCGATCGTCAGCGAGATGGTGCGCTCCCCCGACATGATGAAGCGCCGCCTGCGCGAGGGCGTCGAGTTCTACCGCTTCCTCAAGGAGCGCCAGGGCACCGCCAAGGCGGCGTAAAATCAGGGGTCCGGGGCCCACGGCCCCGGCGGGGCGCGGGGCGGGGCCCCGCACCTCTTCCAGGGCTCCGCCCTGGACTCGCGAGAGGGCGAGCCCTCTCGACACCCATTACGAGGTTCCTGTGAAGCGTCTGGTCGTTACCGCGGATGATTTCGGGCTGAGCCTTGAGGTCAACGAGGCGGTCGAGCAGGCGCATCGCGACGGGATTCTCACTGCCGCGAGCCTGATGGTCGCGGCGCCCGCCGCCGCCGATGCCGTGGCGCGGGCGAAGCGGCTGCCGTCCCTGCGGATCGGGCTGCACCTCGTCCTCGTGGAGGCATGGCCGACCCTGCCGGCTGCCGAACTACCCGACCTGACCGACGCGGCCGGTCTGATGCGCGCCGACATGGCCCGCCTCGGCCTCGACTTCGCCCGCAAGCCCGCGGCCCGGCGCCAGCTCGCCGCCGAGATCCGCGCCCAGTTCGAGGCCTACCGGGCGACCGGCCTGCCGCTGGACCACGTCAACGCCCACAAGCATTTCCACGTCCACCCGCTGATCGCCGGGGCGGTGCTGCGCATCGGCCGCGAATTCGGGATGTGCGCCCTGCGGGTGCCCCGGGAGCCGCGGGAGATCCTGCGCCGGGCCGAGCCCGGCGCCCGCCCGCGGCCCGCCCTCGACATCGCCCCCTGGGCGGCTCTGCTCGCCGTGCGTGCCCGGCAGGCCGGACTTCTGATCCCGGACCGGACGCTGGGGCTTGCGTGGTCCGGCGCCATGACGCCGGCCCGGGTGGCGGCGCTCCTCACGCACCTTCCGGATGGCCTGACCGAGCTTTACACGCATCCGGCGACGGCGGCGGGTTTTGCGGGTGAGGCCGCGGGCTATCGGTATGCCGAGGAGCGGGACGCGCTGATTGCCCCCGCCTCGATCGCGGCTGTCACGGCGTCAGGAGCCGTCGCCGGCGGGTTCTCGGATTTCGCGTAACGTTTCAGCCTAGATTTGCGCCGCAAGCGGATGATCGTGCAGGGCGCCGTCAACCGTAACCAAGAGACAGCCCTCGACCTGACATTGCGCCAGCAACATGCGATCGAACGGATCCTTCGTCGGCGGGATTGGCTCGACAGATGCGAGGGCGTGAACGTGCGTGATAGGCAGAATCCTGATCCCCGCGACCTCCAACGCCTGGGGCAATAGGCTCAAAGACATCCCAGGATTGAGCTTGCCGAGGCGCGTCTTGATGGCGATCTCCCAAAGGCTCGCGACGCTGGCGTGGTGTTGACTGTCGCCTCGCGTCAACAACCGGGCAATTTTCGGATGCCGTGACCCCAAGCGCCCACCGATCGCGGCGATCAGGATATGTGTGTCGAGAAGGAATTTCATGGTTCGGGCAACGGCCGAATCAGAAAATCCTCCGGCAACGGGTCGTCGAAGTCGTCGGGAATGGACGGAAACGGATCCGTGACCCCATGCGCGCGCAGGAACGCTGCGCCCGCCTCCAGATCGAGCCCACCCGTCCGGCGATGCGGCACGAGGTCGAGCACCGGCCGACCGTTGCGCGTCACGACAATGGTCTCGCCGCCCTCGACGCGTGCAACCAGTTCCGCGAGGCTCGTGGCTGCTTCTTCCAGAGCGATCATGGTCATGCCACGAGGTTAGAATGCGCGGTGGACGATGAAAAGCTCAGGCTTGGATCATATGACGATTGCCGAGGCAGATCCCACGAGCCCGCCCGCCCGTGCCTGCCTCGCCGCCTACTACGCCGAGCTGGCGACCCGCTTCGCCGGCGGGTTCGACGTCGCGCTGTCCTGCGACCCGGAGGCCACCGCGATGGTGCGGCCCCGCGGCACCTTCCTGATCGCCATCGGGGATGGCTGCCCGGTCGGATGTGTCGGCCTGAAGGGGACCGGAGGCCCGGTCGCGGAGATCAAGCGGCTCTGGATCGATCCCGCCGCCCGGGGCCTCGGCCTGGCCAAGCGGCTGATGCAGGCGGCCGAGACGGCAGCCCGCGACCTCGGCATCCGGACGCTGCGGCTCGACACCAACAGCGCCCTCCCCGAGGCCCTGGCGCTCTACCGGCGGTCGGGCTGGGTGGAGATCGACCGCTTCAACGACGACCCCTACCCGGACCACTTCTTCGAGAAGGCGCTCTGACCGGTCCCTACTTGGCGGGCACCGGATCCTGCAACCCCGTGCTCTTCCGCAGGGCCGCGCCGGCGGCCTTCTCGGCCTCGGGACGATCCTCGTCGGGCTGCACCGGCGGCTCGCCGAGCGTCGCCGGAACCACGAAGAACGCCGCCACCAGGGTGAAGAACAGCGAAAGCGCGAGCAGCTTGCCCATGCTCGCGGTGCCCGGATGGCTCGACAGGACCAGCGACCCGAAGGCGCTGCCGGTGGTCAGCGCCGAGAAGAAGATCGCCCGGGTCAGGCTGGAGGCCAGCATGTCGGTCACGCCGGCCCGCCACGCGATCACGTAGTAGATGTGGAACGCCACGCCGACCGCGAGCATCAGCGGCAGCGCGATGATGTTGGCGAAGTTCAGTGGCATGCCGACGATGCGCATCGCCATCAGCGTCCAGAGGGTCGCGATCACCAGCGGACCCAGCGTCATCGCCACGTCCCACGGCTTGCGCAGGGCGACCGACAGGATGACGAAGATCAGCACGAAGGCCGTCACCGCCGCCTGCACGAAGGCGCCCAGGATCGTGTAGCTCGACTGGGTCGTGGCCACCGGTGCGCCGGTGGCGTGCGGGGCGACCTTCAGCACCTCGTCCGAGAAGCGGCGCAGCACCGTGTCGTCGTTCGAGTCGCCCTTCGGGTGGACCTCGATGCGGGCGCGCCCGTCCGCCGCCACCCAATCGGCCTTCAGCTGCGGCGGCAGGTTCTCCAGCGTGATCTTTTCCGGGTGCAGCAGGTCGCGCAGGCGCGCGAGCAGCGGCCCGAGATCCTTGGTCAGGGCGACGGAGGCCGCCTCGCGCTGCGGCACCGGGCCGGCGGCGAGCTTGTCCAGCGTACCGGCCAGCTGCTTGGCGGCCTGTGCCCCCTTCTGGTCGCCCTTGGCGTCGTTCGAGACACCGTTCAGCGCCGTGGCGGCGTCCTTGAGCGCCTTGACGTTGTCCGCGTCGGTGGGCGGCGGCGGCCGGCGCCCGGGGTTCAGGACGGGATCGAGGAGCTGCGCCGTGTCGGCGATCTGCGCGAGCTTCTTGTCCTGGTCGCGCGGCACGAAGGTGTCGATGCTGTTGACCGAGGCCGTGACCGGCAGCGCCATCAGCTTCTTCGACAGGGCCGGGACGGCGTCGACGCTGGGGGCCAGCACATCGATGAAGTTCGGGCTGGTCTCCGGGTTCTTGATCAGATCGAGATAGGTGGCGATCGACTGCGTCTTCGCGCTGCGCAGGTGCATCGGGTTCGAGTCGAACGGCAGATGCCAGAGCAGCGGCGCGCCCGCGAGCGTGATCAAGCCGACCACGAGCAGGATCGGCTTGCGGTGCTGGATGATCCAGGGATCGACGCCGACCAGCCAGTTGGTCTGCACCGCTTCCTTCTCGCCCTTCGGGTTGAACACGGCGATCAGGGCCGGGAGCAGCGTCAGGGCGAACAGATAGGCCACGATCATGCCGACGCCGGCGATGAGGCCGAGTTCCGAGACGCCGCGGAAGGCGGTCGGCAGGAAGGCGAAGAAGCCGGCCAGCAGCGAGATGGCGGCCAGCGTCAGCGACCAGCCGACGCCCCGGGCGGCGGCCCGCAACGCGGCGCCGATCTCGGGTTGCTCGAAGCGGTCCGCCCGGTAGCGCACGGCGAACTGGATGCCGAAATCGATGCCGAGCCCCACGAACAGGGCCGCGAAGGCCACCGAGATCGGATTGAGCTCGCCGACCATCGCCAGGCCGAGACCCGCGGTGACGATCAGGCCCGCGAAGGTCGTGATCAGCACGGACGCGACCAGGGGCGCCGAGCGCAGTGCCAGCCAGATGAACAGGACGATCGCGCCGACCGTCACGCTGTAATTGACGCCCGCATCCTCCGAGAGCGTCGCGAACTCCTCGTCGGCCACCGCCACCGTGCCGGTCAGCCGCATGCGCAGGCCGTGCTCGGAATCGATCTTGAGATCCTGGGCGACGTTCCGAATCAGCTTGGTCGCCTGGTAGCCGGGTTCGAGCGCGTTGAAGTCCAGCACCGGCTGGATGACCACGAACTTCATCTTGTCGGTGACGCTGCTCTCACCGTTGGAGAGCAGCTCCTGCCACGACATCCGCGCCGGCTGGCCCGCCAGCACCTTCTGCAACGTGGCGTCGATCTGCCCCATGGGCTTCTCGAGATCCTCGAGCTTGGCGTCCCCGGTCTTCACGCCGCGGGCGCCGAGCGTCAGCACCCGCATGATGCCGCGCAGCGACGGATCGGCGGCCAGCGGGCCGAGCAGCCCCTGCTGCTGGGTCAGCGATTCGAGGGTCTTGTCGAGTTCGGCCTGCGGCATCAGCAGCAGGCCGTTCTTGTCGAAGAACGGGCCGCCATCCGGACGGTAGACCGTCTCGATCAGGTTCTTGTGCGCGGTCAGCGCCTTGGCGAGGTTGGCCGCCGCCTCCTCGGTCTCCTCGGGCGTCTGGCCGTCGATGACCGCCACGATGGTGTTCGACCGCTGCGGGAAGGCCTGCTCGAAATTGATCTCGTCCTGGCGCCAGGGCTCCTTGGGATCGATCAGCCGTTCGACATCGGTGTTGATCCGGAACAGATGCGCCGCGACTCCGGCGCTCGCGACCGTGACGAACGCCACCAGGGCGATCACGATCCACCGATACCGTACCGAGAACGCGACGAGACTTTCGATCACGAGCACCCTGCCTGTTTGCCTCGGACGCGCGCACGGCGCGGCCGACACATGCCATCGATCACATCGGGATCCCGGTGACCGGCTCCGGCAGGGCTCAAAGCCCGCGTGCCGATCGCCCCGCAATCCGCTCGGATGCGTGCCGGGGTGGAAGAACGCCGCACGGTCCGCCCCGGCCGCACGGCACGCGTCCATACGCCGATCGCGGCCGATATGGATCGCGGCGCAGCCGTCTGCCATAGGCCAAGGCTCGGGCCCCGGCTTGCATCGCCGCCCCGGGGTTCAGTAAAGAGGGTGGTGCCAGATTGCAACGCGGCGGACCCGGCGCGGTCGCCGCGGAGGATATGTGCGCTAGCGCACCGCGTTTGTTGCCGTGCAACCGAATTTCGGGATTTCCGGTCGCATTGCCGACGCAATGCACGTGCTGTCCTCAACGGCTGAATGTCCTCGCCCATGAGACCCGCGCCGGCGGCTCATGTGGCACCGATGCGTCAGGCGCGGAATATGATGTCATCGCCCCGCCGAAACAGGGCCGATTGAGATTAGTTCCAAGCTAGATCGCTAGAAATCGCGTTTTTTTTCGTGTTAAGCACCCCGATGCCTCCGGGGCCGACGAAGTGAAGGAGCCGCAATCTTGGGTATCCCCCTCCGGTACGTCGCGAAGATCGGCGGCTACATCCTGAAACAGCACCTGACGGGTCGCAAGCGTTACCCGCTCGTGATGATGATGGAGCCGCTGTTCCGCTGTAACCTGGCCTGCGCCGGCTGCGGCAAGATCGATTACCCGGACGAGATCCTGAACAAGCGCCTGCCGGTGGCGGACGCGCTCGAATCGGTGCGCGAGTGCGGCGCCCCCGTGGTGGTGATCGCCGGCGGCGAGCCGCTCCTGCACAAGGATCTGCCGCAGATCGTCGAGGGCATCATCGCCCAGAAGAAGTTCGCGATCGTCTGCACGAACGCGCTACTCCTTGAGAAGAAGATCAAGGAGTACAAGCCGAGCCCGTACTTCACGTGGTCGATCCATCTGGACGGCGACAAGGAGATGCACGACCAGTCGGTGTGCCAGCGCGGCGTCTATGACAAGGCGGTGGCGGCGATCGCGAAGGCCAAGGAGATGGGCTTCCGCGTCACCATCAACTGCACCTTTTTCAACAATTCCCAGCCCGAGAAGATCGCCGACTTCTTCGACAGCGTGACCCGGATGGGCATCGACGGCATCACCGTCTCCCCCGGCTACGCCTACGAGCGCGCCCCCGACCAGAAGCACTTCCTGAACCGGAAGGCGACCAAGGACCTGTTCCGCGGCGTCTTCCGTCATGGGAAGGAGAAGGGCCGCGAGAAGTGGACCTTCCAGCAGTCGGGCCTGTTCCTCGACTTCCTGGCCGGCAACCAGACCTATCACTGCACCCCGTGGGGCAACCCGACCCGTACCGTGTTCGGCTGGCAGAAGCCCTGCTACCTGCTCGGCGAGGGCTACGCGGCGACCTTCAAGGAGCTGATGGAGACCACCGACTGGGATTCCTACGGCACCGGCAACTACGAGAAGTGCGCCGACTGCATGGTCCACTCGGGCTACGAGGCCTCCTCGGTGGTCGATTCGGTGCGCAAGCCCTGGAAGCCGCTGGTCCACGCGATCCGCGGCATCAAGACCGACGGCGCGATGGCCCCGGAGGTCAGCCTGGAGAACCAGCGCCCGGCCGAGTTCGTGTTCTCGCGCAACGTCGCGCAGAAGCTGTCCGAGATCAAAGCAGCCGGCGTCGACACCAAGCAGGAAGCCCGCAAGCGCACCGCCGCCTGACCGGCGCAGCACGGACGGAATTCGAACCCGCGGCCGAGAGGCCGCGGGTTTTTTCAGGTCGAGGCCTGCGGGCCCGTGCTGTCGAGGGGGGGCGGCTGTCTCCGTCATCGCGCGCATGGCGAAGCGACCCAGGGCAGCGCGACACGGAATTGCTTCGCTCTGGGCGCAGGGACGAATGTGCGTAGAGCGTGCCACTCGGCCGATGCCGCTCAGCACGACCCGACATCGGTGCGTGTTTTGGAGACCCTGAATGCGTGGGTATAGGGCGGGCGCGGTGCGGGATCGGCGCGCTGGGCTCACCGCTCGCCCGTGTCCGGGATCCACAGGACCAACAGCACCGCACAAACGGTGCGCGTCGCAATCCGCCGGCGCTGCATGTGCCCGGGAACGACACGGTGCGGAGGCTGCGATGCGGCCACCCGACCCCGTGTAGCCTTGCGGTCGTCAGCCCCCGCGCAGGGCTTCCAGCACCTTGCCGCCGGGGCGGCCGGTCGGGGTCATGCCGAGGCGGCGCTCCACGTCCTTGATGGCGTCGCGGGTCTTCTGGCCGACCTTGCCGTCCGGCTCGCCGACATCGTAGCCGCGGGCGGCCAGCCGGGTCTGGAGATCGCGCCGCTCGGCCCGGGACAGGGGCGGATCGTCGGTCGGCCACGCCGCCTGGACGCCCGCCTTCCCCCGCAGCCGGTCCGACAGGACCGCGATGGCGAGGCCGTAGGATTCGGCGGCGTTGTACGAGTAGATCGCGTCGAAGTTCTTCGTGACCAGGAAGGCCGGCCCGTCGATCCCGGCCGGCGCGATGATCCCGGCCGGCCCCTCCCCCGAGAGCGGGCGGCCGTCGATCCGGGTCACGCCGAGGGACGCCCAGTGGGCGACCGGCTTCTTGTTCCTGCGTCCGGCGGCCCCGACGTTGAAGCCGCGGGGCAGCTTCACCTCGTAGCCCCAGACCTGCCCGTGCTGCCACTTGGCGACATGCAGGAAGTTGGCCGTCGAGGCGACGGCGTCGGCGGTCGAATCGACCACGTCGCGCCGCCCGTCACCGTCGCCGTCGACGGCGAGGCGGTGATAGGTGGTCGGCATGAATTGGGTCTGGCCGAAGGCCCCCGCCCAGGAGCCGGTGAGCCGCTCCGGCGCGATGTCGCCGCGCTCGATGATCCGCAGCGTGGCGATCAACTCGCCGCGGAAGAAGTCCCGGCGGCGGTTGTTGGAGCAGGCGAGCGTCGCCAGCGACTGGACCAGCGGCATCTTGCCGAGGTTCTTGCCGAAATTCGACTCGACCCCCCAGACCGCCGCGATCGTGTAGCGGTCGACCCCGTAGCGGGCCTCGGCCTGCGCCAGGGCGGCCGCGTTCTGGCGCATCGCCGCGCGGCCATCCTCGACGCGCTCGTCATCGACCAGGGCGGCCATGTAGTCCCAGATCGGCGTCTTGAACTCGGGCTGCGCCTGGGAGAGCTCGATCACCTTGTCGTCGTAGCTGATGCCGCTCGTGGCCGACCGGAAAGTCTGGGCCGACACGCCCGCGGACGCCGCCTGGGCCTGGATGCCGGCGAGGCAGCCGTCGAAACCCGCGCGTGCCGGCAGGCTCGCGGCACCCGCGGCGAGGAGACCGAACCCGAGCGCGACGCCCGACCCGAAGCACTGATGGCGCATCCTGGCGTTCCTGTTTCTCATCCGCGGTTAGCGGCCGAATCAGGCAGCACGAGGGTTAACTGCGCGTTAGCGCGGGCCGGATCCGATGCGCCAGGGCTCCGCCCTGGCGACCCGCCAAAGGGCTGAGCGCTTTGGAATCCCCTGCCCTCAGGCCCATTCCCGCTGGGCGAGCTTCTGCTCGTAGGCGTCGATGGATGAGACGCGCTCCAGGGTCAGGCCGATCTCGTCGAGCCCGTTCAGGAGGTTGTGCTTGCGGCCCGCCTCGATGTCGAAATGCAGGCTGCCGCCGTCCGGCCCCCGGATGGTCTGCGCCTCCAGATCGACCGACAGGGTCGCGTTCGCGCCGCGCTCGGCGTCCTCGAACAGCTTCTCCAGATCCTCCGGGGCGACCGTGATCGCCAGGATGCCGTTCTTCGCGCAGTTGTTGAAGAAGATGTCGGCGAAGCTCGTGGAGATCACGCAGCGGATGCCGAAATCGGCCAGCGCCCAGGGCGCGTGCTCCCGGGACGAGCCGCAGCCGAAATTGTCGCCCACCACCAGGATCTTGGCGTTCCGGTAGGCCGGCTGGTTCAGCACGAAGTTCGGGTTCTCCGAGCCGTCCTCACGGTAGCGCATCTCGGCGAACAGGCTCTTGCCGAGGCCCGTCCGCTTGATCGTCTTGAGGTACTTGGCCGGGATGATCCGGTCGGTGTCGACGTTGATCGTCCGCATGGGCGCCGCGACGCCCTCCAGGGTGGTGAACTTGTCCATCTGCACGCTCGCGCGATCGGGCTGTCTGCCGGGGGGTTTAGCAGCGCCCGGCGCGGGCCGGAAGCGTCGGGCCGGGGCATCGTCCCGGAAGGTGGTCACCGGCTTGCGGGACGAGACGATGCCGATCTCAAAGACCACGCGCGTCGGCCCGGGACAGGGCGCCGTCGTGCAGCGCCGAGGCCACCAGGGCACCGGCGATCCCGGCCGCGCGCAGCGCCCGCAGATCGGCCGGGCCGCGCACGCCGCCGGCCGCGTAGAGCCGGCGATCCGGGGCCCGCGCCTGGATCGCCGCAAGCGCCGCGACGTCGGGCCCCTGCCCGGCCCCGACCTGGGCGAGCGTCATCGCGATCACCTCGGGCGGCCAGAGCGACGGGTCGTCGTGGAGGGCGGCAGGGCCGAGCCGCTCCGCGCCGCGCGTGTCGAGGGAGAGCACGGCGCGGTCCCCGAAGCGCGTCGCCAGTCCGGGATCGGCCTGGCTCTCGCTGCCGATTACCGGCCGGCCGAGGCCGGTTGCCAGAAAGTCCGCGACGCCTGCGGGATCGGCGAAGCCCGCATCCACCCAGAGGGCGATGCCCGGGCAGGCGCGGGTGATCGCCGTGAGCGCCGCCAGGTCCGGCGGCGCCCGGTCGATGATCGCGTCGAGATCCGCCACGTAGAGGATCGTGGCCGGCCATGCGTCGCACAGGCCGCGCGCCACCGCGTCGGGTGCGGATCCCTTTGCCAAGGGCGTCTCGATCGGGGCATAGGAGGAGCGCTCGCCCCGGCGCGCCCGCACCACGCGGCCGCCCCGGAGATCGAGCACCGGGATCACCGCGAAGCCGGGGCGCCCGAATCCGTGGTCCATCGAGGCGTTCATCGCGGTCCCATGCTCTCACCAGCCCAGACGACGATCGGGTGGGACCTCGGCGGGGTTCACGTCAAGGCCGCCCTGGTGGAGGCCGGACGCGTGGTGGCGGCCGTCCAGGTCCCCTGCCCCCTCTGGCAGGGCGTACCCGCCCTCGATCAGGCGCTGGCGGCCCTGCCCGACTGGGCCCGGGGCGAGGCCCGGCACGCGGTCACCATGACGGGCGAGCTGACCGACTGCTTCGCCGACCGGCGGGAGGGCGTGGCTGCCCTGTCCGGATGGGCGGCGGCGCGGCTGGCCGGCCCCGTGCGGATCTATGCCGGCCGGTCCGGCTTCGTCGCCCCGGAGGCGGCCGCGGCGGTCGCCGCCGACGTGGCCTCGGCCAACTGGCACGCCACCGCGGCGCTCGCCGGGCGGCGCGCCCCGGACGCCCTGCTCATCGACATCGGCTCCACCACCACCGATCTGATCCCGATCGTCGGCGGCCGACCGGCGGCTACGGGCTACAGCGATGCCGAGCGCCTGGAGACGGGGGAACTCGTCTACACGGGCGTGGTGCGCACGCCCGTGATCGCGCTTGCCGACCACGCCCCCTTCGGCGGCCGACGCACGCGACTGATGACCGAGACCTTCGCCCATATGGCGGACGCCTATCGGATCCTCGGTCTGCTCCCCGAGGGGGCCGACCAGCAGGCGAGCGGCGACCGGAAAGGCAAGTCCGTGGCCGAAAGCGAGACCCGCCTCGCCCGGATCGTCGGGCGGGACCGGGCGGAGGCCCCGGGTTCGGCCTGGGCCCTGCTCGCCGGGCATTTCGCCGAGGCGCAGCTGCGCCTCCTGCACGATGCCGCCGCGCTGCTGCTCGGCCGGCCGGATATTTCGGAGACAGCGCCCCTGATCCCCTGCGGGGCCGGGGCTTTCCTGGGGAGGCGCCTCGCGGACCGACTCGGCCGCGCGTGCGTCCCGCTGATCGCGCTGCTGGAGGACCGGGTCGCCGGATCCCGCGAGGGGGTCTCGACCTGCGGGCCGGCGGCGGCGGTCGGCCTCATCGCCGCGGAGGAGACAGTCGCATGAGCGCCATCAAGATCCTGGCCCGGATCCTCACGGCCCGGGTCGGGCCGCATATCGAATTGGCCGTGGAGACGGAGACCGGCGAGGTCCTGAAGGTGCTCGCCACCGAGGACCAGATCGACCGGCTGGTCGACGAACTGGAGGACATCCTCCATTCGCCGACCGAGCCGGAGGATGACGGGCCGCCCGCGGCCGCCTGATCGGGCGGGGGCCTGGACTCTGCCGTGAGCCTGATCGCCGCCAAGATCTTTGTCACCCCGACGCTGATGTGGGCCGTCTCGGCGGCGGCGCGCCGCTGGGGCAGCCTCGTCGGCGGCCTGCTCTCGGGCCTGCCGCTCACCTCGGCACCGATCTCGATCTACCTCGCGGTCGAGCAGGGCGAGCCCTTCGCCCGCGAGGCGGCGGTCGGCTCGGCGGAGGGGCTCGGCGCGGTGACGCTGTGCTATCTCGCCTACGCCCTCTGCGCCCCGCGGCTGGGCGCTGTCGCCGCCATCGGCCTTGCCCTCGCGGCCTTCGTGCTGGGCGGCGCCCTGCTGCACGGGCTCGTCCGCCCCGGCCTATGGCTCGCCACGGCGATCGACCTGCCGATGATGGCGCTGGTCGTCGCCCTGTGCCGGTCGGGCCCCGCCCCCGTCGCGCCGGCCCGCCGGCCGCCGCGCTGGGACATGCCGGCCCGGCTGGCGGCGGCTACGACCCTGGTCCTGCTCGTCTCCAGCCTCGCGCCCCTGCTCGGGCCGGGCTTGAGCGGGGTCCTGGCGCCGATCCCGATCATCTCCTGGCCGCTGATCGCCTTCGCGCGGATGCAGGACGGGGTCGGGGCCTCGCTCGACGTGGTGCGCGGCAGCGCCCAGGGGGCGTTCGGCGTCCTGGCCTTTTATATCTGCGTGCACGCGACCCTCGGGGCGATGGATCCGGTCCTGGCCTACGCGCTGTCGATCGCCGCGTCGGCCGCCTGCGTCCTGCCCTGGCTGTTCGCGCACCGTCGCCCGCGGGCGGCGTGAGTGCGTCCCGGACATAGGCCCGCACCCCGCTGCGGGCGGGCCTCGAGCCTGTTCGCCGCCCGGTCCGTCAACCCTCCGATGCCGTTGCGAAGTGCGTCGGCGCCCTTCGCCCCGGCCTGACCCTCACCGCACCGACGCCCGCGGTCGATCGCCCGCACCCCACCGTCTCGGTGCCCCTGGGGCCTGCCCGCCGGCCTCGGGGCCAGGCCGCGGCGCAGATCCCTCACGAGCGGGGCATCCGCATGGAGCTGAGGTTGTGCTGCATCGATGCGTCAAGCCGCTGCGGGTTGGGTCGATACAGCGGCGTTGCAGTGACGGCGTCCTGACAGGCAAGATTTTTTGCAACGCGGATCATGTTGACATCGCTCTTTGTGCTCTGCAGATCATCGAAAAATCGTCAAAGACGAGATTTGACATGAGCTTTCGATTTTCTAACTTGAGGTTATCTTACAGGATTCTGGCACAGACAGTGCTCATGGCGGCGATGATAGCGATCATCGGGCTTGTCGGATTGCGGCTCTATTACCGGGAGATGGTGGCGGAGCGGACGCAGTCCCTGCAGGCGATCACCGAGCTGTTCGTGAGCTACGCCCAGGATCTCGACGGGCGGGTGCGGAGCGGTGCCCTGACCCGGGACGCCGCCCTCCACCAGCTGACCGAAACGGCCATCGCCATGCGCTTCGACGGCGGGACCAACTACGTCGCCATCTACGGGATGGACGGCACCGTCCTGGCGGTGCCCAATCGGAAGCTGATCGGCACCAATCAGCTGAACACGTCGGTCAACGGCGTGCGCGTGGCCGGAACGATCATCGATGCGCTGAAGACATCCGACACGACCTTGACCGAGTACATGTACCCCCGGCCAGGGCGCGAAGGGCTCTATCCGAAGGCCACGCGCGCCGTCCGGTTCAAGCCCTGGGACATCTTCATCGCGGCGGGCACCTACACCGACGATATCCGGACGGCCTTCCTGTCCCTGGCCGCCACGGCCGGGGTGCTGCTCCTCGGTATCGGGGTGCTCGGGGCGCTCGGCTCGGTCCTGGTGGGGCGGAGCATCACGCGCCCGCTCGACCGGCTCGGCCGCCGGATGCAGACCCTGGTCGAGGGCGATGTCGCGGCGGCCGTCCCCGGGCTCGACCGGGCCGACGAGATCGGCCGGATGTCCAAGGCCGTCGAGATCTTCCGGCGCGCGCTGATCGAGAAGGCCGCGTTGGATCACGCGGTTGCGCAGGAGGCGGAGGCCAAGGTCCGGCGCGGCCAGATCTTCGACACTCTGACCAAAGCGTTCGAGGCCACGGCCGGGACGCTGATGACGCAGGTCTCGGCGGCGGTCGCCACGATGCAGGCGACCGCCGAGGCGATGGCACGGACGGCCGCGCGGACCAGCGACCGCGCGACCCGCGTCACGGAGGCCGCCCATGCGACCGCCGCGAACGTGCAGAGCGTGGCCTCGGCGACCGAGGAGATGGCGAGCACCATCCAGACGATCTCCGGGCAGATGACCCAATCCTCGGCGTTGACCAACCAAGCTGCCGCCGAGGCCGAGCGCACGGATGCCATCGTCGGCGAGCTTGCCGATGGGGCCGAGCAGATCGGCGCCGTCGCCAGCATGATCGCGGCCATCGCCCACCAGACCAACCTGCTGGCGCTCAACGCCACGATCGAGGCGGCCCGCGCCGGTGAGGCCGGCCGGGGTTTCGCTGTGGTCGCCGCGGAGGTGAAGGCGCTGGCGCAACAGACCGCGACCGCCACCGAGCAGATCACGGGCCGGATCGGCACCGTTCAGGCGTCGACCCGGCAAGCGGTCGATGCGCTCCAGGGCATCGGTCGGACCGTCGCGGAGGTCAACGGGCTGACGATCACGGTTGCCGCCGCCATCGAGCAGCAGAGCGTCGCCACCGGGGCGATCGCCGAAAGCATCGCGCGGGCGGCCGGCGGCACCGATACGGTGACCGCCAATATGGCCGACGTGTCACGCGTCGCCGAAGAGACAGGGGGGGCGGCCGATCAGGTGCTGGGTGCCGCGGCAGAACTCGCCCGGAAATCCGGTGCGCTCTCCGATGAGATCGCGCGTTTTCTCGGACAGGTTCGCGCTGCCTGACCGGCGCGGTCCGCAAGGCGAGGGTCACGTTCCGGGCTCCGGGCGCGGAACGCGGGGCGAGGAGCCCGGGACATGAAAAAACCGGCTCGGCATGGCCGAACCGGTTTCGTGATCTGTCGGGGCGCGCCGTGGGCGCGCGGGGTCACTCGGCGGCGGCGGGCGCCGCGGCCGGGGCGTCCTTGGTCTTGTAGCGGTCGGTGCGCTCGACGATGCGGGCCGACTTCCCGCGGCGGTCGCGCAGGTAGTACAGCTTGGCGCGGCGCACCTTGCCGCGGCGGGCCACCTTGATCGAATCGATCATCGGGGAATGCACCGGGAAGACGCGCTCCACGCCCTCGCCGTAGGAGATCTTGCGGACCGTGAAGCTCTCGTTGAGGCCGCCGCCCGAGCGGGCGATGCAGACGCCCTCGTAGGCCTGGACGCGGGTGCGCTCGCCTTCCTTCACGCGGACGTTGACGATGAGCGTGTCGCCCGGCTCGAAATCCGGAATGGTCTTGGCCAGGCGCGCGACTTCCTCGCGCTCCAGCTGCTCGATGATGTTCATGGCATAGCTCCAGCCGTCGCGCCGTGACGCCCCTCATGGGCGGTCGGCGCCAGGATTTCGGCGATCCTGTTGTGAGTTGGCCGGCTCTCTACAGGATCAATCCCGGCTTGTCGATTGCCGTTGCGAAGCCCGCGCGGACCGCCCTCAGGCCGGCACCGCCCCGGCCTCGGGCAGCACGCAGTTCGACAGGAACGCGGCCAGATCGTCGGTGATGTGGTCGATATGCGGCTCGCGCACCGCCTCCTGCTCGAACGCCTCGCGGTAGGGGTCGATCACCTTCGGCACCACCAGGACGGTCGCCATGCCGAGGTCGTGCGGCACCGCGAGGTTGCGGGCGATGTCCTCGAACAGGGCGGCCCGGGTCGGCTCGACGCCGTGGGCCTTCAGGAAGCGCTCGTAGGTCGAGCGCTCGGGCTTCGGTACGAAGTCCGCGGCCGCGATGTCGAACACGTCCTCGAAATGGTCGAGGATCCCGAGCTTGGCCGCCACGTTCTCGGCGTGCCGGCGCGAGCCGTTGGTCAGGATCAGCTTGCGCCCCGGCAGCCGCTCGATCGCGTCGCCGAGATCCTTGTCGAGCTTGATCGTCGAGTGGTCGATATCGTGCGCGAAATCGAGGAACGCGTGGGGATCGACCCCGTCCTCGACCATCAGCGCCTTCAGGGTCGTGCCGTAGCGGTGATAGAAGTACTTCTGCAGGGCGCGGGCCGAGATTCCGTCGAGCCCGTAGAGCCCCATCACGTAGAGCGTGATCCGTTCGTCGACCTGCGGCCAGACCATGGCGTCGCTCGGGTAGAGCGTGTTGTCGAGGTCGAACACCCAGGTATCGACCTCGGCGAAGCCGCGCGCGTCGGGCGTGGTGAACTGGGCCTTGTCGGGGTGATGCACCGTATCCCCTTGGATTCATGGCCCCCGGGCGGGCGAATCTGACATCTTTGTGGTCAAGCTCGCAAGCCTGGCTGGCTCGGGGCTGGCCCGGAGCAGGACAATGCCTGCGCGGGGCGGAAGTTTCCGCCCCGCGCAGGCCGGTCGCCGGAGCGCGCCCTCAGCCGCGCCGGATCAGCGTGCCGGCGCCGTAATCGGTGAACAGCTCCAACAGCACCGCGTGGTTGACCTTGCCGTCGAGGATGACGACCGCCTCCACGCCGCGCTCGATCGCGTACATGCAGGTCTCGATCTTCGGGATCATCCCGCCCGTGATGGTGCCGTCCGCGATCAGGCGACGGCAATCCTCCACGGTGAGTTCGGGAATCAGCTTCTTGTCCTTGTCGAGCACGCCCGGAACGTCGGTGAGCAGCAGCAGGCGCTTGGCCCGCAGCGCCCCCGCGATCGCCCCCGCGAAGGTGTCGGCGTTGACGTTGTAGGTCTGCCCGTCCGCCCCGTAGGCGACCGGCGCCAGCACCGGGATCAGCTCGGCCTTCAGCACCGCGTCGAGCACGCCGCGCTCGACATGCTCCGGCTCGCCGACGAGGCCGAGGTCGATGGTCTGCTCCAGATGGCTCTCGGGATCGACCATGGTCTTCAGCGCCCGCTTGGCCCGGACCATGTTGCCGTCCTTGCCGCACAGGCCGACGGCCCGCCCGCCCTCGGCCGAGATCCAGCCGACGATCTGCTTGTTGATCAGGCCGGCGAGCACCATCTCGACTACCTCCACGGTGGCCGCGTCGGTGACCCGCAGGCCGCCGCGGAACTCGGACTGGATCCCGAGCCGGTCGAGCATCTTGCCGATCTGCGGCCCGCCGCCGTGCACGACGATCGGCTTGAGCCCGGATTGTTCGAGGAGGACGATGTCCTCGGCGAAATCCTCGGCCGCCGACCGGTCGCCCATGGCGTGGCCGCCGTACTTGATGACCACGATCTCCTGATCGTAGCGCTGCATGTGGGGCAGCGCCTGAGCCAGGACTTCGGCGCGTACGTGCACGTTCGGCAATTCGGTCATCGCGGTCCTTCGCTGATCCTGGGCCGATCGTGGCCGATCCGCGGGTCAGGTCCCGGGGGCGGCCTTGCGGCGCGCCCGGCGGGCGGGGGCGCTTCTACAGGAAGCCGTCGGGCCTGCGAAGCCGCCTTGCGCGGGGATGCTGGCGTGGGGCTGGCTGTCGCGGGAAGCCGACCCGATTCCGCCGGCGCCGCCCCGCCGGAACCGCGCCGCTGTCAAAAAACAGTCACCCTTCCCGTGTGTTGCAAACGGGCTACAGATTGAAGCAGAACCAGGGTTGCCCGGCTTGAACCCCCGCGGCGCCCGGCCCATGCTGCGCTGCAGCAAGCTCGAGCTTGTGGCCGGGAGGGCCGGATGCGGATCGCGATGATTGGGGCCGGGTATGTCGGCCTGGTGTCCGGGGCGTGCCTGGCGGATTTCGGGCACGGCGTGGTCTGCATCGACCGCGACCCCGACAAAATCGCGAGCCTGAATGCCGGCCGCATGCCGATCTACGAGCCGGGGCTCGACGCGCTGGTGGCCGAGAACGTCCGGCAGGGCCGGCTCGCCTTCCGCACCAGCATGCGCGAGGCCGTGGCCGAGGCCGACGCGGTGTTCATCGCGGTCGGCACCCCGTCCCGCCGCGGCGACGGCTTCGCCGATCTGAGCTTCGTGTTCGACGCCGCCCGGGAGATCGCCGGCGCGCTCTCGGGCTTCACCGTGGTGATCACCAAGTCGACCGTCCCGGTCGGCACCGGCGACGAGGTCGAGCGCATCATCCGCGAGGCCAACCCCGCGGCCGACTGCGCCGTCGCCTCCAACCCCGAATTCCTGCGCGAGGGCGCGGCGATTTCCGACTTCAAGCGGCCCGACCGCATCGTGGTCGGCACCGAGGAGGCTCGGGCCGAGGCGGTGATGCGCGAGGTCTACCGGCCGCTCTACCTCAACGCCGCGCCGATCCTCGTGACCAGTCGCCGCACCGCCGAGCTGACCAAGTATGCCGCCAACGCGTTCCTGGCCGCCAAGATCACATTCATCAACGAGATGGCCGACCTGTGCGAGGCGGTCGGCGCCGACGTGCAGCAGGTCGCCCGCGGCATCGGGCTCGACAACCGTATCGGCACCAAGTTCCTCCATGCCGGCCCGGGCTACGGCGGCTCGTGCTTCCCCAAGGACACCCTGGCGCTGGTCAAGACCGCCCAGGATGCCGGCACGCCGCTGCGGCTGGTCGAGACCGTGGTGGCGGTCAACGACCAGAGGAAGCGCGCCATGGCCCGGAAGATCATCAAGGCCTGCGGCGGCTCGGTGCGGGGCCGGACGATCGGGCTGCTCGGCCTGACCTTCAAGCCCGACACGGATGACATGCGCGACGCGCCGTCGCTGGCGATCGTGGCGGGCCTGCAGGATGCGGGCGCGCAGGTGCGGGCCTACGATCCCGAAGGGATGGCGCACGCCCGGGCTCTGATGCCGTCTGTGGATTACGCCGAGAACGCCTATGCCTGCGCGGAAGGTGCGGACGCGCTGGTGATCGTCACCGAGTGGAACGCCTTCCGGGCCCTCGACCTCGACCGGCTGCGGCAGGCCATGGCGTCCGGCGGTGCGACCCCCGTCCTGGTCGATCTGCGCAACATCTACGATCCCGAGAGCGCGGCACGCCACGGCTTTATCTATTGCGGCGTCGGGCGAAACGGCGCCGGCGCCGGGCCGAACCCGTCCTGATCTGTGTGATGATCCGCGGATCACCTGCGAAGATCTTCTTATGGCCGTGGCGCAACGCCGTCAGACGGCTGTCCGGTCGCGGGGCGAAACTGTGGCTTTCTGATGATCGTTCCGGCGTCTCGACGACCAGTCGACCGGTCCAAACTTGGCGTTCTGATCGCCGGAATTGGATAGGTCTCTGATGAATACATGTCACAGCCTTCGGCAATTTCGCCGCGCGGGGATGACCTCGCATCCAGGCTGGTTGGACACCGCAATGGTGCCACAGTAAGGGGTGAGAGGGTACTCACTCGTCGCGAGCCGAGCCGACTTCCGATAACGAGCGTGTGCGAACCGAACGTGACACAACGTACAGACATTGCGATCGTCGGACGCGCATGCCGACTGCCCGGGGCCCCCAGCGTGGACGGCCTGTGGTCACTCCTCTCCGAGGGGCGCTGCGCCGTCAGCAAGGTGCCGGCCGACCGGTTCTCCCTGGAGCGGTTCGCGCATCCCCGCGCCCATGAGCGCGGCAAGAGCTACACCTGGGCAGCGGGCATCATCGACGACGTGTGGTCGTTCGATCCGGCGGTGTTCGGCATCTCGCCCCGCGAGGCCGAGCAGATGGATCCGCAGCAGCGGATGCTGCTGGAGCTGACCTGGGAAGCCCTGGAAGACGCGGGCCTGCGCCCGTCGAGCGTGGCCGGCAGCAATATCGGCGTGTTCGTCGGCGCCTCCTCGCTCGATTACGGCAACCTACGCATCCTCGACGCGGCCTCGGGCGACGCCTACGCGGCGACCGGCAACACGCTGTCGATCATCTCGAACCGCATCTCCTACATCTTCGACCTGAAGGGCCCGAGCTTCACGGTCGACACGGCCTGCTCGTCCTCGCTCGTCGCCTTCGACAACGCCGTGCAGGCGATCCGGTCGGGCCGCGTGGACACGGCCGTCGTCGCCGGCGTCAACGTGCTGGCGAGCCCGTTCAACTTCATCTGCTTCTCCACCGCGCAGATGCTCTCGCGCACCGGCCTGTGCCAGGCGTTCTCCAAGAACGCCGACGGCTACGTGCGCTCGGAGGGCGGCGTGGTGTTCGTGCTGCAATCGGCCGAGGCCGCGCGGCGCAACGGCGCCCCCGTGCGCGCGGTGGTCGCCGCCTCCGGCATCAACTCCGACGGCCGGACCACCGGCATCTCGCTCCCCTCGGGCTACGCCCAGGGCGCCCTGCTGGAGAAGGTCTATCGCGAGGCCGGGATCCCGCTCGACGACCTCGCCTTCATGGAGGCGCACGGCACCGGCACGCCGGTGGGCGACCCGATCGAGGCCTCGGCCATCGGCTCGAAGCTCGGTCGCGGCCGGCAGGCGCCGCTACCGATCGGCTCGATCAAGACCAATATCGGCCATACCGAGCCGGTCTCGGGCCTCGCCGGCCTGATGAAGGCGACGCTGGCGCTGGAGCACGACCTCGTGCCCCCGTCGCTGCACGCGGCCGAGCTCAACCCCGAGATCCCGTTCGGCGAGCTCAACCTGGACGTCGTGCGCGCGCCGCTGAAGATCGCGCGCGGTTCGCGCGAGCGCTTCGCCGGCGTCAACTCCTTCGGCTTCGGCGGCACCAACGCGCACGTGGTGATCACCGACGCGCCCGCGTGGGCGAAGGCCGCCGAGACGGCGCCGGAGCCCGAGGCCCAGGTTCTGCTGCTCTCGGCCCAGAGCCGGGCGGCGCTGAACGAACTGGCCCTCGACTACGCCGAGCGCCTGGAGGCCGAGCCCGCGCAGGCTCCGACCCTCGCGGCGGCCGTCGCGCATCGCCGCGAGCGCATGTCCACCCGCCTCGCCATCGCGCTCGACGGTAAGACCGACGTCGCCGCCGCGCTCCGCGCCGTCGGCGAGGGCGAGGACAGCCAGGACGCCTTCACGGGCACCGCGGTCGACCGCGTCGCCGAGGTGGCCTTCATCTATTCGGGCAACGGCAGCCAGTGGGCCGGGATGGGCCGCGAGGCCTACGAGGAGAACGCGGTCTTCCGCGCGACCTTCGACCGGATCGACACCCTGTTCCAGACCTATTCGGACTGGTCTCTGAAGGACGCGCTCTACGCCGAGGATCTCGACACGCGCCTCGCGCTGACCAGCGTCTCGCAGCCGCTGATCTTCGCCATCGAGAGCGCCTCCACGGCCGCCCTCAAGGCCAAGGGTCTGGTCCCGTCCTACGTCCTCGGCCACAGCGTGGGCGAGATCGCGGCCGCCGAGGCCGCCGGCATCCTGACCTTGGAGGATGCGGTCCGGGTCATCTACTACCGCAGCCACCACCAGGAGACGACGCACGGCCAGGGCACCATGGCGGTGCTGCTGATGCCGTCCGAGGAGGTCGAGACCTTCCTCAAGGACTTCCCGACCCTGGACATCGCCGCCTACAACAGCCCCAAGGCCGTGACGGTCGCGGGGCCCGTGGCCGATATCGACGCCGCCCTCAAGGCCCTGTCGCGCAAGCGCCGCCGCGGGCGCAAGCTCGACCTCGCCTACGCCTTCCACGGCCGGCTGATGGACCCGACCGAGAAGCCGCTGCTGCGCGATCTCGCGGGCCTGAAGTCCCGCGCCGGCACCACCGCGATGGTCTCCACCGTCACCGGCAGCGTGCTGGACGGCAGCCATTTCGGCGCCGGCTACTGGTGGCGCAACATCCGCGAGCCGGTGCGCTTCTGCGAGGCCGTGCAGGACGCCACCCGCCGCGGCGCCCGCGTGTTCGTCGAGGTCGGCCCGCGCGCGACGCTGATGTCGCATGTCGGCGACGCCGTCGAGCCGCTGGGCATCGAGACCGCCACGGTCGGCGTGATGCACCGCAAGGCGTCGGGCGGCGATCCGATCGCCAAGGCGGTCAGCGCCGCCCTGGTCCAGGGCGCGCAGGTCGACGAGGCCGTTCTGTTCGGCGACGCGCCGAAGGGCGATGTGCGCCTGCCGACCTATCCGTGGCAGCGCCGCCCGTTCCGCCTCGCCGACACCACCGAGGGCGTCGGCGCGATGAGCCCCCGCCCCTACCACCCGCTGATCGGCTCGCGCACGACCTTCGACGGGCTGGAGTGGAACGGCTTCGTCGATCCGGTGACCGTGCCCGAAATGGAGGATCACAAGGTCGACGGCCAGGTGATCATGCCGGGCGCCGGCTTCGTCGAGATGGCGCTCGCCTGCGTCCGCGAAGCCCTGCGCGACGATGAGGTCGTGCTGGCCGATTTCGAGATCGTCGCCCCGATGGTATTCGCCGAGGAGGCCCTGCGCGAGGTCGCGGTGCGCCTGTCGGGCTCCGGCAACGGCATCCAGGTGCTGAGCCGTCCGCGCCTGACCCAGACCCCCTGGCAGCTCCACGCCCAGGCCAAGATCGTCGAGGGCAGCTTCTCGGCCCCGAAGGCGCCGGATCTCGACGGATTCAGCTTCGACACGGCGGGCGACCACGTGCTGACCGGCGACGCGCTCTACGCCAAGGCCCTGGCCTCCGGCCTCGCCTTCGGCCCGAGCTTCCAGCAGGTCGCCATGAGCGCCCGGCTGGACGACGCCACCATCGTGTCCGACCTGCTGCCGGCCGAGCCCGACACCCGCTACGGCCTCGTGCCGAACCGGCTGGACGCTTGCTTCCACGGGCTGATCCTGCTGTTCGCCGACCTGCTCGGCGAGAACGGCGGCAAGGCCTACATCCCGGTGCGCTTCGGCGAGGTCCGGCTGCTGCGCCCCGGCGCGGTGATCGCCCGCTCGATCATCCGCACCCGCCGCTGCAACGAGCGCTCGATCCTGGCGGACTTCACCCTGCTCGACGCCGAGGGCGCGGTGATCGCCACGATCCGCGAGGGCCGGTTCCAGGCCCTGCGCGCCAAGAACGGCGGCGACCTCTCGGCCTTCGCGATCTCGCAGGTGCCGGAACTCGCCACCGAGCCGACCGCGATCCCGATGGAGCGCCGTCCGAGCGTGGCCGCACGGCTGCGTCCGCTCGCCGCCGAGGCGAAGGGCTCGTCCGACGCCGCCCTGTCGCCGGGCCACCTCCTGCTGGAGGGCTGGGCGACCTCGCTCGCCTTCCGCCTCGCCTCCGGGCTGGCCCAGGGTGAGACCGTCTCGGTTACCGACAGCCGCGTGCCGGAATCCCTGCGCCCCTGGCTGCTGAACGCCCTCTACGCCCTGGAGAGCAGCGGTCTCGCCGAGCGTGCCGGCCAGAATTGGACGCTGGGTGACGGCTCCGCCCTCCCGGCCCCCGACGAGATCATGCGCTGGATCGCGGGCGATCATCCGGACCTCTCGGCCGAGCTGGTGCTGATCGCCGATGTCGGCGCCCTGGTCGACCGGCTGCTCGCCGGCACGCTGAGCGACGCGCCGGCCCTGCCGCAGGGGGCGATCGACGCCTTCGTGCTGCGCTCGGCCACCGCGCGCCACGGCGCCGACGTGGTCGCCGGCCTGATCGAGCGCAGCCGCGCGCAGCTCCCCAAGGAGCGGGCGCTGCGCGTCCTGCAGGTCGGCTTCGGCCCGCTCTCGGCCCAGACCGCGACCTTCGCGGCCGCCGCCGAAGCCCGGCTCACCGTGTTCGAGACCGACCGCCGGCTCGCCGAGCGCGCCCGCCTGTCCCTCGGCCGCGCCGCCGCCGTGGTGGAGACCGCCGAGGAGCTCGCCCCGGGCAGCTACGACCTGATCCTGGCGTCGGGCAGCCTGCACCGCGGCGATCGCGGCCTGCCGGGCCAGCTCGCCGGGGCGCTCGCCACCGGCGGCCTGCTGGTGGCCGTGGAGCCGGGCGCCTCCCTGTTCCGCGACCTCGTGTTCGGCCTGACGGCCGGCTGGTTCGAGGAGGCGGCGGGCGGCCTGCCCGTGGGCCGGCTCGAGGATATCGAGGGCTGGCAGCGCATCCTGAGCGCCCACGGCCTCGTCAAGGTCGAGGTCGAGCGGGCGGCGTCGGCCAACGGCGACGACCTGCTGCTGACCGCGGAGGCGCCGGTGCGCCCGGGCCCGGCCCCGGCGCAGAGCTTCGCCTTCATCATCGGCTCCGACGACGAGTTTGCGGCCGAGACCGCCTCCTCCCTGGCGACCCTGCTGGTCGCGGGCGGGGTGCACGTCTCGATCATCCTCGACTCCGAGACCTCCCTGATGGAGCTGGAGAAGGAGACCCCCGACACGGTGGTGTTCCTGGCCGGGGCCTTCACCCGCGGCGGCGAGGCGTCCGAGCGGCTGCGCGACCGCTGCCTCAGCCTGAAGCGCTGTACCGAGCATCTCGGCGCGCGCCAGACCCGGCTCTGGGTCGTCGCCCCCGGCGCGACCCGCGACCGCGGCGGCCAGACCACCAACATCGAGGCCGGCGTGTGGGCCTTCTCCCGCACCCTCGCCAACGAGGCCCCGAACCTCGACGTCCGCCGCATCGACCTCTCGCCCGAGATGTCGTCGAAGCGCGCCTCCGAGCGGCTGCGCGACCTCATCCTCTCCGGCACGCCGGAGACCGAGATCGTGCTGGACGACGAGCGGACGCAGGTCGTGCGCTTCCATGCCGGCCGACCGCAGCACCGGGATCCGGCGGATCTGGTGCCGGCCGAGGCCGCGCGCCTGGAGCGCAGCAACACCGGCGGCCTGAGCGAGATGGTCTGGGGACCGGCCGAGCGCCGCACCCCCGGCAAGGGCGAGATGGAGATTGCGGTCGAGGCCACCGGCCTCAACTTCCGCGACGTTCTCTGGGCGCTCTCGATGCTCCCCGAGGAGATCCTGGAGGACGGCTTCGCCGGCCCCCGCCTCGGCCTCGAATGCGCCGGCCGCGTCACGGCCGTCGGCCCGGGCGTGAAGGGCTTCAAGGTCGGCGACCCGGTCGTCGCCTTCGCCCAATCGGGCTTCGCCACCCATATCGTGGTGCCGGACCTCGTCGTCGCGCCGATGCCGCAGGGCCTCGACCCGATGGCGGCCGCCACCGTGCCGGTGGCGTTCCTCACCGCCTATTACGGCCTCGTCTCCTGCGCCCGGATGCGGCGCGGCGAGTGGGTGCTGGTCCATGGCGGCGCGGGCGGCGTCGGGCTGGCGGCCCTGCAGATCGCCAAGCTCAAGGGCGCGCGGGTCATCGCCACGGCGGGCTCCCGCGAGAAGCGGGCGCTGGTGAAGGCGCTGGGCGCCGAGCACGTGCTCGATTCCCGCTCGCTGGCCTTCGTGGACGAGATCCGGGCGATCACCGGCGACGGCGTCGACATCGTGCTGAACAGCCTGTTCGGCGAGGCGATGGAGCGCTCGCTCAACGCGCTCCGGCCGTTCGGCCGCTTCATCGAGCTGGGCAAGCGCGACTACGTCGCCAACACCCATATCGGCCTGCGCCCGTTCCGGCGGAACCTCAGCTACTTCGGCGTCGACCTCGATCAGGTGATCCAGCACCAGGGCGACGACGGCGCGCGGATGTTCCGCGAGGTGATGGCCCTGTTCAACGACGGCGGCCTGAAGCCCCTGCCCTATCAGCCCTTCACGGCGGCCGAGACCTCGGACGCGTTCCGGCTGATGCAGCAGTCCGGCCACATCGGGAAGATCGTGATCAGCCCGCCCAAGGCCGGCACGATCATGAAGGACACGGCCAAGCCGTTCACGGTGTCGGAGACGGGCGTCCACCTGCTGACCGGCGGCCTCGGCGGCTTCGGCCTGGAGGCGGCGCGCTGGCTGATCGACCGGGGTGCCAAGCACCTCGTGCTGGCCGGCCGGAAGGGCGCGGCCACCGACGAGGCCAAGGCGATCGTGGCCGAGCTATCGGCCCGGGGCGTGACCGTCGAGGCCAAGGCCGTCGACATCACCAGCCGCGCCTCGGTGGACCGGCTGCTCGCCGAGATCGAGCAGAAGGGCAAGAAGCTGGCCGGCGTGCTGCACGCCGCGGCGGTTCTTCAGGACGGCCTGATCTCCAACATCGACGCGGCTGCGCTCGACGCGGTGATCGGCCCGAAGGTGATCGGCGCGCAGCATCTCGACGCCGCGACCCGCGACCGGAGCCTCGACTACTTCGTCCTGTTCTCCTCGGCGACGACCTTCATCGGCAACCCGGGCCAGGGCTCCTACGTGGCCGCCAACGGCTTCATGGAGGGTCTGGCGCGCCAGCGCCGCCGCCGTGGCCTGCCGGCTCTGGCGGTGGCCTGGGGTGCGATTGGCGATGTCGGCATGCTCGCCCGCAACAAGGCGGTCATGGAAGGCCTCGCCGGCCGCGTCGGCGTCACGCCGATGGAGGCCCGCCGCTGCCTCGACCTGATGGCCGAGGCCTTGGGCAGCCAGGGCGCGTCCCCGGACGAGGCGGTCATCGCCATCGCGGCGATGCACTGGGGCAAGGCGCGCGAGCGTCTCGCCACGATGCGCTCGCCGAGCTACGCGGAACTCGGATCGGACCAGCAGGCCGAGGCCGGCGGCGTCCAGGCGATCAACATCGGGGCCCTGCTCAAGGGCGGCGACCTCGATTCGGTCCGCAAGACCGTGTCGGACGCGATCGTCGAGGACATCGCCCGCATCCTGCGCCTGCCGAAGGACGACATCAGCCGCGTGCGCCAGCTCTCGGAGATCGGCCTCGATTCGCTGATGGGCGTCGAGCTCGGCGCCAGCCTGCAGGAGCGCTTCGCCCTCGATGCGCCCCCCGCGGGTCTCTCCTCGGGCATGACCGTCAACGAGCTGTCGGAGTCCTTAATTCAGGCGGTTTCCGCGCCCATGGATGAGGCCGCCGGCGTCGCGATGAGCCTCGTCTCGAAGCATGTCGGTGGTGAGATCGATGCGCAGATGATGGCGCCTCTCCGGGAACTCATCGAGCAGACATCCAGCGCGATCAAAGAGACCAACCCATGACCGATACGGCACGGCCTGACGGCGGGCGCGCGGCGCTCGCCGGCTTCGTGACGAACCGCCTCGGGCGCGCCACGCCGCGCCCGGCACCCGTCAAGGCGGCCTCCCCGGCCGGCCAGTCGGCGGCGCAGAATTTCGAGAACCTGCCGGGCTACCGCGAGCTGAAGCTCCAGCGCCAGGCGGCCGAGCTGATCGGCCTGGGCAACCCGTTCTTCCGCGTCCACGACGCGAAGGCCGGCGCGACCACCCGGATCGACCAGAAGACCTTCACCAACTTCTCGTCGTATGACTATCTCGGCCTCAACGGCCATCCGCGGGTGAGCAACGCGGCCCGCGAGGCGATCGATTCCTACGGCACCTCGGCCTCGGCGAGCCGCGTCGTGGCGGGCGAGCGGCCTGGGCACATCAGCCTGGAGCAGGCGCTGGCCAAGCACTACCGGTCCGAGGGCTGCGTCGTGATGGTGAGCGGGCACGCCACCAACGTGACCACCATCGGCGCCCTGCTCGAAGCCGGCGACGTGATCTTCCACGACGCCCTGTCGCACAACAGCATCGTGACCGGCGCGCAGCTCTCCGGCGCCCAGCGCCGTTCCTTCGCGCATAACGACCTCGACGCGCTGGAGACCCTGCTCCAGTCCACCCGCCACGAGCACCGCCGGGCGCTGATCGTGGTCGAGGGCCTCTACAGCATGGACGGCGATGCGCCGGACCTCGCCGGGCTCATCGCCCTCAAGAAGCGCTACGATGCGTGGCTGATGGTCGACGAGGCCCACGGCCTCGGCGTCACCGGCCGCACCGGTGCCGGCCTGTTCGAGCATTGCGGTGTCGACCCCAAGGAGGTCGACATCTGGATGGGCACCCTGTCGAAGACGCTCTCGACCTGTGGCGGCTACATCTGCGGCCCGATCGCACTGATCGAGTACCTGAAGCACTCGGCCGGCGGCTTCGTCTACAGCGTCGGCATGTCGCCGCCCCTCGCCGCGGCCGCCGAGGCGGCGCTCGCCGTGATGAATGCCGAGCCGGAGCGGGTCGAGCGCCTGCGCCAGAACGGTACCCTGTTCCTGACCACCGCCAAGAAGCTCGGCCTCGATACCGGTTTCAGCCTCGGCCTCGCCGTGGTGCCGATCATCGTGGGCGACTCGCTGAAGGCCGTGACCCTGTCGGACCGCCTGTTCCGGCGCGGCATCAACGTGCAGCCGATCATCCACCCGGCGGTGCCCGAGCGCGCTTCGCGCCTGCGCTTCTTCCTGACCTCCGAGCACACGCCCGACCAGATCCGCGACACCGTCAACGCGGTGGCCGAGGAACTGGCGGCGATCGACAAGGGCGGCTCGCTGATCGAGCAGCTCCTGGCCAAGCGCGCCTGACGACGTCCTGGACCTGAGATTCCGGGTTTCCCTAGGGCGAGCCCTTGGGCGGGTTTTTAGGGCAGAGCCCTGAGTTCCTGCTCCGGGCTCCGCCCTGGACTCGCGAAAGGTCCCGACCTTCCGAAACCATGACGTGATCCGTTTGCCCGACGCGGAAGACTCCGCGTCCCAAGGAAACGGTTAACGCCCCGGTGCTACGCGGGAGCGCGCACGAAACGCGGCCCGGCGATGAACGGCACCCTCTCGGATGTGTGCGGTGTCCTGCTCGCGGCGCTGCTCGGTGTTCCCCTCGTCCTCCTGCCGGGCTACGCGTTGGGCTCGGTCACCGGCGTGCTCGCGTTCCGGACGCTGTCGCCAGGCCGGCGCGGCCTGTGTGCGGCCCTCCTGGGCATCGCGCTCCTGCCCGCCCTCGACGCCCTGCTGATCCAGGCGGCCGGCGTGCCCGTGGCGGCCCTGGCGAATGTCGGCCTCGGGCTCGCCGTCCTGCGTTCGGCCCTCCGGGACCTGCGGGGGCCCCTCGATCGCCCGGCCGGCGCGCTCGGCGCGCTCTGGCTCGGGATCGTGGCCTACGCGCTGATCGACATCGACACCGGCGCCGCCCTCCACCAGCCGCTCACGATCATCGACCTCGTCAAGCACGCGGCCCTGACCCGCGCGATCGTCGAGCACGGCCTGCCGCCCGTGGACCCGTTCTTCGCCCGGCCCGAGCGGGCGGGATACTACTACTACTTCTACACGCTCACCGCCCTGGTGGACTGGGCCGGCGGCCGGCTGGTCGACGGGCGCACCGCCTTCGCGGGTCTCGCCGCATGGACCGGGATCGCACTCCTGGGTCTGCTGGATCGCCTCCTCGCCGCCACGGGGCTCGCACGGGACGTGTCGCCCCGGCTCCTGCGCCGGGCGGTGCTCGTGCTCCTGCCGGCGGGCGGCCTCGACATCCTGCTGGTGCTCCTGAACCGGGCCGCTTCGGGCTTCTGGATTCCGATTCCGGAATGGCTGAACGAGCAGGTCGTCAACTGGCCGACCGCCCTGGTCTGGGTGCCGCACCACGTGGCGGCCGCCCTGGCGGGCTGGCTCGGCCTCCTGGTGCTCGCCGAGCGCGCCGATGACGCGCGGCCGGATCGCCGTGCGGATATCGCGTGCCTCGTCACGGCGGCGATCGCCTTCGCGGCCTGTGCTGGGCTCTCGGTCTGGGTCTGCCTGGGTACGGCCGCGGCGGCCGGGCTCTGGCTGGCGCTGCTCGGGTTCGAGCACCGCTGGCGCGACGCCGCCCGGCTCGCGGCGGCCGGGTCCCTCAGCGCGGTCCTGGCCGCGCCTTACCTCCTCAGTATCCTCCAGAACCGGGCCGATACCGGCGGCACGATCCGCTTCGCGATCCGTCGCTTCGGCCCTCTGGAACAGATCGACGACGGGCCGGGCCTCGATCTGCTCCGGCTGATCCTGCTGCCGATGAACTACTACGTCGCGCTGGGCCTCTTCGCGGGCGGCGCACTCCTATTCTGGCAGATCGTGCCGCGACGGGAGGCCCATGCAAGGCAGGCGGGGCGTCTGCTCACGATCTGTGCGGCGGCCGGCCTGCTGCTCGGCGGCTTCGTCCGCTCGGCGATCCTCTACAACGACCTCGGCGCCCGCGTGGTGCTGCTCGCGCAGGTCTCGGCGCTCGTCTGGACCGTCGTGGCGCTGACCCGGATCGGCCCGGGGGCGCGACTCCGACTCTCGGGATCGCTCGGCGCGCTGCTGATCCTCGGCTACGCGTCGACGCTCTACGGCTTCGTCGGGATGCGCGCCTATCCGGCCGCCGACCATCCGCAATTCGCCATCCTCAACCGGCGCCCGGATATCGATCGGTCGCTGCGCGCCGCCTATGCCTGGGCGGGCACGCATCTGCCCCGGAATCTGGTCCTGCAAGCCGCGCCTGTCACGCGGCGCGTGTTCGATTTCGGCCTGTACGGGCTGCAGCCCGTGGCTGTGGCCGACCGCGAGGCGCGCCTGTTCGGCGCAGGCCCCGAGGCGGTGGCGGCGCGCCTCGCCGTGGTCACGCCGATCTTCGATTCGACCCTGCGCGCCGCGGAGGTGCGCCGTCGGGCGACCGAGGCCGGGATCGGCGCCCTGGTGGTCACGGCGGCGGATAAGCCCTGGGGCGAACCCGAATCCTGGATTTGGCGCACAAGGGCCGCCTATGCGGATCCGCGCGTGCGGATCCTGCGCGTCGAGGATCTCGATGACTGAGCGTCTCCCGTCCCGTGCCGGCCGGGCCCTGCGCTGGATCGCCGCTCAGGCGCTGCTGTACACGGGCGCCCTCGCCGGCGGCTTCGGCATCTTCGTGCTGCTGTTCCAGACGGACCTCTGGTCCGGGGTGACGATCCTGTTCTACCGCGGCCTCCTGCTGCTGATCGTGGCCTTCCTGCTCACGCTGGCGGCGACCGTGGCGTTCTCCGGCCTCGGCCGCGCCTGGGGGCTGCGGCGGCGCGACGCCCTCGGGGCCTGTGTGCTGTCGCTGTCCCTGAACCTGAGCGGCTTCGTGATCCTGCCCGTCACGGTCGATCGCTCGGTCAGCGTGTTCCTGCTCGGGCAGATGGCGGCACATCCCGACGAGAGATTCGATGCCGAGCGCGCGCGGCGGGTGTTCGACGCGGTCTATCTCGGCACGTTCCGCCAGATGGAGCGGCGCCTTGCCGAGCAAAGCGCCTCGGGCAACGTCACCCCGACCGCGGACGGCTACGTGATCACCCCGCAGGGCCGCGCCTTCATCCGCTTCGCCGGATGGGTCGCCCGGCTCTTCCGGACCGATACGCGGCTGATCGCGGGGGCGTCGGCGCCCGGGGGGACGCCAACCGCGAGCCCGGGTCGGGAGCGGCCGGACTAGGGACCTCGACGCGGAACCTCGGAGGTGATCCAGTCCGCGTGACAGTGGTGCGACAAGCCCTGGGCAAGCTGCGCGGCGTGCCTCTTGCGCGTCCGTCTGTCGGGCGATCAGGGAGCACGACCGGGATGGCGGAATCGGCGATGACCAGGGGGGACGACGTGGCGTCCGGGCAGGACCGGACCCTCGCCCGAAGCCTCACCGCCCCGGGCCTCGTCGCCATCGGGCTCGGCGCCACGATCGGGGCGGGCATCTTCGTGCTCACCGGGACGGCGGCGGCGCAATATGCCGGGCCGGCGCTCAGCCTGTCCCTCGTGATTGGCGGGATCGCCTGCGGCTTCGTCGGCCTGTGCTACGCCGAGCTGGCCGCCATGATCCCGGAGGCCGGTTCCACCTACACCTACACCCGCGAGAGCCTCGGCCGGTTTCCCGCCTGGATCATCGGCTGGGATCTCGTGCTGGAATTCGCCGTCGCGGCCGCCACGGTGGCGGTCGGATGGTCGGGCTACGCGCAGTCGCTCGCGGCGGATTTCGGCCTGCGCCTGCCGGCGGCGCTCGCGGGGGCGCCCGGCGACGGCGGGATCGTCAACCTGCCGGCTGTCGCCATCGTGCTGGTGCTCACGGGTCTGCTGACCCGCGCCACCCGGGAGGCCTCCCTGGTGAACGGCCTCTTGGTCGCCTGCAAGGTCGCGATCATCCTGGCCTTCGTGGGCGTCGGCGCCGTCCATCTCCGGCCCGAACTCTGGCATCCCTTCGTTCCGGAGAATGCCGGGACCTTCGGCGCCTATGGCTGGAGCGGCGTCTTCCGCGGCGCCGCGGTGGTATTCTTCGCCTTCGTGGGGTTCGAGACGGTGGCGACCGCCGCCGGCGAGTGCCGGGCGCCGCAGCGCGACGCGCCCGTGGGGCTGATCGGCTCGCTCCTGATCACCACGGTGCTGTACGTGGCGATGGCCGCCGTGCTCACCGGCCTCGTGCCCTACCGCGACCTCGACGTCGCCGATCCGGTGGCCAAGGCGGTCGACGCCATCGGGCTCTCGGCCTTCGCGACCGTGATCAAGATCGGCGCCCTGATCGGCCTGACCACCTCGGCGCTGACCGCCCTCTACGGGCAGGGCCGGATCTTCTTCGCCATGGCCCGCGACGGATACCTCCCGGCGGTCTTCTGCCGGGTCAATCCGGTGACGCGGGTGCCCGCCGCCAGCCAGACGGTGATCGGCCTGTTCACCGCCGCGGTAGCGGGCCTCGTGCCGATCGACATCCTGGGCGAGATCGTCAGCATCGGCACGCTGCTCGCCTTCTGCCTCGTCTGCGCGACGGTGCTGATCCTGCGCCGCAAGGATCCGTCCCGGCCGCGCCCGTTCCGGGTTCCGGCGGCGCCGCTCATCGCCGGGCTCGGCATCCTGTCCTGCCTCGTGCTGATGGCCTCGCTGCCGGCCGATACCTGGATCCGCTTGGCGCTCTGGCTGGCGATCGGGCTCGCCGTCTACGCCGGCTACGGACGGCGCCACGCCCGACTTAGCTGAGGAGATCGAGCGTCGCCCGGCTCAGCCTGTCGAGGATGCCCGAGGCGTTGAGGTTGGCCTCGTAGTTCCGGACCACCTTCTGCAGATCGACGGCCTCCGTGGCGGCATTCACGTTCGGCAGCAGGACGTAGCCGCGGCGGTCCGCGGCGACGTTCGACGGGTCGTAGCGGCTGCGGAACGCGCTGGTGTCGCGCACGATGCGGCCGACCGGGTCGCGCGGGTCATCGGGGACCACGGGGGCGAACACCGCGATCTTGCGGGTGTAGGGCGCGCCGCCCGGCGTCTCGGACACCGAATCGGCGTTGGCGAGGTTCTCGGAGATCGCCCGGATCCGGCCGCCCTGGACCTGCCGGCCCGCGGCGAGGACGTCGGACGCCGCATGGAGCGCGCTGGTATCCGGCATGCGCGGGGCCTTGTGGGCGAGCAGAGAAGAGCCGACTGCATCCTTACCAGACAGCCTTAACGGTCGGTTAAGTTACCCGCCCGGACAGGCTCACCGCCTCCCGCAGATCCCGCCCGTCGGTGAGCCGCAGGCCCCGGCGGCGCAGGGAAGCCAGCAGGGCGCGGTCCGGGAACGGGCAGTACGGCAAAACCTCGAAGCTCCGGCCCTCCGGCAGGGCGCCGGTGCGGGCGACCGCGTCGAGCAGCCGGTCCAGCATCCCGCGCCCATGGGCGTGGAGCGCCACGGCGGCCCGGGTGGCGGTGGTGCCGGGGGGCAGCGGCACAGCCTCCTGGGACAGGATCGCCCCGGCATCGATCGCGGCGGCGAGCCGGTGCAGGGTCATGCCGAAGCTGCCGGGCCCGTCGGAGAGCGCGTGGATCGTCGGCACCGGGCCGCGATGGCGCGGCAGCAGGCCGGGATGACCGTTGATGCCGCCGAGCCGCGCCAGCCCGATCGTCCCGGGCTTCAGGATCTGGTCGAAATGGTAGGTGAGGATCAGGTCGGGGGCCGCGTCGCGCAGCGTCTGCGCGACCTCGGGGCCGTTGACGTCGTCGACCGTCAGGGTCGGGATGCCGAGGCGGCGACAGAGGGTCTTGAGCGGGGTCGCCTCGGGCGCGTCGCCGCTGCCGGAGACCGCCTGGGTGAACGGCGCCAGCGGGCGCAGGAGGTCGGGCAGCCCGAAATTGACCGCCAGATAGGGCAGGATGCCGGGGCCCGAGCGCGCGAGGTGCCGCCGGACCTGCCCGGTCAGGCCCCCGCTCGACGGCCGCTCGGCGTTGGACAGCCCCACGAACGCGATGTCGGCCGGATGATCGGCGACGAACCGGCGGACCACCCGGGCGTTCGGCAGCGCCTCCAGGACGAACAGCGCAATCCGGGGCCGGGCCATATCAGCGCCGTTTCCGCCGCTGGAACCGGAAGGCGTAGAGTCCGGCCTTGCGGACGCTCTCCGGCAGGAGCAGCACGGTCCGGGCGAGCACCGTGAGGATGAACGGGAAGGCGATCACGTCGCGGTTGGCCGCGATGCCCTTGGCGATGCGCACGGCCGCCTCCTCAGCGCTGATCTCCAAGGGACGCCAGCCCTTCAGCTCGCCGCCCATCGGGGTCTTCACGTAGCCGGGTGTCACGACGTTGACCTTCACGCCCCGGGGCCCGACCTTCTGCCGCAGGGCGAGGCCGTGGGCGACGAGGGCCGCCTTGGCACCGCTATAGGCCGGCGCGTCCTGCAACGGGGCGTAGGCGGCCAGGGACGACAGCAGGACGATCTGGCCCCGCCCGCGCTGGAGCATCAGCGTCAGGGTGGGCAGCACCACGTTGAGCGAGCCGGTGTAGTTGATGTCGGCGGTCTCGAAGGCCACGTCCTCGGCCTCCACCTGCCCTTCCTGGTTGCCGCCGTTCACCGCCGCGTTGGCGATCACGAGGTCGAGGGGCGCCTCCGCATCGGTCCGGTGAACCAGCGCCATGGCGGCGGCGCGGTCGCGGGTATCGAGGCGGGCCACCGCGACGACGGCGCCCTGGGCACGGCAATCGTCGGCGACACGTTCGAGGCGTCCGGCGTTGCGGGCGACGAGGATGAGGCTCACGCCGGGCTGCGCGTAGTGGCGCGCCAGCGCCGCGCCGATGCCACTCGACGCGCCGGTAATCAGAATGCGAGGCATGCGGCGGGTTACGCCGCCCGGTATGGAAAGATCAAGGGTCGGCGGGACTCGGCGGCGATGAAAGCCGATCGCTGAAAGCCGTCAGTAGACCGGCGCCAGCTCGCCGTTCCGCTCCGCCGCCTCGCGGATCGCCCGCGCCGCCGCCAGCATCGAATCCGGCAGGGCCGACTCCATCCGCGGCACGGAGCCGGCCACGGCCCGGTCGATCGCCTCCTTGGAGAAGAAGCCGCCGTTGACCTGTGTCCGGTGCAGCACGACCCGGCGGAAATCCGCCATCAGGCCCATGTCGGGCGGGGTCGGGTTCTTCCAGAAGCCATCGAGGTCGCCCTGATGGGTCAGGCCGGCCATGTTGTAGATCGCGGTGCCGACCGCGTGCGTCGGGCAGCCCATCTCCAGGGACAGCATCCCCACCGTCGAGTTGACGATGACCACGCCGCGGGCACCCTTGATCAGGGCCGGCAGGTCGCCGCCGTCGATGAAGTCGAGCCGGTCGCTCACGCCGTGGCGGCGGGCAGAGGCGCGGGCGAACTTGCGCCAGTTGATCAGGCCGCTGTCCAGCGGGTGCAGCTTCACGAGGAGGCGCGTCGGCGCCGCCGAGGCATCCGCGAAGGACTTGATCACCCGGTCCATGAAGCCCTCGACGCCGAGGAACGGCGAGTGGACCCGGATCTGGTAGTCGCTGTCGAGCTGCAGCGGCAGCAGGAAGTAGTCGCAGCCGACCGCGCGGTAGATCTCGTCGCAGCGGGCCGCCTCGCGGCGGGTATGGGCGCGGCGGGCGAACTTCTTGATCCAGCCCGCGTATTCGGCCGCGATATGGGTCGGCCGATGGCTGCGGAAATGCGGGTACAGGTAGGGGAACAGGACGTTGGCGAGGTTGTAGCCGACGTCCCAGACGCTCCGGCGTGCCATGTCGCCCGTGGAGGGCATCGCCCGGCCGGGCTGCGGCAGGCGCCGGGCCAGGGCGCGGATCTCCTCGGCGGTCCGCGGCAGGGACGAGAACCCGTTCACGCCGCCGAGCTCGCAGGTGATCCAGTTCGGGCGGATATAGCCCTCCTCGAACACGTGGACCCGCAGGCCGCGATCCTCGGCGATCATCCGCGCGGCCTTGTGGAACGGCCGGCAATCGCCGAACAGCACGATGTCGGTGACGCCTTCGCGGGTCAGATAATCTTCGAGGTAGATGCCCCAGGCCTCGCGGCGGCCGCGGTAATTGTCGGCCGCGCCGTTCCAGAACAGCCAGTCGCCGGGGCAGAGATTGATGCGCCGGACCTGATGGCCCCGCGCGCGCAACGCCTTCCCGAGATCGGAGAAGAACGGCGTGGCGATACCCTGTAGGAACAGGAAGGTCGCCGGGCGGTCGCGGAGGGCGTCGAGGGCGGGCTGTTGCATTCCGCGGCGCTTCTTCCTTGACCCTGGGACTGACCGAACCGGCCCGGCACGTTGCCGTGAGGTGGCACGAGGCCCCGCGGCCTCGCAATCCAAGGCCGTGCCGCAGCACGGCATTTCCGCACCCGCGTGGCCCGTCTGCAACGGTCGCGGATTTGCGGCTCCGACTCGGATTGAGCGGCCAATCACGGCGACGGTATGTCCAAATCCTTTCAGGTGTATGGCGCGGCTGCGGAACCGGCCGGGTTGTCCCCGAAATCCCACACTGTCCATTCCACGCCATCGGCGCGAAAATGCGCTACAGGCGGGCGAACCTCCCGGTCCTCCCGGTCCCCCCGGTCCCCCCGGTGGTGCGGAGCCCGACAACCAGAGATGCGTCGAGACCATGCCCCTTGAACCGCCCCTGTCGCTCTACGCGACCGGCCGGACGATCCGCCGCCTCCGGGCGGAGATCGAGGCCGCGACGGGCCTCGCCTTCGGGCGGGTGCATCCCGGCGCCGCCGGCGTGGCCTGGGGGGCGGGGAGCGCGGCGGACCGGCTGCTCGAGCTGATGGGCCGCCGCCGCCTCGCGGTCGCGCCCGGCCCGCTTCTGAGTCCCTACGACGATCCGGAGCGCGGCTTCGCCTCCCTGCGGATCAGCCTCGACGGACGGCCGCTCGGCGGGGACGGCGGGGTCCATTACCTCGATCCCTGGACCCGGGCGCCGATCGATCGGGCGGCCTGCACGGAGCGGGTGGCGTGGCTCCGGGCGCGCTTCGCCGAGAACGACCGCCGGGTGATCTATGTCGGGATGTCGCGCTGGAAGCGGCCCGCCCTCGACGTGCTGGGAGCCGGCCCCGCCGGACGCCCGCTCCACACCATGACCACCGAGGCCGCCGTCGCGGCGGGGCAGCGCCATCAGGGCCGCGTCCTCGCCTGGGCGACCCGGGCGCCGGGCCAGCTGGAGGCGGCCTGCGCGGAGGCCGGGCTGCCGCTTGCCCGGGTGGAGGACGGGTTCCTGCGCTCGGTCGGCCTCGGCGCGAGCCTGCAGCCCGGCGCCTCGATCGTGGTGGACGATCTCGGCATCTACTACGACCCGCGCCGGGAGAGCCGGCTGCAGCGCCTGCTGGCGGAGTCGGACTTCACGCCGGATCTCGTCGCCCGGGCGAAGCGCCTGCGCGAGGAGGTCGTGGCGCGCCGGCTCAGCAAGTACAATGTCGGGCTCGACGCCGCCGCCCTCGACTGGCCCGCGGGCCGGAAGATCGTGCTGGTGCCGGGCCAGGTGGAGGACGACGCCTCGGTCCGGCACGGCTCCCCGCTGGTCCGCTCGAACCGGGCGCTGCTTGAGGCGGCGCGGCGGCGCAATCCGGACGCGTTCCTGCTCTACAAGCCGCACCCCGACGTGGAGGCCGGCTTCCGCCCGGGCCTCATCCCGGAGGCGGAGGCGCTAATGCTCGCCGACCGGATCGTCGCCGGCATCAGCATCGTCGATCTCCTCGACCGGGTGCATCACGTGGAGACCATGACGTCGCTCGCCGGGTTCGAGGCGCTGATCCGCGGCCTGACCGTGGCGACCCATGGCCGGCCGTTCTACGCGGGCTGGGGCCTGTCGGAGGACCTGGCCCCCGGGGCCGATCGCGGCCGTCGGCTCGGCCTCGACGAGCTGGTCGCGGGGGCGATGATTCTCTACCCGCGCTATCTCGACCCCGTGGCGATGAAGCCGTGCAGCCCGGAGCAGCTCCTCGACCGCCTGAGCGCGGCCCGGGAGGCGGCCCCGCGCAGCGCCCTGTCGATCGGCCGCACCGCCCATTGGGTGATGCGCGCGCGCTACGGGCTCCTGAACCCGATCGTCCGGGCCCTGCGCAGCCGAAGGGGCGTCGGCCGCGAGGCCGGTCCACGGTAGGGCATGATGTGTCCGCGACATCAAAGCGATAGCGCGTGCCGTTCATGTCGGCTGTCAGATGGGCGACTCCGGGGCGGCTCCGCTTCCGCGGCTTCAGGAACGGCCCGCAACGCCTTGCCCGCGCACATCTTTTCCCGGCAGTGCTGACGCTGCCCCACGCCGAGTGTTTCGAGTCTTGACGACGTTCCTCATCGCCACCGGCCTCGCGCTCGCGCTCTGTCTCGCGCTGGAATTCTTCGCCGGGGATTCGCTCACCCGGGCGAGCCTTGCCCCGCGGGATCTCGCCCTGCGGCTCCTCGGCTACCTGCTGATCCTGCTGTTCTGGTTCGCATTCTCCTGGCGGCCCTGGCTCGCCGGCCTGACCCTGGTGATCTCCGTCACGGCGCTGATCGTGGTCAGCCGGGCCAAGCGCTCGGTGATCGGCGAGCCGCTGCTGTTCAGCGATTTCGCCCTGCTGCCGCAGGTGCCGCGCCACCCGCAGCTCTACTACATCCCGCCCCTGTGGCATCCGCGGGTCAGCATCCCGGTCCTCGCCACCCTGGGCGTCACCGTGCTCTGGTATCTGACCGAGCCGAGCGTGTTGCCGGCCGCCACCCTCCCGCGGGTCCTGGCGCTCGTCGGCCTGCCGCTGCTGCTCGCGCTCCTGGCCTGGGCCGCGCCGCGACCGCCGCTCGCCCGGCTGATCGCCCGCTGGTTTCCGCGCCCCGACCTTGAGGCGGACGTGGCGCGGGTCGGCCTGCCGGCGAGCCTTCTGGGCTACGCCGCCCGGGCCTTCGCGGGCAGCGCGCCCGTGCCCGAGCCGCCCGAACTGCCCCCCGGCCCGGGGGACGACGTGGTGGTGGTGATCCAGCTCGAATCGTTCATCGATCCGGAGCGCCTGGGTGGCCCGGCCCTGCCGGTGATGGAGCTGGTCCGCAGCCGGGCCGCGCAGTACGGCCGTCTCCAGGTCCCGGCGCACGGCGCCTACACGATGCGCAGCGAGCACGCGGTGCTGACCGGGCGGCCCTCGGAAACCCTCGGCTTCGGCCGCTACGACCCCTACACGTCCCGCAGCGGCGACGAGCCGACGAGCCTCGCCCGGCTGGCCCGGAGCCGCGGCTACGACACCCTGTTCCTGCATCCGTTCCACCGGGACTTCTTCCGCCGGGCGCAGGTGATGGAGGCCTTCGGCTTCAGCGACCTCGTGATGGAGGAGGCGTTCGGGACGGCCGAGCGGGTCGGCCCCTATGTCGGGGACGTGGCCCTCGGCGAGCGCCTGCTGGCAGAGGTCGGGGCACGGCGCACGCCCCTGTTCCTGTTCTGCGTGACCATGGAGAATCACGGGCCCTGGAAGCCCGGCCGCCTCTCCGGCCTCGACGATCCGCAGGCGCAGTACATGCACCATGTCGCCCATACCGGGCAGATGGTCGAGGCGGTCGTGGCCGGGCTCGACCGCTTGGCCGCCGGGCGCGGCCAGACCATGACGCTCTGCGTGTTCGGCGATCACGCCCCCTCGCTGCCCGCCTGCACGCCGGGATTCGGCGGCCGGACGACCGACTATGCGCTGTTCCGGTTCGGCCGGCCGGCGGCACCCCCGCGCCGGCTCGACATCGCGGCCGACGCCCTGGGGCGGGCGTTGCGCGGTACGATCGCGACCGAGCCTGCGGACAGCGCCGCCGCACCGTGATATGGTCAAGCTTGCCGGCGCGAAGCGTGGCGGTGCCATGCTGGTGACGTATTAGCGATGGATGATGCAGCCCTCCGCGAGGGCGGTCGCACGGCCGTTAAAGCGATCGCAGCGTTTGGCGATCTAACTGGATGTCCCGGTCCGGGCCAGCGATGGCGCGGGATCGGCTGGAGAAGACTCTGTGATGCTGCGTAAGACGGCGCGCACCGCCCTGATGGCCGCCCTGGCGGCCGGATCCGCCGGCGGGTGCACGTACCTGCCTGCGGCGGGTCCGACGGCGAGTGCGATCCAGGCGGGGGCGGAGGTGGCCACCGCCGATGGCGGCCTGCTGACCCGCTACGAGATCATCGACGTCAATCCCGCGGTGGTCGAGGCCCTGCGCGGCCGCCCGCTGGACAGCCTGCTCGCCTCCTTCGGCGACCACCGCCCCTCCACCGAGCCGGTCATCGGCATCGGCGACATGGTCTCGGTCTCGATCTGGGAGGCCGGATCCGGCGGCCTGTTCTCCGGACCGCTGGTGGCCGACCGCTTCTCGGCCGGCTCCAAGTCCGCCCTCATCCCCGAGCAGCCGGTCGGGCGCGACGGCGCCATCTCGGTGCCCTATGCCGGCCGCATCAAGGTCGCCGGCCGACGGCCCCAAGACGTCCAGGGGCTGATCGAGAACGAACTCGCCGGCAAGGCGATCCAGCCGCAGGTGCTGGTCTCGGTCACCCGGCCGATCAGCCAGGCGGTCACCGTCACCGGCGAGGGCGCGGCCGGCGCCCGCC